>CAVALB010000047.1:0-19688 GCA_963589345.1 uncultured Selenomonadales bacterium | reverse complement strand
ACAACGAAGAGCTCATCAAAATACGCTTGTGCTTGCTGCTCTAAATTCTCATTTAGCATAGAAATATAACAAAATTACAGGAGGTTGAACATGCCGAGTTTATTTACAGAAGATACATACGAACATGCTATCATAGAACTGTTCGAAAATATGGGCTATGATCACCTCTACGCTCCGGATATGGATCGTGATTACAGCAGTCCCCTGCTGGATGCTGAATTGCGTAATGGTCTGGTACGTATTAACCGTGGTCTGCCTGTAGAAGCTATCGATGAGGCACTGGCCAAGCTGAAGGATTTTGATACAGGCAGTCTCCTGCAGAAGAATATCATTTTCATGGATTACCTGCAAAATGGTATTACAGTCAAATTCTTTGTGAAGGGCGAGGAGCAATCATCGATTGTTCGTCTAATTGATTACACAAACATAAAGAACAACTCTTTTTATGTGGTCAATCAGTTTACATACCTTGAGAATGGTAATAATCGTCGCCCTGATGTCATTCTGTTTATCAATGGATTGCCTCTCGTTTTGATGGAATTAAAGAGTCCGGCCAAGGATGAAGTGAGTGCAGAGAATGCATACCATCAGATCCGCAACTATATGCAGGATATCCCGTCCATTTTTTATTACAACGCAATATGCGTTATTAGTGATTTATCTACAAATAAGGCAGGAACTATTACATCTGGATTAGATCGCTTCATGGAATGGAAATCTAAAGATGGTAACAACGAAGATACCGCTTATGCATCTTTTGAGACCTTCTATGAGGGAATGTTCCAAAAGGATCGTTTGCTAGATATCCTGAAGAATTTTATTCTGTTTTCCGGAGTCAGCAACAGTCGTTTCAAAGTGTTAGCCGGATACCATCAGTATTTTGCGGTACGAAAAGCAATCGAAAAAGCAAAGGTAGCAACTAAGACTGATGGTAAGGGAGGAGTATTCTGGCATACGCAAGGCTCTGGTAAGTCATTGTCGATGGTATTCTATGCACACCTTTTGCAGGAGGCATTGGACAGTCCGACTATCGTGGTTATGACAGACCGTATTGACTTGGATGATCAGTTGTATGCACAGTTTTCGCAGTGTGCAGAATTTTTGCGTCAGACACCAGTACAAGCAGAAAGCAAGGAGCATTTGAAATCACTTCTTGATGGAAGAAGTGCAAACGGAATTATCTTTACTACGATGTTTAAGTTTGAACGAGGGGAGCAACCCCTCTCCGAACGCAGAAATATTGTGGTTATGGCAGATGAAGCTCATCGTGGTCAGTATGGCTTTGATGAAAAAATCGTTATATCTGAGAACGAAAATGGGGAAAAGGAAGCACATACTGTAATTGGCAATGCCCGTATTATTCATGACTCATTACCTAATGCTACTTTTATCGGATTTACTGGAACACCGATTTCAGCAAAGGATAGAAATACCCGTGAAGTTTTCGGAGATTATATTGATGTTTATGATATGACACAGGCTGTGGAAGATGGTGCTACAAGACCTGTTTATTATGAAAGCCGTGTTGTTCATCTGAAGTTGGATGAGAATACATTAGCATTAATTGATTCCACTTACGATATTTTAGAACAACAATCTGACACACAGACCATCGAGAAGAGTAAAAAGATGCTGGGACAAATGGAAAGCGTGTTGGGAGCGGATTCTACGATTGAATCTCTCTGTAATGATATTGTTTTGCATTATGAAAAATATAGAGCAAATCTGCTGACAGGAAAAGCTATGATTGTTGCTTACTCCCGTCCGATTGCCATGAAAATTTATCGCCGCATCTTAGAAATGAGACCTGCATGGACGGATAAAGTCGGAGTAGTTATGACTGGTGGTAACAATGATCCAGAAGAATGGAAGAAAATCATCGGTACAAAATCGCATAAAGAAGAGCTTGCAAGAAAATTTAAAGATAATGATGATCCGATGAAAATTGCTATAGTTGTCGATATGTGGCTTACTGGTTTTGATGTTCCATCATTGGCTACTATGTATGTATATAAACCGATGCATGGATATAATCTGATGCAAGCAATTGCTCGTGTTAACAGAGTATTCAAAGACAAAGAAGGCGGTCTGATAGTAGACTATGTGGGTATTGCATCAGCATTAAAAGCAGCAATGAAGGAATATACCAAGCGTGATCAATCAAGGTATGGCGATATGAATATTGCAAAAGTTGCATATCCGAAATTCCAAGAAAAACTACAGGTATGTAAGGATTTGCTGCATGGCTTTGATTTCAGTGGCTTTTTTGGTGGATCCCCACTAACAATGGCAAAACTTATTAAGGGTGGTGTAAACTTTGTTTTAGATGCAAAAGCACCGGAGCGAAAGGATCTTTTTTTGAAAGAGAGTATGCTTTTAAAACAGTCGCATTCACTTTGTTCCAGCATGACCACGGAACAAGAACGTCATGAAGCTGCCTATATGGAAGCGGTTCGCTCTACAGTAATAAAAGTTACATATGGTGGAACAGGTGGAAAAAATCTGTCGTTGAAAGAAATTAATGCTCAGATAAATGAATTACTTAAGTCAGCAGTCCAGAGCGAGGGAGTAATTAACCTGTTTGATAGTAGTAAGACAGGTGGAGAGAATTTCAGCCTTTTTGATCCAGCGGTATTGGATGAAATTTCTCGAATGAAAGAAAAAAATATAGCTGTAGAAATTTTGAAGAAATTAATGGCTGAGCAAGTATCTTTGTACAAGAGAACTAATGTGGTTCAGTCACAGAAGTTTTCAGAAAAAATCACTAAGTTAATGAATTCGTACTATAATGGGTTGATTACGAATGAAGAGGTCATAAAAGAACTTCTGAAAACAGCAGAGGAAATTACAAATCTGTATAAGAATGGAAAGAAACTTGGATTGACACAGGAAGAACTGGCTTTTTACGATGCGCTCACGAAACCTGAGCATATTACAGATTTTTATAAGAATGATCAGCTTATAGCACTGACAAAAGAATTAACAGAAATGCTTCGGAAAAACAGAACCATAGACTGGCAGAAAAAAGAAACAGCTAGAGCTACGATGCGAAAGATGGTAAAGCGACTGTTAAAAAAATATGATTATCCACCGGAGGATTATGATTTTGCAATTACGACAGTAATTAGCCAGTGCGAATTATGGACTGATAATGAAAATAGGATATAAGAAAGGTGCGAGGAGGTGAGCAGATGGCTGTGCCCAAATACTCAAAAATGTATAAGTCTTTTCTTAAGGCTTTAGGAGATAAGCAGGAACATGCCTATATTGATGTGAAAAATCAGGTCATTTCTGATTTTAATTTAACGGATGATGACATTGCAGAATTGCTTCCAAGTGGAAAGCAATCTGTTTTTAGCAATCGTATAGGGTGGTGTAGAACATATCTCAAAAAAGCCGGGCTGATTGATAGTCCTTCCAGGGCGCATTTTATTATTACCGATGAAGGAAAAAGAATTCTTGATACAGTGGATGAGATTACTGATGACACCTTGCGTCAATTTCCTTCATTCGTAGAATTTACCGGAAGCGGAAGTGAAGCAAAGGATGCGATTACTAAGGATGAAGATGATAAGGATGAAACTCCACAAGAAACATTGGAGCGAGTACATTCGGAACTTAATAAGGTGTTAAGAGATGAGTTGCTGACAAAGATTCACGATAATAGTCCAGAATTTTTTGAACGGTTAATCATTGAACTTATGGAGAAGATGGGCTACGGAACGGGAAAAGTAACGCAACTTAGCAGGGATGAAGGTATTGATGGCATTGTGTATCAGGATAAACTTGGGTTTGATGTTATCTATATCCAAGCAAAACGCTATGATCTGGAGAAAAAAGTTGGCCGCCCGGCCTTGCAGCAGTTTAATGGTGCTGTTCCAGACGGTGGCAAAGGTATGTTTGTAACTACTGGCGGATTTTCAGCAGAAGCTATAAAGTATGCAAATGATAAGCATATTATCCTCATTGATGGACAGAGACTTGCACAGCTTATGATTGACTATGAATTTGGAGTTAGTACAGAGTACATATACAAGGTTAAGAAAATTGATACAGACTTATTCGAAGAGGAGTAGATCTGACGTTATGGAATGAGGTGAGCCTATGGTTATATGTCCGGAATGCGGATCCAAGCGAACTGCGCAGATAATATATGGATATCCATCAGAAGAATTGTTTGCATTATCGGAACAGGAAGAAGTTATCCTTGGCGGATGTGAATTGATAGATGATCAGCATCATCCAGATTACGGATGTCTGGAATGCAAATACCAGTGGGCGAAAGAGCTTCTTCCGGCTGATAAGATTACAAAAATCCGGTATAAAGTTATGGAACAGGGACTTTGCACGATTGATATGCAACGAACATGGATTTATGAAATTTTTCCCGATGGCAAATGCGTCTATTATCTTTACCAGGGCCAAGACAAGCACTATAAAATCAAAGAGGTAGAGACAATAAATGCTAAAAAGATCTACAAGTTGGCAGCAGAACTCCAGAGAATCATCGGTGCACCGTTATGGGAAAGGCATATCACACGAGGTGAGGTCTGCGATGGGTGTGCCTACAATCTGCAGATAACCTATGCAGACAAAAGGAAAGAAGTTTTGACCGGAGATGTTGCCGGAGGAACGTTTGATTCTATACTGGAGAAATTTGTGCATGACATATTTCAGGAGTAACTTTCTCAATGTATGTGCAGTTTGAAAAAGAAATGATTGGAGTGAATATTGAAATGAAAAAATGGATTTTATCAATCACATTGATAGCAGCATTAATTTTCTGCTTGACCGGATGCGGAAGCAAAAAGAAAATTTCTATATCAGTTGATGGTATCGGCAGTTATGAGATGGTTGAAGTGCCAACAAATGTCGTGAATTTTTCGCATACAGAGGATGGGATTACTGTTACTGTAAAGAAAAACGGAAATTATGATTTTGTCATAAAAGATGCCGATGGAAAAAAATATGCTTTTACATTGAAGTACCAGGATAATAAGGCAGAGGTTTCAAGCGACAGTGATATCAACGTAAGTGCAAGTATAAAGTAAAGATAATTCTATATGACAGGAGAGATGTAAGATAAAAATGCAGACTAAAAGATTTTATATTTTCAAGCCGTGCGACTGGCGCGAAATTGTGATGACAATCGTAGGTGTCTTTTTAGGTATAGGCGGTGTGTCACTTCTTGCATATGTGACGGATCAGCCATTTATAATGGCACCTTTCGGAGCAAGCGCCGTTTTGCTTTATTGTGCCAGCTCGTCTCCGCTTGCACAGCCTAGGAATTTCCTTTGCAGTCACTTTATTGCGGGATTCATTGGTATTACGTGCGTGAATTTATTAGGAAGCAGTTGGTATGTTGCAGCTATTTCTGTATGCTTAGCAATCATTGCCATGATGCTGACGGATACGGTGCATCCGCCGGGAGGGGCAACAGCACTCCTTGTTGTTCTACAGGATACAAGGAGCTATCTGTTTCTGCTGAGACCTATTTTGGTAGGCGTGGTTATTATGTTTGTCGCAGCAATTATTTCTGCCAGACTGTTTCCTGGAGTTAGGCCATATCCAAAAGAGAGTAAATAAAGAGTTGTCACAAAAACATAAAAATGACAGGACACAGACAATTGTTTGGCATCCTGTCATTTGACCTTTTATTCATATTCCGGCAGAGACCGACCTTTAATGTTACGGAAGAATCGGCTGTCATGTTCTAAGGGCACGGTAAAGTCATAGCCGAGTTTATTCATTTCCTGCATTTTGATCAGCAGCAGATTGACGTCACTGCCTATCATCTGGGAAAGAGTAAAAACGTCATAGCCTTCCTTGGCGAGAGAGTACACCTCATCGTTATCCAGAAGGATATGAGAAGCAAAAGCGTTAGCTTCATATTCTGTATTATCCTTCATGGAGAAAAGACTGAACTCTTGCAGAGCTTTTCCCGCTTTGGCAATGCTGCGATGTTGCTGATCGTGGCCGAGTTCGTGTGCGATGACCATATCTTTAAGTCGGCCGCTGACCTTGGAATTGATGAACATCAGGCGATGATTCCACCGGAATGTATACATCCCAAGCAGATCACCGAGATCCTCACCATCATATAGATCAATGCCAAGTTCTTTAACAATCAGCTCCGGCTTTCGTAATCCACACTGCCGGACGAGATCATCGGCTTGTTTGAAAATTTTATAAGAATCCAAAGGTTACACCTCCATTTTCATCGTAACAAAAAGCGTGTCCGATAAAAAGGGCATCAGCTTTCCTTACGATATTTGTGCGGGGTGTATTTTTTATTGTCCTCTTTGCAATCAAAGTAGGCCTTCTGAAGAGCCATCATGACTCCGGTACGGTCTGCTTCCGATAATTCTCCTCCTGCGAATAATCCGCACAGTTCGTTTACCAGTTGTTCTGCCTGTTTCTTTCCACGGCTGCCGTATTGATCGGCGGCACTGGAAATAAATTCTTCATCCTCAGTCATCAGATAGTTTGTATCGCATCCAAGCACAGCGGCCAGTTTTCCGTAAAGATCACGGTTTCGTGGGTAACGGCCGTCTGTTTCATAGCTGGCGTAGGTTCTCGTTGTAATACCTGCAGCTTTGGCGGTCTCCTGCTGGGTAAGTCCTTTCTCTGATCTCAGCTTCTTGAGCTTTTCAGCGAATTTCATTGTAATCAACCTCCTTAATATAAAAATGAAACTGAATTACATTAAAATGATTGACAAATGCAAATTAGTTTCATATAATGTATTTGCAAGATGTAACTGACTTACATCAATCATAACTTGATTTACATGAAATGTCAATGAAAAATGAAATTGAATTGCAAAAAATGTGAATGAGTTTCATTGAAGGAAGGATGATATCTAAAAGCCATTATAAAAATAGTAATACGAAGCACGTATTGGAGGTGGGACGGAAATGAAGAGAATTAAGATCCGAAACCTGAACAGTGACAGAAAGGTCAAACCAAGACTGTTTGATGCCCTGATCGCTGATGATGGAAAAATATATTTTGAATCCAAGGTAAACAAAAATACAGAAGTGGTTTCACTCACGGATGTGATGAAACAGATCGAAGAAGCAAAGACAAGCTACTGAGCCCTGATCCATATTGATGAGATACTATATGCCAGAGTTGTTACTGCAATCGAAAGATTGCGTAACAGCTCTTTTTTTGTCCTTTTTTCTATGGATGGATTTTTAAGAAAAAATCATAAGGGCATGGAGAATAAAAAAAATAGAAGAAAAAAAGAACTTTTTTTCTAAAGGTGCAAAAAGGTTGCACCTTTAACCAATATCTTTAAGCCACAAAGCAAGAGAAACAGAAAGGAGGTGGGCAAGCGTGGAAGGCAAGATGACGCCAAGTGAGCGCCGAGAGGCAATCTTAAATGTGCTGTGTAAAAGACGTCAGGAAACAGTACAGAACCTGGCATATGAATTCGGTGTATCCGTCCGGACAATTAAATATGACATCGAAGAGCTGACGCTTGCCCACCCGATTGAAACGGTACGTGGAAGATATGGCGGAGGGGTAAAGGTGGCTGACGGATATTATGTCGGCAGGAAGTACCTAAAGCCAAGCCAGCAGGAACTGTTAAAGAAACTGGCAGAGCAGCTTTCCGGTGAGGACAAGGCTGTGATGGACAGTATCTTCCATGACTTTGCTTTGTAGAAAGGACAAAACAATGAAGCGAATTTTTATCTGTTCCCCATATCGTGGGAACATCCGCATGAATACGGCAAGGGCAATCTACTATGCCGAGCAGATAGCAGCAAAAGGAAATATCCCGATTGCCCCACATCTCTATTTTCCGATCTTCCTGGATGAGAATGATCCGGCAGAGAGGGTAAAGGGAATTGACATGGGATTGGAACTGATGGCTGTCTGCGATGAAGTGTATGTGTTTGGTTTTGAGATCACAGAGGGGATGAAGTTCGAACTGGATCATGCAAAGACACTGAAAAAACCTGTACGTTTGTTTGACCTCGACTTTGAGCCAGTCAATGTTCGGACACTTCCCGTGGATGAAAGGGCAGGTGGACGATACCGTGCCATCGTAAAGAGCCAGAAGCTGGTGAGAGGTGGATGCGTATGTTAGGCAGAGTCAATACCCATTACGGATTATATCCGGGAGAACGCATCCTAGTGACAGCCGGGAAAAAGAAGAAAAAAGGAACTGTTGTAAGGGAGTACCCGTTCCACATCCTGGTGGACTGGGGAAAGTACAAAACAAGTGTGAATAAGGTCGATGTGTATACAGGAGATGCCACACTGAAGCGAATTTGAAAGGAGCAGCACGATGAATGAAGCATTATTACTTGTAGCAGAAGGATATGAACAGATTGCATCTGGGATCAGAAAAATGCTAGCGGTACAGAAAAATAGACTTATGGAAGAACCCGCAAAGGTAGAAACACAGAGTCAGAAGCCGGAACCGGAAAAGAAAGCAGAAAAGGAAGCACCGAAAGCAGAAACAAAGGTCAGTCTTAAGACGGTGAGAATGTTCCTTGCGGAAAAATCCCGTGCCGGAAAGACCACAGAGGTCAAGAACCTGATCACACAGTTTGGTTATGCGAAGCTCTCGGATGTGCCGGAAGAGAAGCTGCCGGAACTGTATAAGAAAGCACAGGAGGTACTTTAATGGGAGCGCATGCAAGATTCTCCCCATCTTCCGGGAAACGGTATTTAAGCTGTCCGCCTTCCCTTCTTCTGGAAGAGAAGTATCCAGATGAACAGTCACCGTTTGCGGCAGAAGGCTCAGCTGGTCATGCGATGGCGGAGCATCTGATCAATAAGCATTTGAAGAAACGTACCAGACGTCCGGTGTCGGATCATTACTCCGATGAACTCTTAGAAGCCGTGGAAGATTATGTGTCCTATGTCATCAGTGAGATCGAAGAAACAAAGCGAAGTTGTGAGGATCCTTTCTTTGGAGTGGAATTAAAAATAAGCCTTGCACATCGGATCCAGGACTGTTTTGGTACAGCGGATATGGTGATCGTGGATGACCGTAAGATCCATATTATCGATCTGAAACTGGGAAAGGGAGTCATGGTGGATGCCGAGAAAAACGTACAGCTTATGATCTATGGTCTTGGCGCGCTGGACATGCTTGGTATCCTCTACGGAATAGAAACAGTGGAACTTACCATCGTACAGCCCCGTCTCCAGCACTTCTCAACTTGGGAGATTTCAGCAGAAGACCTTCTCACATGGGGGAATGAAGTACTGGAACCGGGAGCGGCCATGGCTCTTGCTGGAGTTGGTGAATATGCCTCCGGTGATCACTGCAGGTTCTGTAAGGCAAGGTTTACCTGCAGAAAACGAGCAGAGGATTTCTTAAAGCTTGCAAAGATGGAGTTTGCACCGCCACCGGAATTATCGGATGAGGAAATTGCAAAGGTGCTTACCCAGGCGGATGCCCTAAAGAAATGGGCAGAGGAAGTCTACACCTATGCACAAAACGAAGCAGTCACAAACCATAAGAAATGGCCGGGATTCAAACTGGTGCTTGGTAGAAGCAACCGGAAATATACGGATGAAGAAGATGTGGCAAAGGCTGCCAAGGAAGCCGGATATACAGATATCTATAAAAAGAGCCTGATCGGGATCACGGAAATGGAGAGACTGATGGGCAAGAAAAAATTCAGTGAGATCCTGGGGAAACTGGTGTACAAGCCGGACGGCAAAGTCACACTGGTGCCGGATTCAGATAAAAGAGAAGAAATAAAAACAGCAACCGCAGAAGCGGATTTTAAGGAGGACTAAGACTATGACAAACACACCGACAAAAGTAATCGTACCCTGCAGATTCAGCTATGCCCATATCTGGGAGCCGGATTCCATCAACGGAAGTGATCCGAAATATTCTGTCTCCTGTATCATCAGCAAGAAGGATACGGAAACGATCGCTAAGATCCAGAAGGCAATTGCCGTAGCAAAAGAGGAAGGAAAGGGCAAGTGGGGCGGTAAGATCCCGGCAAACTTAAAGATGCCGCTTCGAGACGGTGACATTGACAGACCGGAGGATGAGGCCTATGCGGACAGTATGTTCTTGAATGCGAATTCCAAACAGGCTCCACAGGTGGTTGATAACCAGGTGCAGCCGATCCTTGACCAGAGCGAAGTATATTCCGGCTGCTACGGAAGGGTATCCATTACCTTCTACGCTTATAACAGCAACGGTAATAAGGGAATTGCTGCAGGACTGGGTAATATCCAGAAGTTAAAGGATGGAGAGCCACTTGGTTCCAGGGCAAATGCTAAGGATGAGTTTGATGTAGTAGATGCAGAGGATGATTTCCTTTCCTAAGACACAGTAGAAATTAAAAGGGCGGTGGCAGCACCGCCTGTTACATAAGGAGTTATTACATATGAATGAACTGAAAAAAGAACTGGAAGATATCAGACATAAGATCCCCTATAACACATACCGCACGATTCTTGGGCAGATTCGGGCAGGACATGTGGATGCTGCAAAGGTTGGGATCGAACGGATCAAAAGAAGGGAGGCGAAGAAGCATGGATACACTTGCCATTGATATTGAGACCTATTCGGATGTTTCCCTGCCGGACTGTGGGGTACACCGTTATACCGCATCGCCACAATTTGAAATCCTGCTCTTTGCTTACAGCATAAATGATGAGCCGACTAAGATCATTGACCTGGCATCCGGTGAAGAGATGCCGGAAGAGATCATGGAAATGCTGATTGATGATTCCGTCATAAAGACTGCTTTTAATGCTGCCTTTGAACGAAATTGTATCAACCGTCATTTTGGACTTTCCTTAAGACCGGAAGGGTGGAGATGTACGGCAGTCCAGGCATCCATGCTTTCCCTGCCTCTTTCTCTGGAAGGAGTCGGAGGGGCATTAAACTTGGATAAGAAAAAGATGTCAGAGGGAAAAGATCTGATCCGTTATTTTTGTATGCCGTGTAAGCCTACCAAGGCAAACGGGGGAAGGACAAGAAACCTTCCTTCTGATACACCGGAGAAGTGGGAACTTTTTAAAACATACTGTATCCGGGATGTGGATGTGGAAAAACAGATCCGAAAGAAGCTGTCGAAATTTCCAATTCCAAAGAAAGAACAGGAACTGTATTGCATGGATCAGCGGATCAATGATCGTGGGATCATGGTCGACCGGGAACTGATCAGTCATGCGATCACCTGTGACCTTTTGTACAAAGAAGCTGCTACAAAGAAGGCTTATGAGATTTCCGGACTGGAAAACCCAAACAGTGTATCACAACTAAAGGGATGGCTTAACGAAAAAGGCATCGAGGTAGATTCCCTTGCAAAGGCTGCCGTGGAAGAGCTGGTAGAAAACAGTCAGGATGAAGTATCGGAAATGATGAAGCTAAGACTTGCGATGTCAAAGACCTCCGTTAAAAAGTATGAAGCAATGGAACGCTCTGTCTGCCCGGATGGGAGGGTACATGGGCTTCTGCAGTTTTATGGTGCAAACCGGACTGGGCGGTGGGCCGGAAGGCTCGTGCAGATCCATAATCTTCCGCAGAACCATATGGAGGATCTGGAACTGGCTCGTTCCATTGTAAAAGAAGGAAGGTATGACCTGATCGAACTTTTCTATGATTCTACGCCGGAAGTACTCTCAGAACTGATACGAACTGCATTTGTGGCAAGACCTGGATGCCGATTTATTGTCAGTGATTTTTCAGCAATCGAAGCAAGGGTAATGGGATACCTTGCAGGAGAAAGCTGGGTTATGGAGGAATTTCGGGGTGCCGGAAAAATCTACGAGCAGACAGCGGCAAAGATGTTTCATATTCCGATCGAGGAGATTACGAAAGGCAGTCCGTACCGTGCAAGAGGTAAAGTTGCTTCCCTTGCCTGTCAGTATGGAGGGGCAGAAGGTGCGCTTGTCAGTATGGGCGCACTGAACTTTGTAAAGGAAGAGGAACTGAAAGGTCTGGTGCAGTCCTGGAGAAATGCCAATCCTCATATTGTGAACTACTGGTATGAGATTGATGGGGCAGTAAAGGCTGCCGTGAAAGAACGGAAGATAACTACGGTCGGAAAGGTGACGGTTTATTACCAGTCAGGGATGTTAAAGATCACACTACCTTCGGGCAGGGTGCTTTCCTATGTACGTCCACGGATGACTACAAACCGATTCGGATCAGAAAGCGTCAGCTATGAAGGAGTCGGTACAAACCGAAAATGGACAAGGATTGAATCCTATGGAGCGAAGTTTTGTGAGAACATCGTTCAGGCTATGGCAAGGGATGTACTTGCGGAAGCCATGCTCCGGTTGGAGAAAAGTGGATTTGATATTGTCTGCCATATCCACGATGAGGTAGTGCTGGAAGTACCGGAAGGGAGATCTTCTGTGGAAGAGGTAAATCAGATCATGGCGGTATGCCCGGATTGGTGCGCGGGACTTCCGCTTAAGGCAGCCGGATTTGAAAGTCCGTTTTACAAGAAAGATTAGGTGGCAGATATGAAGGAACTGGTGTTGGAATATCCAAACGGCAGGATGGTGCTTTACGTGGAGCGGTTCTTTCCCTGTACGTTACAGGTAGGAAGAAAGATTTTTCCACTTATCCGGCAGTATGCAAAGGAAGAGGATATCCGTGCATTGGAAAACTACTTGAGCGTCCTAAGAGGAAATGATCAGAAAGTAGCGAAGGCACTGTATGCCGAGGCGGAAAAATGCGATATAAGCCGTTCAGGAAAAAGGCATCTGATTGCAGAAGCACGGAAGCTGGAACGGGAATGGAAGCGGGCCGAAAGGAATCTGGTCCTGTTGGGAGGTGGTTAAATGGCAGGAAGGAACTGTGAAGGATATCCGGATCCGACTGCGAATATTGCGGTCGGCCGTGTAACAAGGGGAGAAAAGAAGAAAAGAAAGAAGGAGGCAGCAAAAAATGTATATCTCAATCGGAAACTCAAGAATGGACAAAAAATATAACGGGTTGGAGATGTCCTATGGGGAGTTCATATCCCGTCTGTCCAAAACAAAATATACTGCAGAAACCATGGCACAGTTTAAAAAGCTGAGTAAGGGAAAACAGGATGATATCAAGGATGTGGGCGGCTTTGTTCTTGGAAAGCTGAAAGGCGGCCGGAGAAAAAAGGACTGCGTGATCTTTCGGTCAGCCATTACCCTGGATATGGATTATGGTACACCGGGTATTTTGGATGAACTGGAATTGTTCTTTGACATGAAGATGGTGGTGTATTCCACGCATAAGCATATGCCGGAAAAACCAAGACTGCGTGTCATTATATTTCTTACGAGGAATGTAACCCCGGATGAGTATGGAGCTGTCAGCCGGATGCTTGCTTCTGATATCGGAATCGAACTGTTTGATGATTCCACCTATGAGCCATCCAGAATGATGTACTGGCCGAGTACCTCCAGTGACGGAGAGTATGTCTTCCGTGAGATCGATGGTGCTCTTGTGGATCCGGATTCGGTGCTTCTTCGCTATAAGGACTGGCACGATGTCTCCACATGGCCTGTCAGTAACAGACAGAGTACAGTCGTGCAAAAGAGCATGACAAAACAGGCGGATCCATTAAAAAAGGATGGTCTGATCGGGGCATTCAACCGAACGTACAGTGTGACACAGGCAATCGAAAAATTCCTGTCAGATGTGTATCGTCCATCAAAAGCCATCCCCGGAAGATATGATTATATCCCTGCAGACTCTGCAGCTGGGGTTGTGATCTATGATGACCTGTTTGCATATAGCCATCACGCCACGGATCCCTGCTGCGGAAAACTCCTGAGTGCTTTTGATGTGGTAAGGCTTCATAAATTTGGCGAGCTGGATGAAAAAGCAAAGGAAGGAACTGTGCCAGGAAAGCTGCCATCCTTTATTGCTATGCAGGATTTTGTTTTACAGGATGAGGAAGCAAAAGCCACACTTATGAGAGAAAAGCAGGAACAGGCTGCAGAAGAATTTACATCCGAGGACATGGACTGGCAAAGCAGACTGGAGCTGGACCGGAGAGGAAATATCATTGATAATATCCGAAACGTGGGACTGATCACAAAGTTTGATGAGAACTTTAAAAACGTGGTCTACAACGAATTCAAAGACACACTGGATGTGATCGGACCGCTTCCCTGGGAACAGGTAAAGCAGGGATGGAATGATACGGATTTTGCCAACGCAAAGATGTATTTCGGATCCAAGTACGGGATCTGGTCTCCGGCAAAATTTAAGGATGCCATTCTTGCCACGGCATCTTCGGAACGCAGATACCATCCCATCAAGGAATATTTTGATTCCCTTACCTGGGACGGGACTCCGAGGGTGGATACGCTGCTCATCGATTATTTCGGTGCAGATGATACACCATACACACGAGCCGTGATCCGTAAGACCTTAGTGGCTGCGGTAGCACGTATTTATAAGCCGGGAACCAAGTTTGACTCCATTCTTGTCCTTAATGGACCGCAGGGAGTGGGAAAATCTACCTTCTTTGCCATCCTTGGAAAAGAGTGGTTTTCGGATTCCTTATCCATCTCAGATATGAAGGATAAGACCGCATCGGAGAAACTGATCAATAACTGGATCCTTGAGATCAGCGAGATGAGTGGTATCCGAAAGACAGAAGTGGAGGTTGTGAAATCCTTTGTATCCAGGCAGGATGATAAATTCCGTCAGGCTTATGGTGTGAATGTGGAATCCCATCCAAGAAAATGCATCATTGTCGGCAGCACAAACTCAGAAGGAGGATTTCTTCGTGATGTGACAGGAAACAGAAGGTTCTGGCCGGTGCACGTGCCGGGAACGGGGAAATACCATCCATGGGAGCTTACCTGCACAGACCAGATATGGGCAGAAGCAATCCATCTCTATAACGAAGGTGAGGATCTGTTCTTAAAAGGCAGGGAAGCAGAAGAAGCTTATAAGATGCAACAGGATGCCATGGAATCCGATGACCGTGAAGGCATCATCTCAGAATACCTCGACAGACTGCTGCCGGAAAACTGGGCAGACATGGATGTGTACCAGAGACGTTCGTTCCTTGGCGGTGGTGAGTTTGATACACAGGGCATCACAGGGACGATCCGAAGAGAGCGTGTATGTGTTATGGAAATCTGGGTGGAATGCTTCGGTAAAGAGAGACCGAACATCAAAAAGGCGGATTCCTATGAAATTGAAGGTATCTTAAATAAGATCGGGGGTTGGAAAAAGTACGATGCCAACACCACGGGGAAGACCAGGATCCCGCTTTACGGAATTCAGAAAACGTTTGTCCGTGAGGAGTAAAAGTTGCCAGATTTCCAATAAGCAACGCTAGTGGGAAACGATGCTGACACCTTGGAAAATAAGGGGCTTCGGTCATTTGTTTCCCAGTTTCCCAATAAATCATATTGAGTATTGAGAAATAAAGAAAAGAACAGGTGCATGAGCGCATATACCCGTATGCGCGTATAGAGTTTTTAAACAGTTGGAAACAGATTATAGGAAACAGGAGAGAGAATTATGCTTGAGAGTTTTATAGAAAAACAGTTAAGGGATGAGGCAAAAAAGCGAAAAGGCATGGCACTGAAATTTGTATCACCCGGTATGAATGGGGTGCCTGACCGCATCATCCTGCTGCCGGATGGAAAGATGGCATTTGTGGAATTAAAGGCTCCGGGGAAAACACCGAGACCGCTGCAGAGAAAAAGAAAACGCCAGCTTGAGAGCCTGGGATTCCCGGTTTTTATTATTGACAGTACGGATCAGATTGGAGGGATTTTGGATGAAATACAAGGCGCATGATTATCAGCAATATGCCACGGACTTTATCATAGAGCATCCGGTCAGTTGCCTGATCTTAGATATGGGGCTTGGGAAAACCGTGATTACACTGACGGCTCTTCAGGAACTTCTCTTTGATTATTTTGAAATCCGAAAAGTTCTGGTGATCGCTCCAAAGAGAGTGGCAGAAACGACATGGCCGGCAGAGATCAGAAAATGGGAGCATTTATCTGGCATGACATATTCCGTGGCTATGGGAACAGCAAAACAGAGAAAAGATGCATTTCTTGCAGATACTGATATAACAGTGATCGGAAGGGACAATGTATCCTGGATGACAAAAAATATATATTTTGATTTTGACATGATCATCATCGATGAGCTGTCAAGCTTCAAGTCCCCGAAAGCACAGAGATTTAAAGATCTGAAAAAAGTAAGGCCGATGGCAAAGCGTGTAGTTGGACTTACCGGAACACCGGGAAATCTTATGGATCTATGGGCAGAAATCGGAATCCTTGATATGGGACAGAGACTTGGAAGATTTATCGGTGGTTACCGTGACAGATTCTTTCTGCCGGATAAGAGAAACCGGGAGATCATCTTTTCCTATAAGCAGAGGGAAGGGGCAGAAGAGAAAATCTATGAGTTGATCTCTGATATCAGCATCTCCATGAAAGCAGTAGATTATCTTCAAATGCCAGAATGCATCAGTAACCAGGTTTCGGTTTCGATGTCCGAGCAGGAACAGGCACTCTACCAGAAAATGGAAACAGAGATGATATTAGAATATGGTGAAGGGCAGGATATCGATGCCGTGAACGCTGCTGCTTTAAGCAATAAGTTACAGCAGATGGCAAATGGGGCAGTCTATGATGAAGCAGGAAATGCCCGGCTGATCCATGAACGGAAGCTGGATGCCTTGGAAGATCTGATCGAATCAGCAAATGGCAGACCTCTTCTTGTGGTTTATTGGTTTAAGCATGACAGGGAGCGGATCTTAAAAAGGTTCCCGGCAAGGGATATCAATACAAAAAAGGATATTGAAGACTGGAATGCCGGAAAGATTCCTGTGGCACTGATCCATCCGGCATCGGCAGGACACGGACTGAATCTTCAGGAGGGTGGCTCGACCATCGTTTGGTTTTCCCTTACCTGGTCGTTGGAATTGTATCAGCAGTTAAATGCCAGATTGTACCGACAGGGACAGAAGCAGACGGTGGTCATTGAACATCTGGTAACCACCGGAACCGTGGATGAAGATATCCTTTCTGCCATCGAGCGTAAGGACAATATGCAGAGTGCCATGATAGATGCAGTGAAAGCAAGGATCGGAGGAGATAAGGATGACGGCAGAAACGATGATGAAGGAATATAAAAGCATGAGAAGGGAACTGTCTGTGACAGAATTCCAGTTACAGCAGTTTCAGGGAGTGAGCGAACAGGATATGATCGATTCCATGCTTTATTCCCACCAGGAAGGGGAAAGGGTGCAGAGCAGTACCCTTTCTGATAAGACAGCAAGCATAGCAGTGAATTTCAGAAGAAGGATGGAACAGGAGAATGATGCCTGGTATGAATTCCTTTTCCAAAGGTACAAATATCTGAAAGAGGAACTGGATTTTTTTGATAATGCTGTAGACAGATTAGGACAGAGACATAGGAATATCATCCGTGATCTTCTGGATGAGGACATGACATGGGAGATAATGATGGGCCGATACCATGTGAGCCATACGATGATAGCGAAATACAGAAAAGCGGCATTGAAGGAGTTAAACAGGGAATATGAACTGAGGGACAGACAGGTGGAAGCCTTTGTCCTCGGATAGGAGGAATTATGTGTAAGCGTGGAGATATTTATTATGTGGATTTCGGGAAAAAGACAGGAAGTGAACAGGGCGGTATCCGCCCGGTACTGGTGGTAAGTAACAATAAGGCAAATAAACATTCCCCAGTTGTAACAGTTGTTCCACTGTCAGCCAGGACATGGAAAAAGAAGTACCTTCCGACCCATGTGCAGATTCCCTTAAAGAAATGCCGTGGATTGGATAAGCCGAGCATGGCACTGGCCGAGCAGGTGGAAACGCTCGATAAAACAAGGCTTGGAGAAAAAATCGGGAAAGTGCTGGATGAAACTATCATGGAACAGATCACCGTGGCACTTCAGATACAGATCGGTGCATATGCAAAGTACAATTAAGGCAGTCAGACGGCTGTCTTTTTTGGTTGCGTTGTGATATGATAACTTTGGGTAAAGAGGGGGTTAAGGATAATGCTGATCGAATGCAGATACTATGATATAGATCTTGAGATGACAAAGCAGATGGAGAAGGAACTGGCAGAGGAAGAGGATGCTTTGACAGAAACTGAAGAATCTGCTAAGATGTATGAAGAAATCGTCAGAAAAGGTGAGGAGCACAAAAGAAAATATAAAAAGATTCCGGATGCCGATAAAGTGGATCAATTTGTACAGTTACAAAAAGCAGCATTATTGATGGCAAAAATGGCAGGTATGAATATCACAGTAATGAAAATGGACGATGATACCTATGGATATATAGAATTAGCATACAACCATTGTTGGTTCATACAGGAAATGCCAAGATCGTGTTTTACGACAATGGCAGCGTTATATGAAAAGGCACATTCCATATACACAGAAGCGAAGGATGATAAGGTGCTGCAGAAATTTGATTTTACTTTGGCAGATGAGGTAAAAGTAGGGTGATCATTGCAATCGTTGCGATGATAATAGCCATACTTGTTATTATCATCGCCGTCAATAGAAAGGAAAAGCCACCTACATATAAGCCGAGGATCTTTGAATCGCCTGAAAGACGAGCAGGACGCCAGGGAGAACATAGCAACTGATATCATCAAAGGAGTTCTTCGAGAGAAAGAACTATTGCAACATAAAATAACAGTTCAGTATTTTGTATTAAAGGCAACAAATGAAAATATTACACGCATATAAAGAAGAAAGATGGTGCAAACATGGGATTATTTTGGAAAAAGAAGAAAGTAGAGGATAATACAATACAGGTTACTATTCCAGATTTAATAACGATTATTAAATTAGCTGACGATGCTATAGATGATTCACAAATCGAATATGATTTGCCATTTAAGAGTGGAGAGACATCGCATGTTATTGGCATAGATTACGATAGAGCCCATGCCCCGAAAAAGGGTTTACATAGGGAGTGTATATCGTATTATTTGGATGATCAAATTTTTATTTCTATCAAAGATCTTTGCCAGGATGCGCAACTGGATGGATACAGAATCATAGAATATCCAGAGAAGGTCACAATTGACTCAGTGTTTAAAGAAGTGCTTGAAACTAGAGACATCGAATCACATGAAGGTATGACATGGTATGGACCCTATTAATTTAACATACCGTCAAGAAAGCAAGGAGAAGAAGTTTCACAAGAGGCAAAAATGGCCACGCATAATCAGGTGTACTGGTATGGCATTTTCTCTGATATGAAATTATAAGAAAAAGAGGTGCACTAAAGGTGTACTAAAGGTGTACTGACTTTTTATTGTGCAGGTGATAAGATTATAGTGGCGAAAAAGAAAAGGAGCAGAGATGCTTCTTTTTTTGTGCCTTCAGGCGGTGGCTTTTCTGATCCTTTCACACCGCCTTGAGTACATAGAAGGGAGGAATGGCAGATGCCAATGAAACCAAAGAAGCCGTGCAGACACCCGGGCTGTCCGAAGCTGACAGACAGTCTGTACTGTGAGGAGCATGAAGTGTTGCACCGTGGAGACAGGGCGAGCAGTGGTAAGCGTGGATATAACAGGAAGTGGCAGAAGGCAAGGACGAGGTACTTGAAAGAGCATCCTTTGTGTGTCCGGTGCCTGAAGGATGGTCATGCAGTGACTGCAACCGTGGTAGATCATATCAGACCGCATCGAGGTGATCCCGTACTGTTCTGGGATGAGAAGAACT
>CAVALB010000046.1:0-19864 GCA_963589345.1 uncultured Selenomonadales bacterium | reverse complement strand
ATAAATATATTATTGCCTGCACTTATTTTGTTATAAAGCCGATTTATCAAAAATTTTTCAATACAGTTATGGTCTGTTTACTATTCTAGCTTAGCCAGTAAAGTAGAAGTTCCGGGACTGCCGTACAGAAGCGCAGACCCTTTGGAATTTTCCGAGTGCGCGAGCATAGCGTCTCCCCGGAGGCCCTGTCTGAGCGTGCAAAGCACGCGAGTTTGGCCGCAGGGGAGACAATAGGCGGCGCAAGCGCACGAGGTAAAAATTCCACAGGGTATGCGTTTCTGTACGGCAGTCCCGGAACTTCGGACCTTTATAAAGCAAAGCGTTAAATTGGCATTTTAAAGAAGATATGCTTGACAATCATGCACTATGTGGTAATATAAACATATGAATAGACGTTCATATGAAGAAACGGAGGAATGCCATGACGGAAGCAGAAAAAATTCAGATTGAGCAGGAAGTGGAAGAGGGTTCCTGCGAATTTATGCATGTCCATGAGGAAATCGTAAAAAAGGTCGAAGGTGTGATGCCGGATGAGCAGCAGCTTCTGGATCTGTCCGAATTTTTTAAGGTATTCGGAGATTCCACGCGGATTAAGATTCTGTATGTGCTCAGCCAGTCGGAGATGTGCGTCTGTGACATAGCAAACCTTTTGCAGATGGGGCAATCCGCGATTTCCCACCAGCTCAGGATCCTAAAGCAGATGCGTCTGGTGTCATTTCGCCGAGAAGGAAAAACCGTTTTTTATAAGTTGGCCGATGCCCACATCCAGACGATCCTCGCTCAGGGAATGGAACATATCAGTGAATAAAACAAGAAAAGGAGACTTAGATTATGAAGAAAATTATCAAATTAGAAGGATTATGTTGCGCAAACTGTGCTGCCAAGATTGAAGAGGGTGTAAAGAAATTAAACGGTGTAAACAGTGCAAGCTTAAGCTTTATGACTCAGCGCCTGATCATGGAAGTGGAAGACGGCAGAGAAGACGAGTTGGTTGAGGCTGCAAGAGCGGTAGCTGCTAAGGTTGAGCCGGAAGCAGAATTTAAGATTCTGCGATAAAAAACAAAATTACTGATCATCTGGCGCATGAACAGTAGTGAATAAGGAGTTGGATATGACAAAAAAACAGAAAAAAATGGTGACCCGTCTTGCGGTCAGTGCACTATTCTTTATTCTTGCTTTGTTTTTGGAAAAGAAGACATCGTGGGTCTGGATCCCGTTTGTGATATCCTATCTTTCCGCTGGGTATGATATTCCACTGAAGGCTTGCAGAAATCTAAAAAACGGTCAGGTGTTTGATGAAAATTTTCTGATGACGATTGCTACATTTGGTGCTTTTGCCATCGGTTCTCTGGAGGAAGCCGTGGCGGTTATGCTGTTTTACCAGATCGGAGAATTGTTCAATGATTATGCAGTAAATAAGTCCAGAAAGTCCATCACGGATCTGATGGATATCAATCCGGAGTATGCAAATCTTTTGCGAGACGGAGAAGAAGCACAGGTAGATCCTTATGAAGTAGAGATCGGTGATACCATTATCATTCGTCCTGGCGAAAAGGTGCCATTAGATGGTATCGTGCTGGAAGGTGTCTCGACTTTGGATACCAAGGCTCTTACCGGAGAATCAATGCCGACTGAGGTGGAGGCAGGGCAGGTGATCGTGAGCGGTTCTATCAATCTGACCGGTGTCCTGAAGGTGCAGACAACAAAATTGTTTGATGACTCTACAGTTGCCAAGATTTTGGAACTGGTGGAAAATGCAAGCTCAAGAAAGGCAAAAGCCGAGGCCTTCATTACACGCTTTGCTCGCGTATACACGCCTGTCGTTGTAATCCTGGCAGCGGCTCTTGCGGTTGTTTTGCCGCTCATTTTTGGAGGATGGAGTACCTGGATCTATCGTGCATGCAGTTTCCTGGTTGTTTCCTGCCCATGTGCACTTGTCATTTCCGTTCCGCTTAGTTTCTTTGGAGGTCTTGGTGCCGCGTCCAGACAGGGAATCCTTATGAAGGGAAGCAACTACCTGGAGGCAATGGGAAGTCTGGATACGGTTGTTTTCGATAAAACCGGAACCCTGACCACCGGGAAATTTGAGGTAACGGATGTTTCGCCGGTACAGGGCACAAAGGAGGAGCTTTTAAGTCTGGCAGCCCTTGGAGAGTACAATTCAAACCATCCAATCGCACAGTCCGTAAAACAGGCCTGTAAAAGGGAAGTTGACCCAGGTTGTATCGGCCAGGTGGAAGAGCTTTCGGGTCTTGGTATCCATGCAAATGTGCAAATAAACGGTGTCTGGAAGGAGATTTATATCGGAAACCAGAAGCTGATGGATCTGCATGGAGTTGTTGTAAACACACCAGCTGCGGTTCTCGGAACTACGCTGTATCTTGCTGAAAAGTCCACCTATCTTGGATCCATCGTTATTTCTGACCGTGTCCGTCCGGATGTCCCGGCTATGTTGTCCGGTCTGAAACAACAGGGGGTCAGCAGGCTGGTCATGCTGACCGGTGATAAGGAAGAGGTTGGAAAGAAGGTTGCAGAGACGATCGGCATCACCCATGTATTCGGCAATCTGCTTCCGGGAGACAAGGTTGCCAAGGTCGAGCAGCTTTTAAAAGAAAAGTCGGAGGGAAAAACTCTGGCATTCGTTGGCGATGGCATCAATGATGCACCGGTGTTAGCCCGTGCGGATGTTGGGATTGCCATGGGAGGCATCGGCTCCGATGCCGCAGTGGAAGCGGCGGATGTCGTGATCATGGATGATGAACCATCTAAAATCGTAGACGCGATCTGCATTGCAAGAAAAACGGTAGGCATTGTAAAACAGAACATCATCTTTGCCATTGCCGTTAAGATCCTGGTGTTGATTCTGGTAGCAATCGGCCGCGCCTCCATGTGGGCAGCTGTGTTTGGAGATGTCGGTGTTTCCGTCCTTGCAATCCTGAATGCAATCCGTGCCTTAAGCTATCGGAAACCGCAGGTTGACAAAAAAAGTTGAAACTGCTATGATTTAAAACGTGATAGATAAAAAATCCAGTATGAAACGAGGAAGTTTCAGGGAAGCCGTGCATATGGCTTTCTTGATATCCTCGTTTTCTTTCTATTCTAAAGTTCATTAAGGAGAAAAGCATGAGCAGATATACGAAAAAAGATATCATTCGCATGGCAGAGGAAGAGGATGTGGAATTTATCCGTCTTCAGTTTACAGATATTTTTGGAATGCTGAAAAATGTAGCGATTACAGCAAGCCAGTTAGAAAAGGCACTGAACAACCGCTGCATGTTTGATGGGTCGGCTATTGAGGGCTTTGTACGAATCGAAGAATCCGATATGTACCTGTATCCGGATCTGGATACATTCAAAATTTTTCCCTGGAGACCTCAGCAGGGAAAGGTGGCGCGTTTGGTCTGTGATGTATACCGACCGAATGGTGAGCCTTTTGAGGGAGATCCACGGTATGTATTAAAGAAGGTTTTAAAAGAAGCAGAAGATATGGGCTATGAGTTCCATGTCGGACCGGAATGCGAGTTCTTTTTGTTCCACACCGATGAGGAAGGAAGACCGACTACAAATACCCATGAGAATGCCGGCTACTTTGATGTAGGTCCGATCGATCTCGCTGAAAATGTGCGCCGGGACATTGTTTTAAATCTCGAGGATCTGGATATTGAAGTCGAGGCAACCCATCATGAAATTTCTCCGGCTCAGCATGAGGTGGATCTGGAGTATACAGAAGGATTGGCTGCAGCAGACAATATCATGACCGTAAAGATGGCAGTGAAGACCATTGCAAAGCGTCACGGCCTTCATGCAACCTTTATGCCAAAACCCAAGGCAGGCGTCAACGGATCCGGTATGCACATCAATATGTCCCTGGCAGACATTCATGGAAACAATGCCTTTGTGGATGAAACTGACAGCCTTGGTTTAAGCCGTGTGGCATATCAGTTTATGGCCGGAATTTTAGCTCATATGAAAGAAATCACGCTTCTGACCAATCCGATCGTGAATTCCTACAAGCGCCTGGTCCCGGGGTATGATGCTCCGGTCTGCATTGCATGGTCAGCGCTCGCAAACCGCAGCGCCTTGATCCGTATCCCAAGCTCTAAGGGAGACAGTACACGTATTGAACTGCGTTGTCCGGATTCTGCTGTGAATCCGTATCTGGCACTTGCAGCCTGTCTTGCAGCCGGTCTGGACGGTATCCGAAAGGAAATGGAGCCTCCGGCCAGTGTGGATCGCAATGTATTTACCATGACCGATGAGGAAATCCGTGCCCTGGGAATTGAGCAACTTCCACAGACAATGGGAGAGGCAATCGATGCTTTTGAGGGCAGCAAATTCGCGAAGGAATTGCTTGGAGAACATATTTACACAAAATATCTGGAAGCGAAGGTTTCGGAATGGAAAAAATTCCGTGCCGAAGTCACCGATTGGGAAGTACAGGAATATCTTTATAAGTTCTAGCGGGAGCCTTTTGAAAGTTACCTGACTGTTAATCCTGGAGGTGAGAGTTTGGCGAATATCATTGTAGCGTTTTCCAAGCAGGAAGATGCAAAAAGTATAAAAAATATATTGATGAGAAATGGGTTTCAGGTTATCGCCGTTTGTACCTCCGGAGCACAGGTGCTGTCACAGTTGGAAGATTTAAACAGCGGGATCGTTGTATGCGGTTACCGTATGACAGATATGTTATATTCAGAACTTCATGAATGCATGAATACGGAATTTGGCATGCTGGTGATAGCTTCGCCGAGCAAGTGGTCAGCCGGTGTGCCGGAACATGTTGTCTGTCTGCCGATGCCGTTAAAGGTTCATGATCTGGTTGGTACCTTGGAAATGATGGTACAGGCACATGCGAGACGCAAAAAGAAACTGCGTCAGCAGCCAAAGCAGCGAGATGAAAAGGATCGTGCTGTGATCAGCCAGGCGAAGGCACTTCTTATGGAACGAAACAATATGACAGAAGAAGAGGCTCACCGCTACATCCAGAAATGCAGTATGGACAGCGGCACAAATATGCTGGAAACAGCTCGGATGGTGATCAGCCTGATGTGATGGAGGAAATTACATGCGTTTTACAAAGATGCAGGGAATTGGAAATGATTATGTATACGTAAATTGCTTTGAGGAGACCGTGAACGATCCGTCTAAGGTGGCTAAGTTTGTGAGCAACAGACATTTTGGTATCGGTTCGGATGGTCTGATCCTCATATGTCCGTCCGAAAAGGCAGACTGTCGCATGCGGATGTTCAATGAAGACGGAAGTGAAGGAAGCATGTGCGGAAACGGGATCCGCTGCGTGGGAAAATATGTTTACGATCATGGAATCGTGAACAAGACCAAAATTTCGGTGGAGACACTGGGCGGCATCAAATATCTGGATATGAAGCTGGAAAATGGAAAAGTAAAAACAGTCAAGGTAGACATGGGCGTGCCGAAACTGACCAGCGAGCTGCCGGAAAAAATTCTGATCAGAGGAAAAGAATTAGAGTTTACCGGTATTGATGTCGGAAATCCCCATGCAGTCTATTTTACAGAGGATGTGGATGGCCTGGATTTAGAAAAAATCGGCCTGGATTTTGAAAACCATGAGCGTTTTCCGAATCGCGTCAACAGTGAATTTATCCGTGTGATCGATCGAACGCACATTCAGATGCGTGTATGGGAAAGAGGCAGTGGGGAAACCTGGGCCTGCGGAACCGGAGCGACAGCCAGCGCTGTGGCCAGCATGATGCTTGGGCTTACGGAGGATACCATAGAAGTACAGCTGATTGGCGGAAATCTGGAAATCACCTGGGATCGCGAGAGCGGCCATGTCTTTATGACCGGACCGGCAGTGGAGGTATTCTCCGGCGAGATCGATCTGGAACAACAATGAACCAAGTCTTGACATCGATTTTGGATTGTGCTAGATTAGAGAACAGTGGTAATTGTACAACCCAAATGCATGGAAAAGAAAAAGTAAGCGTTACAGTGTTTACAGAGAGCTGCCGGTGGCTGCAAGGCAGTAGCAATGTGCGCAGAAACTGGTCTTGGAGCAGCCCGCCGAACACAGGTAAACTGTCAGTAAGCCGGGACGGTTATCCGCCGTTATCGGATCGAAAGCGCATGCAAAAGCATGAAGCAGAGTGGTACCGCGTAAGGAATAAGAATCCGAAAGATATCCTGCGTCTCTGACAATCTCAGGGATGCAGGTTTTTTTGATTCATAGGAGATTCCGAGAGTACATAAATACATTCAGGAGGAAAAATCATGGCAAGTTACAACCATAGCGCCATCGAAAAAAAATGGCGTGAAAACTGGGCACAGAACCCGATCAACGTCAATGACGGCAAAAAACCGAAATATTACTGTCTTGACATGTTTCCGTATCCGTCCGGAAGCGGACTTCATGTGGGACATTGGAGAGGTTATGTAATCTCTGATGTATGGAGCCGTTACCAGATGTTAAAGGGACATTATGTGATTCACCCGATGGGATGGGACGCATTTGGTCTTCCGGCAGAGAACTATGCAATCAAGATGGGAATTCATCCGGCAAAATCCACTGCCGAGAATGTGAAGAACATCAAGCGCCAGATCAACGAGATCGCAGCCATTTATGACTGGGATATGGAAGTAAACACAACAGATCCGGAGTTTTACAAATGGACTCAGTGGATCTTTGTACAGATGTTCAAAAAAGGCCTGGCATATGAGAAGGAATTCCCGATCAACTGGTGTCCATCCTGTAAGACCGGTCTGGCAAACGAAGAAGTTGTTAACGGCTGCTGCGAGCGCTGCGGTTCTCCGGTTACCAAGAAGAATCTGCGCCAGTGGATGTTAAAGATCACTGCATATGCAGACCGTTTGTTAAATGACCTGGACAAGCTGGACTGGCCGGAGAAGGTTAAGAAGATGCAGAGCGAGTGGATCGGCAAATCCTACGGTGCTGAGGTGGATTTTAAGGTTGAGGGAAGAGACGAGAAAATTACCGTTTACACCACCAGACCGGATACCCTGCACGGCGCAACCTTCATGGTACTGGCTCCGGAGCATGCTATGGCAAAGAGTCTGGCTACCGATGAGACCAGAGAGGCCGTTGAAAAATACATCTTCGATTCCTCCATGCGTTCCAACGTAGACCGTATGCAGGATAAGGAAAAGACTGGTGTCTTCACCGGAAGCTATGCCATCAATCCGTTAAACGGTGCCAAGGTTCCGATCTGGCTGTCTGACTATGTACTGGCAGATTATGGTACCGGCGCGATCATGTGCGTACCGGCACATGATGATCGAGATTTTGAATTCGCTAAGAAATTCAATATTCCGATCATCCAGGTTATTGCAAAGGACGGCAAAGAAATTGAAAATATGACCGAGGCTTATACCGACGCAGTCGGAACCATGATCAATTCCGGTGACTGGAATGGCATGGAGTCTTCCGTCCTGAAAAAGGAAGCACCGATCATGATTGAAAAGATGGGCTTTGGCAAGAAGACTGTGAACTATAAACTTCGTGACTGGGTATTCTCCAGACAACGTTACTGGGGTGAGCCGATCCCGATCGTTCATTGTCCGAAGTGCGGCAATGTAGCCGTTCCGGAAGAAGAGCTTCCGTTGCGTTTGCCGGAGGTTGAAAGCTATCAGCCGACCGGTACCGGCGAATCACCGCTTGCTGCCATCGATGAGTGGGTAAACTGCAAATGCCCGCAGTGCGGCGCTCCGGCAAAAAGAGAGACCAATACCATGCCGCAGTGGGCTGGCTCTTCCTGGTACTTCCTGCGTTATGTGGATAACCACAATGACAAAGAACTGGTTTCCAAGGAGAAGGCTGACAAATACCTTCCGGTTGATATGTACATCGGAGGTGTAGAACACGCAGTTCTGCACTTGCTGTATTCTCGTTTCTATACCAAGTTCCTGCATGATATCGGAGTGATAGATTTTGATGAGCCGTTCAAGAAGCTGTTCAACCAGGGCATGATCAATGGTAAGAATGGCATCAAGATGAGTAAGTCCAAAGGAAACGTGGTTTCTCCGGATGATCTTGTAAGAGATTATGGCTGTGATGCACTGAGAATGTATGAACTTTTCGTAGGACCACCGGAACTGGATGCTGAGTGGGATGACCGCGGCATCGAGGGTGTTTCCCGTTTCTTAAGTCGTTTCTGGAATCTGGTTCAGGACAGCAAGGACAAAGACATTGCTGAAACGAAGGAAATGGTTCGTCTGCGTCATAAACTGGTATTCGATATCGAGCAGCGTTTCAACCAGTTCAGCTTAAATACTGTTGTATCCGGTTTCATGGAGTACAATAATAAACTGATTGAATTGGCAAAGAAGACCGGCGGCATCGATAAAGAAACCTTAAAGACCTTTACCATCCTCTTAGCTCCGTTTGCACCGCACATTGGTGAGGAGATCTGGCAGCAGCTCGGCGGAAGTGACAGTGTATTCCATGCACAGTGGCCGGAATGCGATGAGGAAGCTATGAAGGACGATGAAATTCAGATCGGTGTTCAGGTCAACGGCAAGGCAAGAGGCGTTGTAACCATCCCTGCAGATGCTGCAAAGGATGTTGCAATTGCAGCAGCGAAAGAGGCAGTCGCTGATAAGATCACCGGAACAATCGTGAAGGAAATCTACGTACCGGGCAAGATCATCAATATTGTCTGCAAATAAAGCTTTTATACGGAAAGAAAAAGCCCCATCGCAATTGCGATGGGGCTTTTTAAGAGCCGCTTGTTACTGACCCTGGTACATGTATTTGATCAGACGATCGATATCGTCTTTATCCTGTGCAACGATATCCAGTTCTTTGATAAAACCATTGGAAAACATGGTTGCCATGGAAAGATACTGAGACAGCTTTGACTTTAAATTGATGCGATCGCCTTCCGGAGATACCAGTTCTACCGGTCCCTTGCACTGATCGACAATTTTGAAGAAAGATTCTACGTCATTGATGTTCTGAATTTTCATTTGAAATATCTCCTTTTGTGGATAAATGACTTGGTTATCTTTTTGACAAGAAAAGTATAACAAAAGTTTAACAATCATGCAATCGCCAGAATTTCCAAAAAATGTATGAAAAGAAATACACTTTCATTGCAGAAATACAAGAGCAGAATAGAAAACTTCGGACAAGTATCGTCAAAAAACATAATAAAAAATTTCGTTGATTTTCTTAAATTTGGTGGTTCCTTTTTGGAAAGGATATGTTATACTGTCATAGTGTGTCATTGGGGAAATGAAACGAGACTAAGAAATACAGGTGAGATTATGAATCAGTATGAAAATGGCAGAAATTCCGGAGCAGGAAGGTCTGGAAGCAGAAGCGGATCCTATTCCGGCAGTGGAAGAAATTCTTCGACCGGCAGACAGACACGATCAACAACAGGAAGCACAAAAAGCAGTTCCTCCTCTTCCAGAAACACTGCGGCAAGAAGCAATTCTGTAAGAAGCAATGGAGGAAGCAGCCGACGAACTTCGGGAAGCAGCAGGACCGCTTCAAGGTCATCCGGATATTATTATAATGAAAGAAGACCTTCCGGTGCCCGTCGGGGAGGTCATCGCGGAGGACCTGATTTCGGAAAGCTGATTCTTGGCGGTGTGATCCTGGTTTTAGCAATCTTCTGCGTTGTTTTCCTTATAAAAAAGGTAACAGGAACAAAAAACACTACGAGTACGGAGACGGAAACTGAAATTACAGTTCCTGAGACAGAACTGGAAAAGGAAGTCAGTGTGGACGGCATCAACATCACCGGCATGTCCAGGGAAGAAGCAAAAGCTGCAATCTTGAAGGATTTCCCTTGGGGCATGAAGGTTACATGGCAGGATCAGACCTATGAGGTAAGCGATCTGATGTCTGAAAAACTGGATGCTCTTCTGGAAGAAATTTACACAGGTGAGCCAAAGGAAAACTATACTCTGGATACCAGTGGTCTGGAGGATGCAGCAGCAAAAGAAGCCGAGACAGTAGCCGGCCTCTGGAACAAAAAGGCAAAGAATGGATCCATCTCTGAGTACGATGCTTCATCGGACAAGTTCTTATTTAAAGGAGCGGAGAATGGGCTTGCAGTTGATCAGGACCAGCTAAAGGCTGATATTTTATCCGCATTGAGCCGCAAGGATTTCAGCGCAGTCATTTCTGCAACTGTGAATGAAACAGAGCCGGAATTTTCGGAAGCAACAGCAAGAGAAAAATATAAGACGATCGGAACCTTTACCACAAATACAACATCGAATGAGAAGCGAAACACCAATGTTAAGCTGGCAGCAAAGGCAATCAATGGAATCGTTCTTCAGCCCGGAGAGGAATTTTCCTTCAACGATCGGGTAGGCGAGCGGACAGAAGCAAAGGGCTATAAGCCTGCAGCGGCATATAACAACGGAGAGGTTGTACAGGAGATCGGTGGCGGTGTATGCCAGATTTCCTCTACCCTTTATAATGCAGTGGTAAAAGCAGGTCTTAAAACCACCATGCGTCGTTCTCACACCTTTGAACCTTCCTATGTTACACCCGGAACGGATGCTACCGTAAGCTGGGGCGGTCCGGATTATAAATTTGTGAATAACTCGAGTGCCGCCATTGGCATCCGTGCAAGCTATTATAATCAGACCTGCACCGTTTCCATTTACGGAATACCTGTTTTGGAGGATGGTGAAACTCATTCTCTGAAATCAACCAAGCTCAGCGAGACTGATCCTCCGGCACCAACCTATGAGGAGGATCCGACCCTGGCTCCGGGTGTGGAAAAGGTAAAGAGCAACGGAAGCAAGGGAAGCAAATGGGAGACCAGGCTCGTCATTACCAAGAATGGCGAAGTGGTCAGTCAGGATGTAGATCACAGTGTGACCTATAAGGGACATGCCCCGGTCATCTTAAGAAATACCACAGGCACTACAGCAGCAGGTGCTTCGTCCGAAGCATCAGCCGGCTCCGAAACGACGGTAGCTCCATCCGGAGAGAGCAGCGCCGCATCTCCTACTTCAGAAAGCCGCAAGACTGGAGAAACCACGGCAGCTGAAAAGACAACGACAGCCGAAAAGACAACGGCATCAAGTAAAACGACAGCGGCCGAAACCACCGTGGCAGCGACAACGGCAGCTTCTCAGCAGCCTGTGTCCAGTCCGACAGCGGCGGGATCAAACAGCGGATCCGGAAATGCACCGACAGCAGCTGATGTTGGAAATGCTCCTACGATTGCGCCAAATCCGGGGATGTAAAAAACAAAAAAGACTTATTGAAAAATTGCGAAAATTTTCACAAAACAGAAGCGCCTTTTTGGAAGCGCTTCTGTTTCTTTTTACCAGAAGAAAAACGAAAATAAGCCATAACTAACCGATGTTTTGTGCGGATTGTATGTAAATAAGTACGAGAAAATTATGTTTTCATGTTTGCAAAACGATAAAAAGTTGCTATAATAAACACAGGTCAGTCTCCTTATGCGGGGAGACTTCACTTTCCGGTGAAACTTGCCGGAAAACAACCCGGCAAACAGCCGGGTCCAAAGCATATTCACATTTGTAGGAGGATAATCAAATGGCAAGAAAAATGAAAACCATGGATGGTAATCAGGCTGCTGCTCATGCTTCTTATGCATTTACCGAAGTTGCTGCTATGTACCCGATTACTCCGTCTTCCGTAATGCCTGAGCATACGGATGAGTGGGCTACTGAAGGCAGAAAGAACATCTTTGGCCGTACAGTACAGATCACTGAGATGCAGTCCGAGGCTGGTGCAGCTGGTGCTGTTCACGGTTCTCTGGTAGCAGGCGCACTGACCACTACCTATACCGCTTCCCAGGGTCTTCTTCTGATGATTCCGGATCTGTATAAAATCGCCGGTGAGCAGTTACCGGGCGTAATCGATGTATCTGCACGTGCAGTATCTTCTCACGCTCTGAACATCTTCGGTGATCATTCCGACGTATATGCATGCCGTCAGACCGGCTGCGCTATGCTGTGTGAGTCCAGCGTACAGGAAGTTATGGACTTAACTCCGGTTGCTCATCTGTCTGCAATCAAGGGCAAAGTTCCGTTCATCAACTTCTTCGATGGATTCCGTACCTCTCACGAGATCCAGAAGATCGAGGAGTGGGATTATGATGATCTGGCTGAGATGGCTGACTGGGATGCAATTGCAGAGTATCGTGCAAAAGCATTAAACCCGAACAACCCGTCCCAGAAAGGTTCCGCACAGAACCCTGATATCTTCTTCCAGGCTCGTGAGGCATGTAACTCTTACTACGATGCTCTTCCGGCAGTAGTGCAGATGTACATGGACAAAGTAAATGCAAAGATCGGTACCGACTACAAACTGTTTAACTATTATGGTGCTGAGGATGCTGAGCAGATTATCATCGCAATGGGTTCCGTTAACGATACCATCGAGGAGACCATTGACTACATGAGAAAGACCACCGGCGCTAAAGTTGGTGTTGTTAAAGTTCGTCTGTACAGACCGTTCAGTGCAGAGGCTCTGATTAATGCAATCCCGGATACCGTTAAAAAGATCACTGTTCTTGACAGAACCAAAGAGCCGGGTTCCTTAGGCGAGCCGTTATACCTGGATGTTGTTGCAGCATTAAAGGGCAGCAAGTTCGATCAGGTTGAGATCTTCTCCGGCCGTTATGGTCTTGGTTCCAAAGATACCACTCCGTCTCAGATCGTTGCTATTTATGAGAACAGCACCATTAAGAGATTTACCACCGGTATCGTAGATGATGTGACCAACCTGTCCCTGCCGGTAGGTGCTCCGCTTGTAACCACTCCGGAAGGAACCACAAACTGTAAGTTCTGGGGTCTTGGTGCAGATGGTACCGTAGGTGCAAACAAGAACTCCATCAAGATCATCGGCGACAACACCGATATGTACGCACAGGCTTACTTCGATTATGACTCTAAGAAATCCGGCGGTGTTACCATGTCTCACCTTCGTTTCGGTCATAAGAAGATCAAATCCACCTATCTAATCCATCAGGCAAACTTCGTAGCATGCCACAACCCGGCATATGTTCGTAAGTACAACATGGTTCAGGAGCTGGTTGACGGCGGTACTTTCCTGTTAAACTGCGCTTGGAGCCACGAAGAACTTGAGAAGCACCTTCCGGGACAGATGAAGAAATTCATCGCTGATCACAACATCAACTTCTACACCATCGATGGTGTTAAGATCGGTATCGAGACCGGCATGGGTCCGACCCGTATCAATACTATTTTACAGTCTGCATTCTTCAAACTGACCGGTATCATTCCGGAGGAGAAAGCCATCGACCTGATGAAGGCTGCTGCTCAGAAGACCTACGGCCGTAAGGGTGAGGACGTTGTTAAGAAGAACTGGGCTGCTATCGATGCTGGTGCAACCGGCGTTGTTAAGGTAGAGGTTCCGGAGAGCTGGAAGAACTGCGAGGATGAGGGACTTGATTACAAGACCGTTTCCGGCGACAGAAAAGACGTTGTTGATTTCGTTAACAACATTCAGACCAAAGTCAGCGCTCAGGAAGGTAACAACTTACCGGTATCTGCATTCAAGGATTATGTAGATGGTAACACCCCGTCTGGTTCCGCTGCATTCGAAAAACGTGGTATCGCTGTAGACGTTCCGGTATGGAATTCCGAGAACTGTATCCAGTGTAACTTCTGTTCTTATGTCTGCCCGCATGCTGCAATCCGTCCGGTTGCTATGACCGAGGAAGAGGCTGCTAAGGTTGAAGGCGCTACCTTACCGTTAACCGGTATGCCGCAGTACAAGTTCACCATTGCTGTATCTGCACTTGACTGTACCGGTTGTGGTTCCTGTGCAAACGTGTGTCCTGGCAAGAAGGGCGAGAAGGCTCTTACCATGGATAAGCTTGACAAGCACCTTGACGAGCAGAAGACCTTTGATTATGCAGTAACCCTGCCAATCAAAGATGATGTTGTTGCTAAATTCAAAGAGACCACCGTTAAGGGTTCCCAGTTCAAACAGCCGTTACTTGAGTTCTCCGGCGCATGTGCTGGATGTGGTGAGACTCCGTACGCTAAGCTGATCACCCAGCTGTTCGGTGACAGAATGTACATCTCCAACGCAACCGGATGTTCTTCTATCTGGGGTAACTCTTCACCGTCTACTCCTTACACTGTAAACGCTAAGGGTCAGGGTCCTGCATGGGATAACTCCCTGTTCGAGGATGCAGCTGAGTTTGGTTACGGTATGTTACTGGCTCAGAACGCAATCCGTGATGAGTTAAAGGAGAAAGTAGAGCAGGTTGCAGCTAACGAGAACGCTTCTGAGGAAGTAAAGGCTGCATGCAAAGAGTACTTAGATACCTTCAAAGTAGGCGCTACCAATGGTGCTGCTACTGATAAGTTGGTTGCAGCTCTGGAAGGCATTGACTGCCCGACCTGCAAATACATCGTTGCTAACAAGAACTACCTGGCTAAGAAGTCTCAGTGGGTATTCGGTGGTGACGGATGGGCTTACGATATCGGTTTCGGCGGTGTTGACCACATCCTTGCTTCCGGTAAGGACATCAACGTTATGGTATTCGATACCGAGGTTTATTCCAACACCGGTGGTCAGTCCTCTAAGGCTACCAAGACTGGTGCTGTAGCTCAGTTCGCAGCCGGCGGTAAAGAGACCAAGAAGAAAGACCTTGCAAGCATCGCAATGTCTTACGGCTATGTATACGTAGCTCAGATCTCCATGGGTGCAGATTATGCTCAGACTGTTAAGGCTATCGCTGAGGCAGAGGCATATCCGGGTCCGTCCCTGATCATGGCTTATGCTCCGTGTATCAATCATGGTATCAAGAAGGGCATGAGCAAGGCTCAGACCGAGGAGAAACTGGCAGTTGAGACCGGTTACTGGAACAACTTCCGTTACAACCCGGCTGCTGAGAAGAAGTTCAGCCTGGACAGCAAGGCTCCGAACATGGAAGGCTATCAGGACTTCTTAAAGGGCGAGGTTCGTTACGCATCTCTGGCTATGAAGAATCCGGAGAGAGCAGCTACCCTGTTTGCTAGAAATGAGGCAGAGGCTAAGGAGCGTTACGAGTACCTGACCAAGCTGGTTAAGCTGTATGGTAACGACAACGAATAATCATTCGTGAAAGCATCAATATAAATCGTTCATAACTGTCCCGATTTTCCGGGGCGGTGTGAACGGGTCAGTTCCGGATGGAATGACTTGTGCCGTAAAGTAAAAAAATCTCCCGGTCTGCGAAAGCAGATTCGGGAGATTTTTTGTTTTAAGCGAAAAGCGCACCAAGAAGTCCGTAGGATAAAAGAGACATAATTATCGTTGCAATCATGATGCCGCAGAGAATTGCTCCGATGGCTTTGCCGAATTTCATATGAAGCAGGGCTGCAACAAGGGAGCCGGTCCAGGCTCCGGTACCGGGAAGTGGGATTCCTACAAAGAGAACTAGGCCCCAGAAACCAAATTTTTCAATCTGACCTTTATTTTTATCCGCTTTTTGACGGATCCAGACAGCAGCCTTGCTTAAGTAAGGTACTCGTTCCATTCCGTTCAGGATTTTTTCGATCAGGAGAAGAATAAAAGGAATAGGGAGCAGATTTCCGATAATGCACAATGGAATTGCTTTCAGGATCGAAACATTTAAGAGGGCAGGGGATGCAGCAAGCAGTCCGCCTCGAAGTTCCAGGATTGGGATCATGGAAATAATAAAGATGATGGTCTCAGCGGAAACTTTTCCGCCGAGCAGGGAAGCTAATCCCTGTACAAGCGTATCGGTCATAAGATGTCCTCACTTTTTTCATTATAGAATTGATCTGTGCGCTTAAAGACACATGCATCTCATTATAGGAGATAACATGAAAAAATTCAAGTCAGGCAGGATGTCTTTTATAGAAAAATAACATGTAGATTTGTCTGATTTTGTGTTAGAATGAGAGAAGTTATAAATACGAAAGGCGAAAATCCATGTGCTTGATCCTGGATTTAGTCAGACAGATTGTGATCATAACCTGCAGAACAGAAAGGATAGACAGATAAAGCCATGAAGCGTTTATGGAAATTATTGGGAATTTTGACGGGAACAGCCTTGCTCTTGAATGTCGTAACAGAAATCCTGAATCGAAAATCATTATTCGACACGTTTCTGTTTTTGTATCATTCACCGTTGATTTTTTTACTGAATACGTTGCTTTTTTTGGTTCCTTTTCTGCCTGCTTTTTTTACCAGAAGAAAGGTATTTCTTACCGTATTATTGTTCGTGATTGGACTGACTGCGGCTATCGCGAATTGTATCCTTTTAGTATTTCGCACGACACCCTTCACGGCAGCAGATTTTCATCTGATCAAATATGCAGCGACGCTTCTCACAACATATTTGACGTATTGGCAGATTGGATTGATGATCATTGCCTTGGCGGCAGCAAGTATTTTCTGCGTGATACTTTGGAAAAAAGCTCCCGTCGATCCTTGTAAGATCAACCTTACAGAATCGGTATGTGTATCGGCAGTTTCTTTACTGGTAATCAGCGGAGCCCTCCATCTTTCTGTTGCATTTGGCATCGTAGCCCTTCATTTTGGCAATATCGGTCAGGCCTACAAGGATTATGGATTTGCATATTGTTTCGCAAATTCGCTGTTAAATACCGGAATTGATAAGCCAAACAGCTATGACGCAACGACAGTAGACCGGTTGGAACATGAGAATCGGATTCCGGAAGAAAAAGAGGAGGAACAGAAAGCAGAAGTATGCTATCCGAATATCATCATGCTTCAGTTGGAATCCTTCTTTGATCCGGATCTGTGGGTGAATAATCCGGTTTCCGGAGATGTCATTCCGATGTTCCATTTTTTAGAACGTAATTTCCCATCAGGCTACTTAAATGTACCTTCTGTAGGCGCCGGAACGGCAAATACGGAATTTGAATGCATCAGTGCCATGAATTTGGATTTCTTTGGTCCCGGTGAATATCCGTATAAGACAATTTTACAGAAAACATCCTGTGAGAGCATGGCCTTTGATATGAAAAACCTGGGTTACAAGGCGCATGCTGTGCATAATAATGAAGCAACCTTTTATGATCGTCATAAGGTTTTTGCCCAGCTTGGTTTTGATACCTTTACACCGATCGAGTATATGTATGATATCGAACGCAATCCCACCGGTTGGTGCAAGGACAAGGTGCTTGTGGGGGAGATTGAGAAGGCTCTTGATTCCAGTGTCGGAAGAGATTTTATTTACACGATCTCTGTACAGGGACATGGAAAGTATCCGTCCTTTGAATACTACTGCAGTCAGATCCATGAGATGGATGAGTTTGTAGGACAGCTGATCAATATGCTCAATAATCGCATGGAGCCGACGGTTTTAGTCCTTTACGGAGACCATCTTCCTGGATTTGAATGGACAGAAGCGGAAATGGCAAATGGAAGTCTGTTCCAGACAAAATACGTTGTCTGGAATAATCTAAATCTTCCGGTTGTAAAACGAGATGTAGAGGCCTATCAGCTTGCCGCCTACGTATTGAATCTGCTTGATATCCATGAGGGAACCATGATCCGTTTTCATCAGCGCCATCTGGATGCCAATGATACGGATACGCAGGATTATCTGGATGCAATGAAAATTCTGCAATATGATATTTTGTATGGTGATCATGAAGTATACGAAGGCGAATCTCCCTATCAGACGACACATATGGAATTTGGTGTTACGCCGATCATTCAGAGTACCACAGTGCACAACCTCGATCAGGTGACTGTCTTTGGAGGCCCCTTTAACAGCTGGTCCAAAATCTGTATAGACGGCAAAGCGGTGGATACGCAGTATTATACCGAGACACGGCTGATCGCGAAGGATGTCCCTAAAAAGGCCAATGAGGAAATCAGTGTTCAGCAGGTTGGGCGTGACAAGATCCATCTGGGCACGGCAAGAAAAAAACAGTAATGACAGGAGACAACAGGCATGAAAATTCAAGAAGAATGGGAACTGCATAAACCAAAAAAGAAAACATGGGGACGTTTTCTGCGGATCATATTCGGTCGCACAACATTTGTAATTCTGGCGCTTCTTGTGCAATTTTTAATCCTGGTGTACAGTGTTCAATGGATGCGGGAGCATCTGTTTTTCCTGTACGGCGGATTTGTCGTACTGAGTGCCGTGGTTGTAATTTATATCATCAACAAAAACCAGAATCCCTCTTATCAGCTTTCCTGGATCATTCCGGTTTTGGTATTCCCGGTGTTTGGTGCCTTGTTTTATCTTTTTTTAGAAACACAGCCGGGAACCTATGTCATTGACCGAAGACTTCGGGAAAACATAAAACAAACAAAATCATATTTGCAGCAACAACCGTCTGTAATGGAAAACCTGTACCGAACAAGCCGTGGATCAGCCGGGCTTGCGTATTACATGAATGTATACGGAGGATATCCAATCTGGGAGCATACCAATGCCCAATATTTCCCCCTGGGAGATGATATGTATCCGGTTCTTTTAGAGGAACTGAAAAAAGCAAAACGCTATATCTTCATGGAATATTTCATTGTCGAAAAGGGTGAAATGTGGGACAGTATTCTGGAAATCCTGAAAGAAAAGGCGGCTGCCGGTGTGGACGTACGATTTATGTATGACGGTATGTGTAGCCTGACTCTGATGCCTTATGGTTATCCGAAGCAGCTGGAGAAGTTTGGGATCCGCTGCAAGATGTTTTCTCCGGTACGCCCCGTTCTTTCCTCCTATCAAAATAACCGGGATCATCGCAAGATCACTGTGATCGACGGTCATACTGCTTTCACGGGCGGAGTAAATCTGGCAGACGAATATATCAACCGCAAGGTTCGGTTTGGCCATTGGAAGGATACTGCAATCATGCTGAAGGGTGATGCAGCAACCAGTTTTTTGATGATGTTTTTGCAAATGTGGAATATCAGTGAACGAGAAACAGAGGACTATTCCAAATATCTGTGCAGAGCAGATCATCAATATCCTCAAAATCTGGATTATTCCGGTTTTGTAATGCCCTATGGTGACAGTCCGCTAGATAACGAAACGGTTGGACAGCATGTCTACATGGATATCTTAAATGAAGCTCGTTATTATGTGCACATTATGACGCCATACCTAATCTTAGACAGCGACATGATCACATCCCTGACATTTGCAGCAAAACGCGGTGTTGAGACTATTATTATCATGCCGCACATTCCGGACAAGATATATGCGTACTTGCTGGCTCGTTCTTATTATGCGGAGCTTCTTGCAACGGGTGTAAAGATTTACGAATATACCCCGGGCTTTGTACATGCCAAGGTATTTACCAGCGATGGCACCAAAGCTGTGATTGGTTCCATAAATATGGATTATCGGAGTCTCCACCTGCATTTTGAATGTGCCGTGTATCTGTTTTGCAATCCAGCTGTGCAGCAAGCCGAAGCTGACTTCCAGGAGACTCTGAAGCAATGTCAGGAAATTACTCTGGAAGACTGTAAAAATTATCCTCTGCCAAAAAAAATCGCAGGGAAGATCCTGAGACTGTTTGCACCGCTGATGTAGCAAATAAAAATTTATACGCAACATCAACGTCATATATGAAGGTTCGAAAGCGCCCGCCCCACCACACATAAACGCATTCACGGCAATTTTCTGTCCGTTTTGCTCCGTCGCCCATTTGACAGGTCTACCGCAAACTCGCTCACTGCGTTCGCTCAGACAGGCTCCCGACCTGTCGCTATACTCACAAAACGGACAAAATTGCCTATCGAATGCTTATTATGTGTGCTGGGGCGGGCGCTTTCTACTTTATTGGCTGCATAACATTTTTGTGCTTCAATAACGACACTGGCTTCGTTTAGCTTGTTGGCCGCGCTGCAATACGAAGCACTATAGCCATAAAAATATTGGAGATGGCGACAGTTACCTGTCGG
>CAVALB010000045.1:0-20044 GCA_963589345.1 uncultured Selenomonadales bacterium | reverse complement strand
CATAAACTCCATCTCCCACCGACATGCGAGCATGTCGTGGAAGATGAGTTTTGATACTGTAACCAAATTTGTATCAAGAGGAGAAAACAATGAGAAAACAGATATATGGAATTATGGCAGCGGTGTGCTTAAGCGGTATCCTGGCAGCCGGCTGCGGCGGAAATAATCCGGCAGAAGGGGCATCTTCCGCGCAAAATGACAAGGCAACCGCAGCCTCGGAGGCGTCTCCCAATGCCGATCAAGAAGCGAGCTCGGATGAAAAGCAGAAGAATCCGGAGGACCAGGACGGTTCCAAAGAGGATGCAGAAGGAAACGTAGCGGCAGCGGATGAAACGGCAGCGCAGCAGAGCGTCGGAACGGAAGGCATGACGCCGGTGAGAGGATCAGAACTAAAGGACGGGGTATACCAGATCACGGTGGACTCCAGCTCCAGCATGTTTCACGTGAAACAATGTGAACTGTCAGTAAAAAACGGCGTTATGACTGCAGACATGGAGATGGGAGGCACCGGCTATTTAAAGCTTTTCATGGGAACAGCAGGGGAAGCGTCCAAGGCATCAGAAGCGGAGATGATCCCGTTTGAGGAGGCTGCAGACGGCAGTCATCATTTTACCGTTCCGGTGGAGGCACTGGATCAAGAACTGGATTGTGCGGCCTTCAGTAAAAAGAAAGAAAAATGGTATGATCGGGTGCTGGTGTTCCGCGCGGATTCTCTTTTGGAGGATGCACTGAAAAATGGAGTGCAGGTGACAGCAGAAAGTCTGGGACTGTCCGATGGCAACTATACGGTAGAGGTGACCTTGGAGGGCGGCTCCGGCAAGGCTACGGTGGAGTCTCCGGCAAAGCTGACCGTAAAAGATCAGAAGGCGGTTGCCACCATTGTGTGGAGCAGCCCAAACTATGATTATATGAAGATTGGAGAGGAGAAGATCCTTCCAATCAGTGAGAGCGGAGAAAACTCTGTTTTCGAGATCCCGGTGACAGTCTTTGACCGGAAAATGGCTGCAGCAGCGGATACGACAGCTATGAGTACGCCTCATGAGATTGATTATACCCTGCAATTCGATTCGGCAAGCATTCAGGCAGAATGAGGATCTTTATATGAAAAAACAAGGTAAAAAGCAGCTGCACCGCAGGCTGATAGCCGGTGCTCTGGCTGTACTTCTGGCGACAGAAATCACGGCCTGCGGCGGTGCGGCGGATCCCGCCAGGAAAACGGTGCAGGAGGATGGCCTGCAGCAGGAAATGACTGCTGAGCAGGGAGAAACAATCGATACCGAAACTGCCAATCAGGCTGCGAATGCAGATTCCGGTAAAACAGGAAATAAGGCAGGCACCGGACAGTCCGGCAGTGCAGTACCGGAAGCTGCGCCGCTTTGGAGTGACATGAAACCAGAGAGCAGCATGGAGCTTTCCTATGCAAAACAGTTCTCTGTAGATTATTATGAGGGCGGTTATGACCTGATCCGGGTGCAGGATGATAATTCCTATCTGGTGGTGCCGGAGGGCGCATCTGTACCGAAAGGGCTTCCTGCATCCATTACTGTACTGAAAAAACCGTTGGATCATGTATATCTGGCAGCGACCTCCGCCATGGATCTGATCGCAGCGCTTGGTCGTGTAGACCGGATCACGATGTCCGGAACGAAGGAATCCGGCTGGTATGTGGAGGCCGCCAAAACGGCCATGGAAGAGGGCAAACTTTCCTATGCCGGAAAGTACAGTGCGCCGGATTATGAGCAGATTCTGGCTTCTGAGTGCGATCTGGCTCTGGAGTCTACCATGATCTACCATGTGCCGGATGTGAAGTCGCAGTTAGAGCAGTTAAACATCCCGGTATTTGTAGAACGCTCAAGCTATGAAGCGCATCCTCTGGGACGAGTCGAGTGGATTCGACTGTACGGAGTGTTGTTTGATGAGGAAGAAAAGGCAGAGCAGCTTTTTAAGGAGCAGGCAGAGCAGCTTGATGCGGTTTTGGCAGAACAACCTTCAAAAATGAGTGCGGCATTTTTCTATATCACCTCCAATGGTGCGGTCAATGTGCGAAAGCCTGGGGATTATGTGGCGAAAATGATTGAGTTAGCGGGCGGAAGCTATGTACCCAAGACGGCCGACGCGGATGAAAATGCGCTTTCTACCATGAACATGCAGATGGAAACCTTTTATGCGGAGGCAAAGGATGCAGACTGTCTGATCTACAACAGTACCATAGACGGGGAGCTTGAAACCCTGGATGAGCTGCTGAAAAAAAGTCCGCTCCTGGCTGATTTTAAGGCTGTGAAGAGCGGAAATGTCTGGTGCACCGGTAAAAATATGTTTCAGGAGACGATGGGGCTTGGCAGCATGATCCAGGATATCCATGTAGTGCTTTCGGAGGATAAGGTAGATGAGGACAAGCTTCATTATCTGCACCGGCTTAAGTAAAACTTGAGAATCGTGCATCGGCCTTGAAGACTTACGGAGCTGACAGCAAAAAGCCATGTACAGAAATAGGAGGAAGGTACACATGAAAAATCAAGCGCTGCGCTGCAGGCTGGCGTTTTCTTTACTTTTTTGTTTGCTTGTCATTCTGACGGTGTTAAATTTCAGTGTGGGAAGTGTGTCCCTTTCGTTTTGGGACATGAAACATATTTTGCTTGAGGGGGACCGGGAGAGCACGGCATTTCGCATTTTGTGGGATATCCGCCTGCCGCGCTTACTGGCGGCGGTACTGCTTGGCGGTGCGCTTTCCGTGTCCGGTTTCCTGCTTCAGACCTTCTTTGCAAATCCGATTGCGGGACCGTTCGTGCTTGGCATTTCATCGGGGGCAAAGCTTGTGGTGGCACTGGTCATGATCGTATTTCTCGGAAAAGGCTTTTTTATCGGCTCAGCTTCCATGATCACGGCGGCCTTTGCCGGCTCCATGCTTTCCATGGGTTTTGTACTGGTGATCGCCAGGCGCGTCCGGCAGATGTCCGTGCTTGTGGTTTGCGGCGTGATGATCAGTTATATCTGTTCAGCCATCACGGATTTTGTCGTGACCTTTGCGGACGATGCCAACATCGTGAACCTTCATAACTGGTCCATGGGAAGCTTCTCCGGCACGACCTGGGATCAGGTAAGGACAATGGCGGCTGTGGTCATTCCTGTGCTGATTCTTTCATTTTGCATGGTAAAGCCCATAAACGCCTATCAGTTTGGCGAGGAATATGCCAGGAGCTTAGGCATGAACGTGAAACATTTTCGGGCAGAGTTGATCCTGCTGTCGAGCCTCTTATCAGCTTGTGTGACGGCCTTTGCAGGCCCTATATCTTTTGTGGGGATCGCTGTGCCGCAGCTGGTCAAGCAGCTGTTTCAGACAGCAAAGCCTATGATTGTGATACCGGGCTGTTTTCTTGGCGGCGCGGTGTTTTGCCTGTTCAGTGATCTGACTGCCAGAACCCTGTTTGCTCCGACCGAGCTTTCCATCAGTTCGGTAACGGCAGTATTTGGTGCACCGGTCGTGATCGGGATCATCCTGCGCGGACGGATGCGAAAAGTTTGAAAGTAAACTTTCAAACTTGATTGGTGATTCCAATACGGGTTCGTGCAGGCACAACCCGTGCTTGAATCAGGAGGACAAAAATGACGATTTAACCTAAATCATACATGTTCTATACATTACCATGATAGTAGATTTTACAAAACCTTTCTATACTAATGTTACGAGGTTGGGGTCGTGCGCATTCTGGAGGACAATATCCAGGAAGACGGGATGCGTGTAGGACAGCAGACCGTGGTTGTAAAGATGACGAGCGGACTGAAAAAGGGTCAGGAGCTGACCACGACCAGCAGTGCCGGTTATTTATTTGGAGCAGCCTGCACCGTAGGAATGCGTGTGGTAGTCATTCAGAGCATTGCAGGAGATTCGGTGATCACCAGTGTGTATTCCATGGATCGAAAAGAAGTCATAATCGGTTTTGTGGTGCTTTATCTGCTGGCACTTTGTCTGGTAGGAGGAATGCAGGGAGTAAAGGGAGCACTGGGATTGATCTTTACCTTCGGAGCCATTCTCCTAATTTATCTTCCCGTGGTCTATATGGGATATTCCCCGTTTTGGACGGCGGTATTTTTGTGTGTGATCACAACGATCGTGACCATGTATCTGATCGGCGATGCTTCACAGAAAACGATCTGTGCGGTCCTTGGAACGATCGCAGGCGTACTGATCGCCGGAATTACCGCAACGGTATTTTCAAAGCTGTCCGGGATCACGGGATGGAATGTCTCAGATATCGAGAGCCTTCTTACCCTTTATGAGACCAACAATATACAGGTGGGCGGACTCTTGTTTTCCGGACTTCTCATCAGCACTCTGGGAGCGGTGATGGATGTGGCTATGTCGATTTCCAGTTCCATGAAGGAAATTTATGACCAGAATCCGACCATCACGCGTCTGCAGCTGATCAAGGCGGGGATGCGGGTTGGCCGTGATATGATGGGAACGGATTCCAACACGCTGATCCTCGCATTTGCGGGGAGCAGCACATCGATGCTGATCATGGATTATGCTTATCATCTTCCGTATCTTCAGATCATCAATTCCAATAACATTGGCATCGCCCTGATGCAGGGGCTATCCGGCAGTTTTGGAATTGTGTTAAGCGTACCGGCAACCGTTGCCTTTGCGGCATGGATCTACACAAGCCGCAAAAAAAATGAATCATAATCGTTCCTTTTTGTATAAGATGTGTTATAATCCTTTTTACTTAATCCGATATTACGATTACGCCAGGCGTGGATCCGGGAGTCCGGACAGTGCCCGGCGTTTTGTTTTTCATATGATAGGAAAGTGCGTCCTATCATACAAAAATTTCATGACGTGGTGTTGAGGTCAAAAGATCAGGAAGGAGGGCGAGCAAAGTGCAGCAGGAGGAAGCTTACTTAAGCACAAGGAAACTGGCAGTGGGTTATGACGGCAAGGCCTGGATGAAGGAGATTGGCATCCATGTTTCACGTGGTGAGATTGTAACCCTCATCGGCCCAAACGGAGCCGGAAAATCCACGATCTTAAAAAGTATAGCCGGAGAACTAAAGCCGATAGGAGGGACGGTCAGTCTGGATGGCCGACTGAGGAGTCAATGGCCGGATACGGAGATTGCCAAGCGGATGGCCGTTATGATGACGGAGCGAAACCAGCCAGAGCTTATGACCTGCTTTGATGTGGCAGCCATGGGACGTTATCCGCACACGGGACGCTTTGGCACTTTGACAGAAGCGGACCGTAAGATTGTCTGGGAGGCGCTGGATCTGGTGCATGCAAGGGGGCTTTCTGATCGGGATTTTTCTCAGATCAGTGACGGACAGCGGCAGAGGATTCTGCTTGCCAGAGCCATCTGCCAGCAGCCGAAGGTAATCCTTTTAGATGAGCCGACTTCGTTTCTGGATATTCATCACAAGATGGAGCTTTTGGCAATTTTAAAAACGCTGGTGCGGGAGCAGAAGATTGCCGTATTGATGTCCATGCACGAGCTGGATCTGGCGCAGAAAGTGTCCGATTATATTGTCTGTGTTGGAGAAAACCGAATCTGGCGATGTGGGACACCGGAAGAGATCTTTACGGAAACGTGTATGGAGGAGCTTTTTGGGATTCCCGCCGGGAGCTACTGTGCAGCATACGGCTCCGTAGAGCTTTCGGCGCCCTTTGGTGCACCGGAGGTGTTTGTGATCGGCGGAGGAGGGAGCGGCATCCCGGCTTACCGTAAGCTGCAGCGGCAGGGAATCCCCTTTGCTGTGGGCGTGCTTCACGAAAATGACCTGGATTATCCGGTAGCAAAGGCACTGGCCATGAAGGTCATTTCTGAGCAGCCGTATGAGCCGATCCGGGAGGAAACCTGCGAGGAAGCACTTCGGGTTTTAAAAGTCTGCAAGAAGGTGATCTGTTGTCTGTCAAAGTTTGGAAGCGGGAACCGGAGAAATGAAGAATTGCTTCGGTGGGCTGAAAAATTGAACCTGGAAATACAGATATTGTGAACCCTAAAAACGATAAAAAAAGGTAGACAGAAACGCTTTACTATGCTACCATGGTAACGTGTTTGCAGCACGTGTACAAAGTAAACGTCACGGAAAGAACAGCACTGAGGAGGAAACTATTATGAGAAAGAAAATGTTAGGCGCAGCAATGGTCGGTATGATGGCCGTATCCATGACCGCATGCGGCGGAAGCAAAACAGCAGAGACCACCGCAGCAGCAAGTGAGGCAGAGACGAAAGCAGAGGAGACCACCGCAGAAGAAACAACCGCAGAGGCAGCCGATGAGGCCGGTGAGCTGGGCGGTACCTTTACCGTAGGCTTTGACCAGGATTTCCCGCCGATGGGCTTTGTTGGCGATGACGGTGAGTATACCGGATTTGATCTGGAGTTAGCAAAAGAGGTTGCAGACAGACTGGGACTTGAATTTGTGGCACAGCCGATCGCCTGGGATGCAAAGGATATGGAGTTAACCTCCGGTACCATCGACTGTATCTGGAACGGCTTTACGATCAATGGACGTGAGGATGATTACACCTGGAGCACCCCGTATATGGATAACAGCCAGGTGTTTGTAGTAGCAGCAGATTCCGGCATCAGCTCTCTTGCAGATCTGGCAGGAAAGGTCGTAGAGGTTCAGACCGATTCCTCCGCTGAGGCTGCATTAAATGATGATGAAGCATTAAAAGGAACCTTCAAAACCCTTCAGACCACACCGGATTACAACACCGCATTTATGGATCTGGAGATGGGCGCTGTTGATGCGATCGCAATGGATGTCATCGTAGCAGGCTATCAGATCGAGCAGAGAGATGAGTCCGATAAGTTCGTGATCTTAGATGAGACCCTGTCTTCTGAAGAATACGGCATCGGCTTTAAGAAGGGCAACGAAGAGTTAAGAGATAAGGTTCAGGGAGCACTGGACGAGATGGCAGCAGACGGCACCATGGCAGAGATTTCTGAGAAATGGTTCGGCCGTGACGTGACCACCATCGGAAAGTAAGAACTTATGAAATGAATCAGAAGGCGAAGGAGCAGAAGTTATGCAGATTAGTACCATGATATCACAGTTAGCAGGAGGAATGTTGGTCAGTACAGAGATCTTTGTGGTGACCCTGGTATTTTCCCTGCCCCTTGGTCTTTTGGTCGCATTCGGCAGAATGTCGAAAAACAAGATCCTGCAGGCAATTGTGAAAACCTACATTTCCATCATGCGCGGTACCCCGCTGATGCTGCAGCTGATGGTGGTCTATTTCGGACCATTCTATCTGTTTGGCATCAAGATCAAGAGCAATGATTACCGCCTGATCGCAGCCATGATCGGATTTGTGATCAACTATGCAGCGTATTTTGCGGAGATCTACCGCAGCGGTATTCAGTCCATGCCGAACGGACAGTATGAGGCGGCAAAGCTTTTAGGCTACAGCAAAAGCCAGACCTTTTTCCGCATTATCCTTCCGCAGGTGATCAAACGGATCTTACCGTCGGTGACCAATGAGGTCATCACCTTGGTTAAGGATACGTCCCTGGCATTTACCATCAGCGTTCTGGAGATGTTTTCCATTGCGAAGGCGCTGGCATCTTCCCAGACCAGCATGATCCCGTTTGTGGCAGCCGGATTGTTTTACTACATCTTTAACCTGATCGTGGCGGTGGCCATGGAATGGATCGAGAAGAAATTGTCCTATTATGAATAGAACCGGAGGAATATCATGAACTTACTGGAAATGAATCATGTGAAAAAGTCATTTGGAGACCTTAAGGTCATTCAGGATATTTCTCTGCACGTAGGAGAAGGCGAGATCGTTACGATCATCGGACCGTCCGGTTCCGGCAAATCCACGCTGCTGCGCTGCGCGACCATGTTGGAGACCATGGACAGCGGCGAGCTCATTTATCTGAATGAGAAGGCAGCCTGGAATGGCGCAGACGGAAATGCGGTCTACGCATCCAAACAGGAGTTAAAGAAGATCCAGCAAAATTACGGGCTGGTCTTTCAGAATTTTAATCTGTTTCCGCACTACTCGGTGCTCCGCAATGTGATGGATGCCCCAGTGACGGTACAGAAGCAAAAGAAGGAAGATGCGAAAAAAACGGCTATGGAGCTTCTTGCGAAGATGGGTCTTGCAGATAAAGCAGATGCCTATCCGTGCCAGTTATCCGGTGGCCAGTGCCAGCGAGTGGCCATTGCACGAGCCCTGGCCTTAAATCCGAAGATCCTGTTTTTCGATGAGCCGACCTCGGCACTGGATCCGGAGCTGACCGGTGAGGTGTTAAAGGTAATCAAATCCCTGGCCGATCTGCATATTGCCATGGTGATCGTTACCCATGAGATGGCCTTTGCAAGGGATATTTCCGATCGCGTGATCTTCGTGGCAGACGGAGTGATCGTGGAGGAAGGAACCCCGGCGCAGGTATTTGCATCCGAGAATGAACGGACAAAGAACTTCTTAGGACGTTACGGAGATATGCTGAAATAGAAATAGGCTTTTACAAGAAACCCTGGAAGGCTGCTGCGGCAGCTTTTCGGGGTTGTTGTATTTGACTCTGAACAGTTACAACAAGAATCGTTTAGGAGGGATGAGGATGCTGTATACCTATCCGCATTATTATAAAAAGTTTCAATGTATTGCTTCGGCCTGTGAGGATACCTGCTGTGCGGGGTGGGCGATCACGATCGATCCAAAGTCGCTTGAGAAATATCGACGCGCGAAGGGAGAGATGAGGAAGCGTTTAAAGGAGTCGGTGGACTGGAAGCAGAAGTGTTTTAAGCAGCATGAGCACCGGTGTGCGTTTTTAAATGGGGAAAATCTGTGTGATCTTTACACCGGCATGGGAGCAGACAGCTTATGCTGGACCTGCCGAACCTATCCGCGGCATATCGAGGTGTTTGACGGCGTCCGGGAGGTTTCGCTGTGTCTGTCCTGTATCGAGGCCGCACGGATCATCCTGGGGACCAAAGAGCCGGTGCGCTTTTTGTCCGTTGAAAATGATAAAGAGGAAAGCTGCGAAGATGAGGATTTTGATTTCTTCCTGTATACCAAGCTTGGAGAAGCACGGGATGTGATCCTTGAGATCCTGGAAAACAGAGGGCTCTCGAGTGAGCTTCGGATGGCACTGTGCCTGGCGCTTACGCATGATCTGCAGCGGCGCGTGCGGGATGAAAAGCTCTATGAGGTGGACGAGCTGCTTAAACGCTACAGGATCGGCAGTCTGTGCACTACCCCAAAACAGGAAGCAGGAGCCAAGCACACAGCAAGTTCTGAAAGCATCGCCAATATCGAAAGTACTGCAGATACCCAAAACAGCGCAGGTGCCCCAAATGCAGGAGCCAAGGTGGCGAGGTTCTGTCACCTTCTTGCAGAGGCCAATTTAGCATCGTACAGTCGTTTTGAGACCGCCTCTGAGCTTTATACCGTGTTTGAAAAGATGGAGCCCTTAGATCCTTCCTGGCCTGAGCGTAGGGACGGCATGGATCAGCTCCTTTACGGGTCAGGAAAAGCGGTCTATGAGGCAAACCGACGGGCCTTTCTTGCCGCAAACGGAACGCGGCTGGAGCTTCTTCGCGAGCAGATCATGGTTTACTTTGTGTTTGGATATTTCTGCGGCGCTGTTTACAATGATAACCCTTACGGCAAGATGAAGCTTGCCGTGGCGGCAACGATCCTCACAGAGGAGCTTCTGATGGCTGAGTGGCTGAAGGAGAAGCAAAAGAAATCCACAGGAGACAAAGCGGAAGAAATTCGAAGCGGGATCCGGGTGGCGGCAGCGGTGTCTGTGCTGTCGGAAGCGCAGATCGTGGATCTGGTGCATTGCTTTTCGAGAGAAGTAGAGCATTCCGATGAAAACCGCGGTTTGCTGGAGGAGGAGCTTGTGAAGCGGGAGGAGTTTTGCTTAAGGGCACTCTTGGCAGCAGCGGTCGGGTAGTTACGGTACAAGGGCAGAAAAAAGGTGGAAATCCTTATAAATAGCGCTTGCAAAATACAGAAATTCTTGTAGAATAGAAGTGATACAAAAGACGAGGGACATGGCAATGCCCCTCTTTTTTATGAAAGGTGTTAGAAAGAATGATTAGTGCAAATGGTGTTACCCTGCGTGTGGGAAAAAAAGCATTGTTTGAAGATGTAAATATCAAATTTACCGAGGGAAACTGTTACGGACTGATCGGTGCCAACGGTGCCGGAAAGTCTACCTTCTTAAAAATCTTATCCGGACAGTTAGAGCCGACCAACGGAGATGTTGTTATCACCCAGGGACAGCGTCTGTCATTTTTGCAGCAGGATCACTTTAAATACGACGAGTATACCGTACTGGATACCGTGATCATGGGAAACAAGCGTCTGTACGATGTCATGAAGGAAAAGGATGCCATCTACATGAAGGAGGATTTCTCCGATGAGGACGGAATCAAGGCAGCAGAGTTAGAGGGCGAGTTTGCCGAGATGAACGGCTGGGAGGCTGAGTCTGATGCAGCTAACCTGTTAAACGGTCTGGGTGTTGATACCGAGTATCATTACAGCCTCATGAAGGATCTGACCGGTGCGTTAAAGGTCAAAGTTCTTCTGGCACAGGCACTGTTCGGAAACCCGGACATCCTGCTCCTCGACGAGCCGACCAACCATCTGGATCTGGATGCGATCGCATGGCTGGAGGAGTTTTTGATCAACTTTGAGAATACCGTCATCGTGGTATCTCATGACCGTTACTTCTTAAATAAGGTCTGCACCAACATCGCAGATATCGACTACGGCAAGATTCAGCTGTATGCCGGAAACTACGACTTCTGGTATGAGTCCAGCCAGTTGATGGTAAAACAGATGAAGGAAGCAAACCGCAAGAAAGAGGAGAAGATCAAAGAGCTGCAGGAATTCATTCAGCGATTCTCTGCAAACGCTTCCAAGTCCAAGCAGGCAACCTCCAGAAAGCGCGCTCTTGAAAAAATCGAGTTAGACGACATCCGTCCGTCCAGCCGTAAATATCCGTACATTGATTTCCGCCCATTCCGTGAGATTGGAAACGAGGTTCTGACTGTGGAAAACTTATCCAAGACCATCGACGGCGAGAAGATCTTAGACGGCATCAGCTTTACCTTAACCCGCGACAACAAGGTGGCTCTGGTAGGACCGAACGAGCGTGCAAAGACCGTTCTCTTCCAGATCCTTTCCGGTCAGATGGAGCCGGATGAAGGCTCCTATAAGTGGGGACTGACCACGACTCAGTCTTACTTCCCGAAGGATAATACCGCTGAGTTTGACAGCGATGACACCATCGTGGACTGGCTGACCCAGTATTCTCCGGAAAAGGATGTGACCTATGTACGTGGTTTCCTTGGCCGTATGCTGTTTGCAGGCGAGGATGGAGTGAAGAAGGTTCGCGTCCTGTCCGGTGGCGAGAAGGTTCGCTGCATGCTTTCCAAGCTGATGATCTCCGGCGCCAATGTGCTGATGTTAGATGAGCCGACCGACCATCTGGATATGGAGTCCATCACTGCATTAAACAACGGCCTGATCAAGTTCCCGGGTGTGCTGATCTTCTCATCCCGTGACCATCAGATCGTACAGACCACTGCAAACCGCATCATGGAGATCGTAAACGGCAAGCTGATCGATAAGATCACCACCTACGACGAGTACCTTGAGAGCGATGAGATGGCAAGAAAACGTTTCGTATTCTCAGTTGAGGAGAAAGACGAAGACTAAAAATAAAATAACAGAGGGCAGTCCTTTAAGCGACCCGGAGGGGATCGAAGGGGGCTGCCCTTTGTCATGGAGGAGATATGAGTTTCATTACAATTGAACATCTGACAAAATCGTATACGGAGCGACTGCTCTTTGATGATACAGCCTTCAGCATCAACGAGGGAGAAAAGGTGGGGCTGATCGGTATCAACGGCACCGGAAAATCGACCCTTCTTAAGATCGTGGCAGGACTTGAAGAACCGGATCAGGGCTCTGTGGTGCGCCGCAGAAACCTTTATATCCGCTATCTGCCGCAGATTCCTGCCTTTACTGCAGGAGATACGGTTCTGGATGCCATTGTCCGGGACAACCGGGATGAGCCGCATTTTGCGTCCAGGGAAGAGATCGAGGCCAGCGCCAAGAGTATCTTAACAAGGCTTGGCATTTATGACTTTGATGAGAAGGTGGACCATCTGTCCGGAGGACAGAGAAAGCGAGTGGCTCTGACCAGTGTGCTGCTTTCCACCGCGGATCTTTTGATCTTAGATGAACCCACCAACCATCTGGACAGCGAGATGGCAGACTGGCTGGAGGAATATCTAAAGAAATTCAGGGGCGCCCTTTTGATGATCACCCATGACCGGTATTTCTTAGACAGCGTGACGAATCGGATCGTGGAGCTCGATAAGGGGAAGCTCTACAGCTATCAGGCAAACTACGAGGGCTTTGTGAAGCTGAAGGCAGAAAGGATGGATATGGCGGTGGCTTCCGAGCGCAAGCGCCAGTCCATTTTGCGCAATGAGCTTGCCTGGATGCAGCGAGGGGCGCGTGCCCGCTCCACCAAACAGAAGGCGCATATTCATCGCTATGAGGCTCTCCGCGACATGGATGCACCGGAGTTTGATAAGGAGGTGGAGATGGAGTCCATTTCCAGCCGACTGGGACGCACCACGGTGGAGGTAAAGGATCTTTGCAAGGCCTACGGGAATAAGGTGCTGTTAAAAAATTTCACTTACATATTCCTGAAAAATGACCGGGTCGGCATCATCGGACCAAACGGAAGCGGAAAATCCACACTGATGAAGATGATTGCCGGATGGGTACAGCCGGATTCCGGAATCATTGAAATCGGACAGACCGTAAAGATCGGCTATTTCTCTCAGGAAAATGAGGCCATGGATGAGAGCTTGAAGGTCATTGATTACATCCGCAATGTAGCGGAGTATGTGCAGACGAAGGACGGCAGCATCAGCGCCTCTCAGATGTTGGAACGTTTCCTGTTCCCGGGCAGTGTTCAGTATACCACCATCAACCGTCTTTCAGGCGGTGAAAAGCGGCGCCTGTATCTTTTGCGGATCCTGATGGACGCACCGAATGTACTGCTTTTAGATGAGCCGACCAACGACCTGGATATCCGAACCCTGACCATTTTAGAGGACTATCTGGACAGCTTCCAGGGTATCGTGATCACCGTATCCCATGACCGGTATTTCCTGGACCGCATGGTGAGCCGGATCTTTGCCTTTGAGGGAGATGGAAATGTGGTGCAGTATGAGGGCGGATTTACGGATTATCAGGCGGCTTATCTGTTAAAACACCCGGAGCTTTCAGGAGGAAGCACAACGGGGCGGGGAGGCAGCGGCTCCGCTTCCTCTGATGCAGGAGAAACTCCTGCAAAAAAATCCTCCCAGGAGGGAAGGACGCATCAGAAAAAACTGAAGTTTTCTTACAAAGAACAGCGCGAGTGGGACACCATCGAGGATGAGATCGGTGATCTGGAGGAAAAGATCACAGAACTTGACGGACAGATCGCAGAGTCCGCCACCAATTACGGAAAATTAAACCAGCTGATGGCAGAAAAGGCAGAGAAAGAGGCACTCCTGGAAGAAAAAATGGATCGATGGATGTACTTACAGGAGCTGGCAGAGCGGATCGCCGAACAAAATTAAGCCGAAACAGACAAGGAAATATGCGAACAGAGGAAGATTCTCATTTATAAAAGAAAATGATGCATATCTGCTATGAAAATCAGCCATAGAAGTTTGAAAAGCAAAGGATTGACTTTAACAAATTAACTTGCTATAATTTTTACGATACGTAAGGGCAAAGGGGCTCTGCCGATATTGGTGGTGTTCTTTTGCCTTTTTAAGAGAAAATGCAAGTTCAAGGAGGAGAAAAGTTATGTCTTATGTAGACGAGGTCTATGAGAGAGTAGTCGCACAGAACCCGGGTGAGCCGGAGTTCCACCAGGCCGTAAAAGAGGTTCTGGATTCCTTAAAGCTGGTAATCGACGCAAACGAGGATAAGTACCGCAAGGCAGGTATCCTGGAGCGTTTCGTAGAGCCGGAGAGAATTGTATCCTTCAAGGTACCGTGGGTCGATGACAATGGCAACGTACAGGTAAATAAGGGGTATCGTGTACAGTTCAACAGTGCCATCGGACCGTACAAAGGAGGTCTTCGTCTCCATCCGTCCGTAAACCAGAGCATCTTAAAGTTCCTGGGCTTTGAGCAGACCCTGAAAAACTCCCTGACCGGTCTTCCTATGGGCGGCGGTAAGGGTGGTTCCAACTTCGACCCGAAGGGCAAATCCGACCGCGAGGTTATGGCATTCTGCCAGAGCTTTATGACCGAGCTGTATCGTCATATCGGCAAGGACACCGATGTTCCGGCCGGTGATATCGGCGTAGGCGCAAGAGAAGTAGGCTTCCTGTTTGGTCAGTATAAGAGAATCACAGGCCTGTATGAGGGCGTTCTGACCGGTAAGGGACTGACCTTCGGCGGCTCCTTAGCAAGAACCCAGGCAACCGGTTATGGTCTGATCTATATCTTAAAAGAGATGCTTGAGCACAACGGCAAAGACCTGGCAGGCAAGACTGTTTTAGTATCCGGTTCCGGCAACGTAGCAATCTACGCAGTAGAAAAAGTACAGCAGTACGGTGCCAAGGTTGTTGCAATGAGCGACTCCAACGGTTATGTATATGATCCGGAAGGCATCAAGCTGGATGTTGTAAAAGAGATCAAAGAGGTTCGCCGCGGCAGAATCAAAGAGTACGCAGACGCTGTTGCATCCGCAACCTATACCGAGGGCAAAGGCATCTGGACCATCCCGTGTGACATTGCTCTTCCGTGCGCAACCCAGAACGAGCTGAACTTAGAGGATGCAAAGGCATTGATCGCAAACGGCTGCTTCGCAGTAGCAGAGGGCGCTAACATGCCGTCCACCAGAGAAGCTACCGACCTGTTCGTAGAGAAGAAGATCCTCTTCATGCCTGGTAAGGCAGCAAACGCAGGCGGTGTTGCAACCTCCGGTCTGGAGCAGAGCCAGAACAGCTTAAGACTGTCCTGGACCTTCGAGGAAGTCGACGCAAAGCTGCATGACATCATGGTCAACATCTTCGCAAAAGCAGACGACGCTGCAAAACGCTACGGTGTAGAAGGCAACTATGTTGCAGGCGCAAACATTGCAGGCTTCGAGAAGGTTGTAGATGCTATGATCGCACAGGGTGTGGTGTAGGATCAAACCGGAAGCTTTATAAAGAAATAAATGAGGGAGATGCTTTTTATGAGGCATCTCCCTTTTCTGTTGAAAAGCAGAAATGTATCATGTATAATGTAACGAGCTTGATAATGATTTTGCAGGTCGGTGTATTTCCTGCGGTGATCGTAAGAAAACATAGATCAGCCGGAAAAACCATCGGTGCAGCCGATCTGGAATTGATATAAAGAAGGTGAATACATGCATAAATTTCTCCGAAGCATTGGCTTTAGTACCTATAGAAAAAAACGTGATATCGGAAGACTCCTGGAATCCCTGATCCCGTCCGCCGCCTGGCAAAAACTCCAGCTGGATGAAGAGACCAATCTCTGTGAGCTGCGGGCAGAGGTGGCACCGGGGATGGGCATTGTAATGATGGGTGAACTGGACACAGAGGGTGCCTTCCAGTGTGAATATTATTACCCTTATCTGGAATCAAAGGATATTTCCTCTTCTGCGGATTGTTCCATTCAGCGTCATACCGAGAAAGAAACCTATGCAGGCCTTCTGGACGAATACCGGGTGGGGATTTCTCTGATCTTTTATCTGGACAACTGCTTTGAATATCGGGAACGCAGAGTAAAACATCTGCCGCATACGGCAAAGGCAGTGAACTTGACCGGTCTGGCACTGGAGGGAAAGGTACTGCTTCCTCTTCATAAGACCAGAAAACAGATCGAGATGGCAAAGGTAGCCGCCAAGGATCGCAACAGCCTGCTGGAAGCAGCGAAAAAGGGCGATGAGGAAGCGATGGAAACCCTGACATTAGAAGACATGGATCTGTACTCCCAGGTGTCCAGGCGTGTGATGAAGGAAGATCTGTATTCCATCGTAGAGTCAAGTTTTATGCCCTGCGGCATCGAGTGTGACCAATACTCCATCATCGGGGAGATCACCGCGATCGAAGAAAAGGAAAATGCGATAAGCAAGGAGATGGTGTATGATTTGACCATCAACTGCAGCGATATGCTCTTTCATGTAGGCATAGCCCAAAATGACCTGATGGGTGAGCCCAAAGTCGGACGCCGGTTTAAAGGTCAGATCTGGATGATGGGGATCGCGAAGTTTGAGTGATTTGTTTGGCTGATTTTGGGGCTTGATATTTTCCGGAATCTTTGTTATTCTAACAGAGTACGCGTCTGGTGTACGGGTTCCCATAGTTAAATGGATATAACGATAGCCTCCTAAGCGGCAGATTGTTCGATTCCTTCGAGCAGTGAAAATTGAATAAAACCAATAAATGTCTCAGTAGCTCAGTTGGATAGAGCACACGCCTCCTAAGAAGTAACCGTGGTTAAAGCCATGGAACTCAAAAAGGAAGTAACAAAGAGTTCGATTAGAACAATGGCATAGCAAAATGTCAAAATAAGAAAACAGATGATTCATCACGAAAGTGGTTGAGTTCATAAAGTTGGTCGCCGTGACCGAAAAGGCCCACAAAGCCCGAAAATACGGCATTTGTTCCCATAGTTAAATGGATATAACAAGCGCCTCCTAAGGTAAAGCTAAGCAATGCCCAAATGAGGTAGTAAGAAACCAATTTTGAATTGATAAAAATGCAAAGTTGGGATAAAATAAACAAGGTAATTGATCACGAGAGTGATTGAATACATAAACATGACAGCCGTGAAAGGCGAGGGGCAAAAAAGTCCCGGAAAGCCCGAAAATACGGCATTTGTTCTCTTAGTTAAATGGATATAACGATAGCCTCCTAAGCTATAATTGTGGGTTCGATTCCCGCAGGGAACACTTGTTCTAGTGGTAATGATAAGACAGTCATTACCACTTTTTTTAATGGATTTTCTGCTAACAAAAAGCCATGAAAAAATAAAACTCTGCTAACAGAAAATGCGATTTGCTAACATTAAAAATCAGTTCAATCTGCTAACAAGAGTGGGAAGTTACATAGAAGTATGAGTAAAGCGTTGTAAATATGAGCTTCTAACAGAAGGGTAATGATTCAAAATATTTCTGCCTGAATAATATCAGGCCTGGATGATGAAGTCGTTCAGATTAGATTAACGTTCTAATCTGGGCGATTTTTTATTTATGCAGAAATCGCAATTTTGAGGAAAAGGAGGAAGCCTATGGCAGCACAAGCAGAGCAGAAGGATTCAGGTGAAAAAATTGTTGAGATTGAACTGGAGAGATTAAGGACATTTGAAAATCATCCGTTTCACGTTGAGATGGATGGTCAGATGAAGGAGCTTCAGGACAGCATCAAAAAGTACGGAATCATTACACCAATCATTGTCAGACCGAGAAAAGAAGGCTTTTATGAAATCATATCCGGGCACAGGAGAAGATTTGCAGCTGAAAAGCTGGGATACCGTAAAGTCCCTACGATAATCAGGTACATGACAGATGACCAGGCCGTTATTGAAATGGTGGATTCAAACCTGCACAGGGAGAAGATACTTCCGAGTGAGAAAGCATTTGCATACAAGATGAAGTATGACGTGCTGAAAAGAAAAAGCGGGCGAAGAAAAGCAGGCCAGGTTGACCACAATAATGGGAAGAATGGGCTGGAGCTTATAAGTGAGGAAACCGGAGATAGTCCAAAGCAGGTACAGCGATATATAAAAATGTCAAATCTTATACCTGAGCTGATGGATAAGGTGGATGATGGTTCAATGGGATTTACCCCAGCGGTGCAACTGGCATATTTAAAGCCGGCAGAACAGAAGAATGTGTTTAATGCCATAGAGGCAACACTGTGTACACCGTCATTATCGCAGGCAATAAGGATGAAAAACCTGAGTAATGAGGATAAGCTGACAGGACAGATGGCAGAGGATATTCTTAGTGAAGTGAAGCAGAAGGAAACAGACAGGGTTGTTTTTAAGACAGACCAGCTTCATAAGTATTTCCCTAGAAGCTATTCTACGGAGCAGATGAAAAGGGAAATAATTGATCTTTTGAAATTATATGTAACAAATTATTGAAAAACAGGAGGAATGAATTATGTGTAAGGTTATTGCAGTCTCAAACCAAAAAGGTGGAGTTGGAAAGACAGTCTCTTGCGTGAATTTAGGAATTGGTTTAGCTCAGTCAGGGAAAAAGGTGCTACTGATGGATGCAGATCCGCAGGGCAGTCTCACAATTAGTCTGGGTTATGAGGAGCCGGATGAAATGGAGTATTCACTGGCTACATTGATGTTAAATATTGTGAATGATGAAAAGCTGAACATGGAAAAGACAATTCTGCATCATAAAGAGGGAGTTGATCTGATACCGGCAAATATAGAACTGTCAGCGATTGAGGTATCTCTGGTAAATGCCATGAGCAGAGAGCTTATCATGAGATCCCTGGTTGAGCGGTTGAGAGAATTTTATGATTTTATCATTATTGATTGTATGCCATCTCTGGGAATGATGACGATTAACGCACTGGCATGTGCTGATTCTGTATTGATACCGGTGCAGGCAGCATATCTCCCGGTCAAGGGATTACAGCAGCTGATAAAAACAATCAGCCGAGTAAAGAAACAGCTGAATCAAAAGCTATGTATTGAGGGGATTCTTCTTACCATGGTAGATAACAGAACGAACTACGCCAGAGATATTTCCTTGATGGTATATGATACATATTCCGCATCTATCAAGGTATTTACAACAGAAATTCCAATGTCAGTCAGAGCATCAGAGGTCAGCGTTGAGGGCGGAAGCATTTATTCCTATGATCCAAAAGGAAAAGCAGCATTTGCTTATATGGCATTAACCAAGGAAGTATTGAAGGAGGCTGAATGATTATGGCAAGCAGAGTTGCAGGAAAGATAAAATTACAGACAGTTGATGAACTGCTTGGAGTACCGGAGATTGCCGGTACCCAGGAAATAGAGATTGGAAGAATCCATGCATTTCCTAATCATCCTTTCAAAGTACTGGATGACGAAAGAATGGATACGCTGGTAGAAAGTATCAGAGAGAATGGCATCCTCAATCCAGTAATTGTAAGACCTGATAAAAATGGCGATTATGAAATGATATCCGGACACCGCAGATTACATGCGGCTGGTATTGTTGGTCTTAATAAGGTACCGGCTATAGTAAAAGAAATGTCGGATGATGAAGCCATTATAAAAATGGTAGACGCTAATATACAGAGGGAGGAGATACTGCCGAGTGAGAGGGCATTCTCTTTTAAAATGAAGATGGAAGCTATTAAGAGACAAGGGGCAAGAGAGGATTTAACTTCTGGAACTCAGTTCCAGAAGTCAGAACAAAAAGCAGATTCATGGAGTAGAGAAGTAATTGGGGACGAAGCGGGAATGACAGGAAGACAAGTCGCAAAGTATATAAGGCTCACAGAACTTATCCCAGAATTACTTGATAATGTAGATGTGAAGAAAATTACACTGACAATGGGAGTAGATCTTTCCTATCTGGATCAGCAGGTGCAGAAATGGGTATACGAGTATTTCAAGGAAAACGGCTTCTTAAAGCCGGTACAGGTAGAAGCATTGAAGAATTATCCAAATCTATCCAATGCATCACAGCATATGATAATTACCATATTAAATGAAGCACTTCCAAAGAAGAGCACAGCGGCCAAGGTTTCCTTATCAGAGAAGAAACTGGATAAATATTTTCCATCACACTATTCGGCAAAGGATCGTGAAAATGTGATCATTCAGCTGCTTGAACAGTGGAGCGCACAGCAGACACAGGAATAAAAATATAAAAGCATGTTTCAGAAGTGTAAAATCTGCACTTCTGGAACAGGAAGGAGAATCGGATGGAAGACAGAATAAAGCTCTCATATTTCTATGGAAGTGAGGCAGACCAGTATTCATTTTATAAAATACCAAAGCTCTTATTTACGGAAGAGTATTTCAAAA
>CAVALB010000044.1:0-20204 GCA_963589345.1 uncultured Selenomonadales bacterium | reverse complement strand
AATTTTGTCCGTTTTGTGAGTATAGCGACAGGTCGGGAGCCTGTCTGAGCGAACGCAGTGAGCGAGTTTGCGGTAGACCTGTCTAATAGGCGACGGAGCAAAACGGACAGAAAATTGCCGTGAATGCGTTTATGTGTGGTGGGGCGGGCGCTTTCGGAACTTTATCGATAACGTTGATGTTGCGTATAAATTTTTATATGGCTTACATTTACCTGTTTTTTTCGTAAATGATCATCAGCCCCTTTAAGAGCAGTGCATCATCATAAATGATCTTGTGGCGGCAGAGCGGAACCACGAAACGGGAGAGTCCTCCGGTGGCAATAATGGTAGCCGGTTCGCCAAGCTCCTCCTCCATATGGTCAAGAATGCCGTCGATCATGCCGGCATTGCCGTACATGATGCCGCTGCGCATGCAGTCGATGGTGTTTTTACCGATAACACGTTTCGGGATGTCCAGGCTGATGGACGGAAGCTGCGCGGTGTTGCTGCTTAAGGAGTCCAGGGACACGCGAAGACCCGGATAGATAATGCCGCCGATGTAGTTACCATTTTTATCGACAACGGACATGGTGGTTGCGGTGCCCATGTCGATGATGATGATGGGACCCGGATATTCCTTTATGGCCGCTACGGCATCCACGATCATGTCGCTTCCCACGGTTTTGGGATTATCCATGATGATGTTCATGCCGGTCTTGATTCCGGCACCCACCAGCATAGGATGATAGCCGAGGATCTTCTTCACAGCGGAAGAGATGGCGGCATTCAACGGCGGAACGACGGAGGACATGATGGCGCCCTCAATCTGGGAGGGGTCGATCTGGTGAATTTCCAGAATATTCTTTATATTGATGGCATACTCAGTGCCGGTCTTGGCGTGGTCTGTGGTGACGCGCTCTACAAAATAGGTTTTCTTGGAATCAATACATCCGATCACGATGTTGGTATTTCCCATATCCAGTGCTAAAATCATGGAAAGAAGCTCCTTTGCTTAATAATCAATTGTCGTAACTGTTCACAGGTAAAAAACTGCGTGCATTATGTTACATCCTAGCATAATTTATGCGGAATGACAAGTTTGCGAACCATTGCTGAATGCTTTTATTTGTATGTAAAATATGGTATGATACCAGGGGAAAAAGGTCGAAAATCCGATGCAAGCTTGCTTACAAGAGGATTTTTGATCTCAAGACCCGCCAAAAACATGAGTAAGTAGCTATTTTTTGAAGAAAAATGCACGAATTACGAATGTTTTTGAGAATTGCGAGAGTGCGAAGCACATAGCAATTCGGTATCAGTGGGGGCAAAATACCTTTTGCCCCCAACATCATGGTATGCTGAAAAAACTGTTTGATGTGGATATAGATGAGGAGGAATTTGCCCCAATGTTAAAAGGAAAAACCGTAGTGCTAGGGGTGAGCAGCAGTATCGCTGCCTACAAGCTCGCAAACCTGGCAAGTATGCTGGTAAAACAGCATGCCAATGTGCGGGTGATCATGACGCAGCACGCAACAAATTTTATCACACCGACTACCTTTGAGACCCTGACCGGTCAGAAGTGCCTGGTGGACACCTTTGACCGGAATTTTGAGTTTCAGGTGGAGCATGTGTCTTTAGCAAAGCAGGCCGATATCTTTATGATTGCACCGGCTACTGCCAATGTGATCGCAAAGGTGGCACATGGTCTGGCAGATGATATGCTGACCACAACATTTTTAGCCTGCAAGGCTCCAAAGTATCTTGCACCGGCCATGAATACCCAGATGTATGAAAATCCCATTACACAGGATAATCTGGATATTTGCCGCAGATACGGCATGCATGTGATCGAACCGGCAAGCGGTTATCTGGCCTGTGGCGATACCGGAGCCGGAAAGATGCCGGAACCGGAGACACTGTTTGAGTACATTGTACAGGAACTTGCCTGTGAGAAGGATCTGGCAGGGAAAAAGATCCTTGTGACAGCCGGTCCGACCAGGGAAGCCATCGATCCGGTACGTTACATCACCAATCATTCCACGGGAAAGATGGGCTATGCCATTGCCAGGGCAGCAGCAAGGCGAGGAGCAGAGGTGACGCTAGTCAGCGGACCGGTGAACTTAAAGCCTCCGATGGGAGTGAAACTGGTGCCGGTGGTCAGTGCGAAGGATATGTTTGATGCAGTGACCTCCATCAGTGCAGAGCAGGATGCCATCATCAAGGCGGCAGCGGTGGCAGATTACCGTCCAGCCGTGGTGGGAACGGAGAAGACCAAGAAAAGTGACGGAAATATGAGCATCGGGCTGGAACGCACGGATGATATCCTGGCGTGGCTGGGCGCGCACCGAAGAGAGGGACAGGTACTTTGCGGTTTTTCCATGGAGACCCAGAATATGCTGGAAAATTCCCGTGCAAAGCTTGAAAAGAAGCATGTGGATATGATCGTGGCCAACAGCCTGCGCACAGCAGGTGCCGGATTTGGTACGGATACCAATATTGTGACCGTGATCACAAAAGATGGAGCAGAGGAGCTGGCACTCATGAGCAAGGATCAGGTGGCGCATGAGTTGCTGAACCGAATTTTCGCTGTTCACTGACTCTTGTCAAAGAGCAGTATGTTTGGTAAAATACAAGGTTGGAGTAACTGAACGGAATACAGGGCAAAAGCGAAAAAGCCGCTTTCCCATTTGCATACGCCCGAGGATCTCGGGTATACAATCAGAACGGAGGACAGATTCTTGTCAAATATTACAGAAGAAATCAAAAAACGAAGAACCTTTGCAATCATTTCCCACCCGGATGCCGGTAAGACGACCCTGACCGAGAAATTCCTTCTCTATGGAGGAGCCATCAACCTGGCCGGTACCGTAAAGGGAAGAAAGGCTGCAAAGCATGCGGTTTCCGACTGGATGGAAATCGAGAAGGAGAGAGGTATCTCGGTTACCTCTTCCGTTATGCAGTTTGAGTATGACAACTATTGCATCAACATCTTGGATACTCCGGGACATCAGGATTTCTCTGAGGATACCTACCGTACCCTCATGGCTGCAGACAGTGCGGTCATGGTCATTGACGGCTCGAAGGGTGTCGAGGCTCAGACCATCAAGCTGTTTAAGGTCTGCGTTATGAGAGGTATCCCGATTTTCACCTTTATCAACAAGATGGATCGTGAGGCGAGAGATCCGTTTGAACTGATGGATGAGATCGAAAATGTGCTTGGTATTCGTACCTGTCCGATCAACTGGCCGATCGGGTGCGGAAAAAATTTCAAAGGCGTATACGACCGTCACGAAAAGACGATTACGACATTTACAGCTGCCATGGGCGGACAGAAGGAGATTGCTTCCCAGACCTTCCCGGTAGAGGGAACCGATGTGGAGGCCGTGATCGGAGTGGACTATCATCAGCAGCTTTTAGACGAGATCGAGCTTCTGGACGGTGCAGCCGATGAATTTGACCAGGATCGTGTCAGCCGCGGAAATTTATCCCCGGTATTCTTTGGCTCTGCTTTGACCAATTTCGGTGTGGAGACGTTTTTACAGCATTTCTTAAAAATGACGACATCCCCGCTTCCGAGAAAAGCAATTACCCGAGAAGTGGATCCGTTTAAGGATGAATTTTCTGCCTTTGTATTTAAAATCCAAGCAAATATGAACAAGGCACACCGCGACCGTATTGCCTTTATGCGTATCGTATCCGGCAAGTTCGAGGCCGGTATGGAGGTAAATCATGTGCAGGGCGGCAAGAAGATCCGTTTGTCCCAGCCGCAGCAGATGATGGCACAGGACAGAAAAATCGTAGAAGAGGCCTATGCCGGTGATATCATCGGTGTGTTTGACCCGGGCATTTTCTCCATCGGAGATACGCTGTGCCTGTCCAATGAAAAGTTTGAATTTGAGGGGATTCCGACCTTTGCACCGGAGCATTTTGCGAGAGTGCGTCAGATCGATACCATGAAGCGCAAACAGTTCTTAAAGGGCGTAAGCCAGATCGCTCAGGAGGGTGCAATCCAGATCTTCCAGGAGTTCAATACCGGTATGGAGGAGATCATCGTCGGCGTGGTCGGTGAGCTGCAGTTTGAGGTTCTGACTTATCGTCTGGAGAATGAATATAATGTAGAAGTAAAGCTTGAAAAGCTGCCGTATGAATACATCCGCTGGATTGAAAATAAGGAAGAGGTCGATGTGGCCAAGATTCAGGGTACCTCTGATATGAAGCGGATCAAGGACTTAAAGGACAATCCGTTGCTGATTTTTGTCAACAGCTGGAGTATCGGCATGGTAGAGGACAGAAATCCAGGCCTGAAGCTGAGCGAGTTTGGACGCAACTAAAGAGAGTGTTACTTTCATAAAAGAAAAGGAGTGTTAGATATGAGCAAGATTGACGTAGTAAGAGCTGCAATGGTAGAAGCTATGAAGGCAAAGGACAAGGCGAGAAAGGATTCTTTATCCATGCTGCTTTCTGCCTTGAAGAACGCACAGATCGACAAGCGCGAGGAGCTGACTGAGGATGAAGAAAACGCAGTCGTAAAGAAAGAAATCCGTCAGACTCAGGAAACCTATGATATGGCTCCGGCAGACCGCACAGACATCCGCGAGGAAGCGGCTGCAAGACTTGCCGTATACAAAGAGTTTGCCCCGGAGGATATGAATGCAGAGCAGATCACTGAAGTGATCAAGAGCGTACTGGCAGAGCTTGGAATCGAGAAGCCAACCGCAACTGACAAAGGCAAGATCATGAAGGTTCTGATGCCAAAAGTAAAAGGAAAAGCCGACGGCAAACTAGTAAACCAAACCCTCGCAGCAATGATGTAATGGCGCAAAAAGAAAAACAAGCGGCTGCGAAGCAGACATTTGTTTTTCTTGCGCCATTAGCGAACGAACGCCTGCGCAGCAGGCAAAAAGCGCGAAGCGCGAGTTCGTGAGCCTGCGAAGCGAAGGCGCAAAAAGAAAAACAAGCGGCTGCGAAGCAGGCATTTGTTTTTCTTGCGCCATTAGCGAACGAACGCCTGCGCAGCAGGCAAAAAGCGCGAAGCGCGAGTTCGTGAGCCTGCGAAGCGAAGGCGCAAAAAGAAAAACAAGCGGCTGCGAAGCAGGCAATAAATGGAGGAAACTTTTATGTATAAAGAGAAGATCAGTGCCTGGGTGGATGCGCACAAGGATGAGATGATCGAAGACATCTGTGAACTGTGCCGCATCAATAGCGAAAAGATGCCGGAAGAGGAAGACATGCCCTTTGGTCCGGGTGCGGCAGAGTGCCTGGATGCGGCTCTGGACATGGCAGAGGGTTATGGATTTGACACCTGTGATTATGAAGGCTATGTTGGCTGCGTGGATATGAATGAACTGCCGCAACAGCTAGATATTTTGGCACATCTGGATGTGGTCCCGGCCGGTGAAGGCTGGACAGTGACGGAGCCGTTTAAACCGGTAGTGAAGGACGGAAAACTCTATGGACGCGGCACGGCAGATGACAAGGGACCGGCTGTAGCTGCACTTTATGCGATGCGTGCAGTGAAGGAGCTTGACATTCCGTTAAAGAAGAATGTGCGCCTGATTCTCGGTACCGATGAGGAATGCGGAAGTGAGGATATCAAGCATTATTACAGCATGGAAAAGGAAGCACCGATGACCTTTTCGCCGGATGCTGCTTATCCGCTCGTCAATACGGAAAAAGGACGTTTCCCGGGACATTTTACGGCAAAATTTGAAGCTTCCGAGGCTCTGCCGAAACTTTTATCCATTCAGGCCGGAACGAAGGTCAATGTCGTTCCGGGCAAGGCAAAGGCCACAGTAGAAGGCTTTGCTGCAGAGACTCTGCAGGCTGCTGCCGCAGAGACAGAAAAAGAAACCGGTGTTGCTTTTTCCTTTGAGGCAGACGGTGCGGTGACGAAGGTGACTGCCACCGGAATCGGTGCCCACGCATCCACTCCGGAGGTGGGAAACAACGCCCTGACAGGACTTTTAGTATTCCTTGGAAAGCTGGAGTTTGCATCCTGTGAGCAGATCGATATGGTAAGAAAAGCTGCAGCCCTGATCCCGCACGGGGATGTAAACGGAAATACTCTGGGAGTTTCCATGGAAGATGAACTTTCCGGAAAGCTGACCTTATCCTTCAATATGCTGACTGTGGATGCAGAGAGTCTGGACGGTCAGTTTGACAGCCGTGTGCCGGTATGCGGAAATGAAGAAAATGTACTGAAGGTTGTGAAGGCACGCATGGCAGAGCAGGGAATCACACTTTTGAATGAGTCTATGATCCCGCCGCATCACGTATCCGAGGATTCTCATTTTGTAAAGACCTTATTAAAGGCATTTGAGACCTATACCGGACGCAAGGGTGAGTGTCAGTCCATGGGAGGCGGCACCTATGTGCATGATCTGGAAAACGGCGTTGCCTTTGGCGCTGCCATGCCGGAGACCGATAACAAGATGCACGGTCCGGATGAGTTTGCTGTGATCGAAGAACTGGTAGTAAGTGCCAAGATCTTTGCACAGGCCATTGTGGATCTTTGCAGTTAAAAAGAAAAGAAAGTTAAATAGAAAGCAGTTGTTGCCGATCATAACCGGCAGCAGCTGCTTTTTTTTGCTCCTTTTGTATTTCTAAAAAAACACCTAAAAACCTATTGACATAGTGGGTTAAAGGAATTATAATACAGAACATCGAATCACCTACAGAAATACAGGGAATTAAAATCAGAGTTACAAACAGGAGTAAAACCATTTAAGGATGAATTTGAAAGGCAGGTACATACCATGAGCAAGAATTACAAGTTTGAAACCCTTCAGCTCCATGTAGGACAGGAGAGTGCTGATCCGGCAACTGATTCCAGAGCTGTTCCGATTTATGCAACCACTTCTTATGTATTCAAAGATTCCGCACAGGCAGCAGGCCGTTTTGGTCTGACTGAGCCGGGCAACATCTACACCAGACTGATGAACCCGACCTCTGATGTATTCGAAAAGAGAGTCGCTGCCTTAGAGGGAGGCGCAGCTGCCCTGGCAACCGCATCCGGTTCCGCAGCCATCACCTATGCGATCCAGAATATCGCAGTAGCAGGTGATCACATCGTATCCTCCACCAACCTGTATGGCGGAACCACCAACCTGTTCGCAAATACACTGGTTGAGCAGGGACTGACCACTACCTTCGTTGATCCTTCCGATCCGGCAAACTTCGAGAAGGCAATCCAGCCGAACACCAAGCTGATCTACGCAGAGACCCTTGGCAACCCGAACTCCGACGTGATCGACCTGGAAGCCATCGCAGATGTTGCTCATCGTCATGGTATCCCGTTAATCGTAGACAGCACCTTTGCTACTCCGTATCTCTTACGTCCAATCGAGCACGGCGCTGATATCGTGGTTCATTCCGCTACCAAGTTCATGGGCGGTCATGGTACCGTAATGGGCGGTATCGTTGTAGACGGCGGTAAGTTTGACTGGGCTCAGAACGACAAGTTCCCGGGACTGAGCAAACCGAACCCATCCTACCATGGTGTTGTATTTACCGAAGCCTGCGGAAACATCGCATACATCATGAAACTCCGCACCACACTGATGAGAGATCAGGGAGCTACTATTTCTCCGTTCAACTCCTTCCTGTTACTGCAGGGTCTGGAGACTCTGTCTTTAAGAGTGGAGCGTCACGTAGAGAACGCTCTGAAGGTGGTAGACTTCTTAAAGAATCATCCGCAGGTAGAGAAGGTAAATCATCCGTCCCTGTCCGACGGCCATCAGAAAGAGCTGTATGACCGCTACTTCCCGAACGGCGCAGGCTCCATCTTCACCTTCGAAATCAAGGGCGATGTCAATACCGCTAAGAAATTTACCGAGAGCCTGGAGTTGTTCTCCTTACTGGCTAACGTAGCAGATGTGAAGTCTCTGGTTATCCATCCGGCTTCCACCACACATTCTCAGTTGGATGAGGAAGGCCTGCTGGCATGCGGCATCAAGCCGAATACCATTCGTCTTTCCATCGGTACCGAGCATATCGATGACATTATCGATGACCTGAAACACGGATTTGAAGCAGTAAAATAAGAACTATTGTATACGGGCGCTGTGCCTTCCCCCACCCACAGAGCACAGCGCTCAAAATACGAATGAATTGAAATGAAATGGCGCCAAACGACGCAAGGAGGATATTGATATGGCAAACATTTATACTTCTGCAGACCAGCTGATCGGAAAGACCCCTCTCCTGGAGCTCACACATATTGAAAAGAAATTTGGCTTAAAGGCAAAAATTCTGGCAAAGCTCGAGTACTTTAACCCGGCTGGTTCTGTAAAAGACCGTATTGCCAAGGCTATGATCGATGCAGCAGAAAAGAGCGGACAGTTAAAACCGGATTCTGTAATCATCGAGCCTACCTCCGGAAACACCGGTATTGGCCTGGCATCCGTAGCAGCAGCACGCGGCTATCGTATTATCATCGTTATGCCGGAGACTATGTCTGTTGAGCGTCGCCAGCTGATGAAGGCATATGGCGCAGAACTTGTCCTGACCGAGGGCGCAAAAGGCATGAAGGGTGCCATCGCCAAGGCAGATGAGCTGGCAAAGGAAATCCCGAACGCATTTGTAACCGGACAGTTCGTAAACCCGGCAAACCCGCAGGCTCATTTTGAGACCACAGGACCGGAAATCTGGGAAGATACCGACGGCAAGGTAGACTACTTTGTAGCAGGTGTTGGTACCGGCGGTACCGTTACCGGAACCGGCAAGTTCTTAAAGTCCAAAAACGCTGACGTGAAGGTGGTGGCTGTAGAACCGGCTACTTCCGCAGTCCTTTCCACCGGTGTGGCAGGTGCTCACAAGATCCAGGGAATCGGCGCAGGCTTTGTGCCGGAGGTTCTGGACACAAAGATTTATGATGAGATCATTCCGGTCAGCAACGAGGATGCATTTGAAACCGGAAAAACGATTGGCAAGAGTGAGGGGGTACTGGTAGGTATTTCCTCCGGTGCAGCTACATGGGCTGCCATTGAGCTGGCAAAACGTCCGGAAAATGAGGGCAAAACGATCGTTGTGCTCCTTCCGGATACCGGAGATCGTTATCTGTCAACTCCGCTGTTTGCTGATTAAGAACAGTTACAAGTATATAATAAGAGAAGGATGGTTTTGGGATTATGATGATTTCAACAAGGGGAAGATATGCACTGCGTGTGATGGTGGACCTGGCAGAACATGCCACGGGTGCCTTTACGCCACTTAAAGAGGTGGCAGAGCGGCAGGATATCTCTCAGAAATACTTAGAATCCATCATGTCCAATCTGTCCAAATCCGGCTTTGTGGAGGGCGCTCAGGGAAAAGGCGGCGGATATCGCCTTTCCCGGGCACCGGAGGATTATAAGGTCGGAGAGATCTTACGTCTCACGGAAGGATCCCTGGCACCGGTAGCCTGTCTGGAGGCAGATGCCAAGCCCTGTGCCATTTCCGCACACTGCAGAACCTTGCCCATGTGGAACCGCCTCAATCACATGATCAATGAATTTTTCGACAGCTACACCATCGCCGACCTAATGCAGACCGAAGATGGAGGGGACTACATCATCTAAATATAGAAGATAATTCTTGACAAACCCATTTACCAAGCGTACAATACGCCACATAAGGAATAAAAAGCGAGGAACCTACTATGACTCAGTTAAAGACCATGCAGATGAATATGGCTATGATGTGCGGCATGATGATGGACATGTGCCGTATGTTCGTATACAATCAATTTCATCAATAATCTGCAAGGTCAGGAAAAAAGAGCATAGAAGAAGCATACAATTCGAGAGAAGAACGCATTCTAAGCCGTAAGCCTGTTGCAGGTTTACGGCTTTTTGTTTGATTCATAGGAAATGGTATCCGAATGAATTAAAACACACTCTGAAAAATGCGCACTCGGCGTAGGGCATGTGGTTGTCAAAGCAACCGCGCCTCGACGCGAGAATGTGCCTTGGCACATTCTTTTTTCTGCAAATAACCGAGAAAGGAAGTTATCATGGCAGTAGAGGAAACAATCATCCAATTAAGGCACATGGGTAAGGAATTTAAAACGGCGAATGGTCCGGTCAAGGCGCTTGATGACATTAACCTGGAAATCAAACGGGGAGAGATCTTTGGAATCATCGGACTTTCCGGAGCAGGAAAGAGCACACTGGTGCGCTGCATCAACATGCTGGAGATCCCGACCTCCGGTGAGGTATTATTTGAGGGACAGAATCTGGCAGCTTTAAATGACGCAGGCCAGAGAAAGGCGAGACAGTCTATGGGAATGATCTTCCAGCAGTTTAACCTGCTGGCACAGAGAAACATTTTCCGCAATGTCTGCTTTCCCATGGAAATCGCGGGAATCCCGAAGGAACAGGCAAAAGCGCGTGCGATGGAGCTGTTAAAGCTAGTTGGTCTGGAAGACAGGGCAAAGGCTTATCCGGCACAGTTATCCGGCGGACAGCGTCAGAGAGTAGCCATTGCCCGTGCCATTGCCACGAACCCGAAGGTACTTTTATGTGATGAGGCAACCAGTGCACTGGATCCGAATACCACAAAGTCCATCCTGCAGCTGATCAAACAGATCAACAGGGAGCTTGGGATCACGGTTATCGTCATCACCCATGAGATGGCAGTCATTGAAGCGATCTGCGACCGCGTGGCGATCATTGATCACAGTCAAATCGCTGAGTCCGGTCGTGTTTCGGAAATCTTTTCCGAGCCGAAGTCCAAGATCGGCCGTCAGCTGATCCTTGGTGATGCAGTGCAGAATGTGACCTTTGATAAATCCAAAAAGATCCGCATCACCTTTGACGGACGTTCCTCCATGGAACCGGTGTTAGCCAATATGATCCTGGCCAGCAAGGTTCCGGTGAATATCCTGTATGCTTCTACCAAGGATATCGGAGGTACGGCTTACGGTCAGATGATCGTCCAGCTTCCGGAGGACGAAGCGGACGCAGCAAGGGCTCTGCACTATCTGAAAACCGTGCAGGTACCCTATGAGGAGGTGAACGGCGATGTTATTTAGTCAGCAGATCCTGGAACTGATCCGAAACGGCATTGGAGAAACCCTGTGCATGGTAGTCATTTCCACAATCGTTTCTTATATTATCGGAATTCCGCTGGGCATCATCCTGGTGGTTACGGACAAGGAAGGCATCCGCCCGATTCCGGTGCTTCAGAAGGTGTTGGGACTGATCATTAACCTGCTTCGATCGGTGCCGTTTCTTATCCTTCTGATTATGATGATTCCGGTGACCAGAAAGCTGGTTGGAACGAGCCTTGGCTGGAAAGCAGTTGTGCCGCCGCTTGTGGCATCCGCAGCTCCTTATATTGCCCGTATGGTAGAGTCCTCATTCAAGGAGATCGATGCCGGTGTCATTGAGGCAGCAAAGTCCATGGGAGCTTCCACCTTCCAGATCATCTGGAAAGTCCTGCTTCCGGAATCCAAGCCCTCCCTTTTGATCGGAGCGGCTATTTCGACCACTACCATCCTTGGTTATTCGGCCATGGCCGGTGCAGTCGGCGGCGGCGGACTGGGCGGCATTGCCATTAACTATGGCTATTATCGCTATGAGACGGATATTATGCTGGTGACGGTGGCACTCTTAGTCATCATTGTGCAGATCATCCAGGAAGTGGGCATGAGACTGGCAAGAAAGAGTGACAAGCGGATCCGGTAAACAGGTACGCAAAGATAAAACATCATATTTACAATGGATTTAGCAGCCGTATGATACGGCTGTCGGCCAAAGGCCATATAAATCAACTTTATTTATCGAGGAGGATAAGTATTATGAAAAAGAACATTGGTGTAATTGCAGCAGCAATCCTGGCAGCAGCAGCCCTGACTGCCTGCGGAGGAAGTAAGGCAGCGGAGACCACCGCAGCAGAGGAGACCACTGCAGAGGCAGCTGAAACTTCTGCAGCAGAAGCAGAGAGCAGTGAGGCAGCAGAGGAGACCACGGGCGATCTGGAGGATCTGACCGTAGGCGCAAGCCCAGCACCGCACGCAGAGATCCTGGAGGCAGCAAGAGAAGAGCTTGCGAAGAAGGGCTACAACTTAAAGATTGTTGAGTATACCGACTATGTTCAGCCGAACCTGGCACTGGATGCAGGAGAGCTGGATGCAAACTATTTCCAGCATCTTCCGTACCTGGAGCAGTTCAACGAGGAGAGAGGAACCAAGCTTGTAAGCGCAGAAAAAATCCACTATGAGCCGTTTGGCATCTATGCAGGCAAGACCGCTTCCTTAGATGAGCTGGCAGACGGAGCAAAGGTAGCAGTTCCGAACGATGCAACCAACGAGGCACGTGCACTGCTTCTTCTTGAGGCACAGGGGCTGTTAAAGCTAGCTGACGGTGCAGGATTAAAGGCAACCAAGACCGATATCGTAGAGAACCCGAAAAATCTTGAGTTCTATGAGGTAGAGGCAGCACAGGTTCCGCGTTCCCTTCCGGATGTTGACATTGCAGTCATCAACGGCAACTATGCGATCGAGGCAGGCTTAAAGGTAGCAGATGCTTTGGCAGTAGAGGCTTCTGACTCTGAGGCAGCAACTACCTACGGCAACGTCGTAGCAGTTCAGGAGGGCAAGGAAGAGGATGCAAAGACCAAAGCACTCATCGAGGCCCTGACCAGCGACACCGTGAAGGAGTTCATGGAGCAGACCTATGAGGGAGCAGTAGTTCCGTTATTCTAAGTTTAAACCAGATCATTGGTTGCAGTGTCAAAAGCTGAACTATAAGTTAAATGATTAAGAATCAGGCTTCAAAATCTGTATCAAGCAATCGCACAGGCAGATTTTGAAGCCTGATTTGTAATTGTACGGAGTAACAAAACTGCTTGCCTACCGTTCTCAAATAGGTTAAAATAATGACAAAAGTGACACAGGAGGAAAATATATGAAGTGTCCGTTTTGTAGTGCAGCAGATACAAAGGTCATTGATTCCCGCCCGGCTGAAGACAATTGTTCTATTCGCCGCCGCAGGCAGTGTGTGATCTGCGGAAAGCGCTTTACCACATACGAGAAATTGGAAACCCTGCCGCTCATGGTGATCAAGAAAGATCGTTCACGCGAAGCCTATGATCGATCTAAGATCGAAGCAGGTGTGGTGCATTCCTGTCATAAACGTCCGGTATCCATTCAGCAGATCAACCAAATGATCAACGAAATTGAAAATGAGATCTTTTCTATGGAAAACCAGGAAGTGGACAGCTCGGTGATCGGTGAACTGGTCATGCAGAAGCTCAAGCAGTTAGATGAGGTAGCTTATGTACGTTTTGCCTCTGTATACCGGGAATTCAAGGATGTGAATACCTTCATGGAAGAACTGGGAAAACTCCTGGAAAACGGAAGAAAGTAGGATGGAAGAATACTGTGATTTTAGAACCATTTTATCCCAAAGAATGGGTAGACAGTACCTATGAAATAGACTGGGAAGGCTGGAAAAGCAAAGGAAAACGAGGCGTGATCTTTGACATTGACAACACCCTGGTGCCCCACGGAGCGCCCGCAGATGAACGGGCAATGGCACTTTTTGAGAGGCTTCACGGTCTGGGATTTCAGACCCTCCTTCTCTCAAACAACAAAGAGCCGAGGGTGAAATCCTTTGCCGGACAGGTGAAGTCTCCCTATATCTACAAGGCAAAAAAACCGGGTGTAAAGAATTATAACCGTGCAGTGCAGCAGATGGGACTGAAAAAAGACGAGGTGTTGTTTGTAGGCGACCAGCTTTTTACCGATGTATACGGTGCCAACCGGGCAGGAATCTACGGGATTCTGGTAAAACCGATCAACCCCAAGGAAGAGATCCAGATCGTGCTGAAACGATATTTAGAGGCTGTAGTGCTGTATTTTTATAAGCGAAGATTCATGGATACGTGATTGAGGAAACGATAATTGGGGGAAAATAGATTCATGATACAAGCCGCCACTGGTGTTTGCAGTGGCGGCTTTGTTTTTGTTTTCGTTTTTTATTTTTATGAAATTATAGAAATGAAAAAAGTGTGAGCTTATCTCGTCAGTTGGACTTACAGTGATAAGCTGCACACTTTTTAGGAACCGCTTTGCGAATTCTGGAATCAAGTATTATACTCTGGACAGATACTCACCGGTACGGGTGTCGATTTTGATCTTGTCACCGTTGTCAACGAACAGCGGAACATATACGGTTGCACCGGTCTCAACAGTTGCCGGTTTGGTAGCGCCCTGTGCGGTATCGCCTTTGAAGCCCGGCTCAGTGTTGGTGATCTCAAGCTCTACAAATAACGGCGGCTCTACGGAGAATACCTTGCCGTTGTAAGAACAGATCTTAACAACCTCATTCTCTTTTACGAATTTTAATGCATCGCCGATTACATCAGCTGCAAGAGCCATCTGCTCGTAGTTCTCCATGTTCATGAAGTTGAACAGATCGCCGTCAGCGTACAGATACTGCATATCTACACGGTCAATTCTTGCAGACGGGAACTTCTCGGTCGGACGGAAGGTTCTCTCTACTACAGAACCGGACATAACATTTTTAATTTTGGTTCTTACGAATGCAGCACCTTTACCCGGTTTTACATGCTGGAATTCTACGATCTGGTATACGTTTCCCTCGATTTCCAGGGTAATGCCGTTTCTAAAATCACCTGCTGAAATCATGTGATATTCCTCCTTGAATTTGCGTACTCGCTATTAATCTATTTTATTCTATACTAAAGAGCATGATTTTTCAACTGTTTTTTCATAGGGAAATGCCTGCTTTCTTGCATTTTAGCCATGAATCGGGTATAATTATAGACCAGAAAAAGAGGAAAATGATAAAGGAGAGAAAAAGGTGAAAAAAATTCTGGATCTGATCGCAGATGAGATGAAGTCTGCATTTACCGCCTGCGGATATGACGCTTCCTACGCAAAGATTGTCTTATCCAACCGCCCGGACTTATGCGAGTATCAGTGCAACGGTGCCATGGCAGCGGCTAAGGCCTATAAAAAGAAACCGATCGATATTGCAAATGAGGTTGTGGAGAAATTAAACGGAAACGGCATGTTTTCTGAGATCAATGCCGTAATGCCGGGGTTCATCAACATTCGTTTAAATGTTGCTTATCTGGCTGATTTTATGAATGGTATGGCAAAGGAAGAGAAGCTTGGCGTAGAGGAAGAAGGCCACGGCGAGACCATCATTGTGGATTACGGTGGTGCGAATGTTGCAAAACCGCTTCATGTCGGCCATCTGCGTTCTGCCGTGATCGGTGAGAGTGTCAAGCGCATGGGAAGTTACCTGGGCTATAACATGATCGGTGATGTGCATCTGGGAGACTGGGGTCTGCAGATGGGACTTATCATCGAGGAGCTGCGTGACCGCAAGCCGGATCTGGTTTATTTCGATGAAAGTTATACGGGAGAGTATCCGTCCGAGCCGCCGTTTACCATCAGCGAGCTGGAGGACATTTATCCGACTGCCAGCGGCAAGTCCAAGGTAGATGAGGCCTTCAAGGAGCGCGCGCAGACTGCAACCTTCAAGCTTCAGAAGGGATATCCGCCGTTTACCGCGATCTGGAAACATATTATGCATGTTTCTCTGGCAGACTTAAAGAAGAACTATGACAATCTGGATGTTCATTTTGAACTCTGGAAGGGCGAGAGCGATGCCGAGGAGTATATTCCGTGGCTGATCCAGGATCTGCAGGATAAGGGTCTGGCTTACGAAAGCCAGGGAGCTTTGGTTGTTGACGTAACCGAGGCGACCGATTCCAAGGAGCTGCCTCCGTGTATCGTCCGCAAATCTGACGGAGCTGCCCTGTATGCAACCTCCGATTTAGGAACCATCATCCAGCGTGAGAAGGATTTTCAGCCGGTGAAATATATTTACGTTACAGATAAGCGTCAGGAGCTTCACTTTAAGCAGGTATTCCGCGTAGCAAAGAAGGCTGGCTACGTTAAGTCGGAAACCCCGATGATCCATATCGGCTTCGGCACCATGAATGGTCGTGACGGAAAGCCGTTTAAGACCAGAGAGGGCGGTGTGATGCGTCTTGAGCACCTCATTGCAGATATTGATGAGGCTGTCTACAATCGTATCATGGAAAACCGCAGCATGGATGAGGCGGAGGCGAAGGAAACCGCCAAGATCGTCGGACTTGCAGCTTTGAAATATGGTGATCTCACCAACCAGGCAGCGAAGGATTACGTGTTTGATATTGAGCGGTTTATTTCCTTTGAAGGAAATACCGGTCCATACATCCTGTATACCATCGTTCGTATCAAATCCATCCTGAGTAAGTACGAGGCTCAAAATCCGGGCATGAAAGCAGAGACCATTCTTCCGGCAGCCAGTGATGCAGAGAAAACCCTGATGCTGGAACTGTCTAAGTATAACGACGTGATAGAAAATGCTTTTGCAGAGACCGCACCGCACAAGATCTGCCAGTACATTTTTGATCTGTCCAATGCCTTCAACAGCTTCTACCACGATACCCGTATCCTGGCAGAAGAAGACAAAGGTCGCCAGGCCAGCTGGATCGCCCTCATCACCCTCGTAAAACGCGTCCTCGAGTCCTGCATCCACATACTGGGATTCAAAGCACCAGAGCGGATGTGACGTTACAGCAGTGACATGCAGAGGACTGTGAATTACGAAGGCGGTGAGCTTGCTCACAGAGCCTTCGTAATTCACAGTCCTCTATAGGGCGAAGCACCTAGTCGCATGTCACGTATTCACGAGAGTCACCGTCCGCTATAGGGCGAAGCCCGCGCAATTTCACCATTCTTTTGCACCAGGAGGCGCACATGAAGATAACAGAATCCGTCACCAGCACGTTCTGGAAGGGAGAACAGGGAATCCGTGCCTCTGTTCGAGAAGGAGATACTGTATACAAGGTGAACTTATATATCAAGGGTAGCCAGATTCGTGACTACTCTTGTTCTTGTGTAAACGGAAATTCCTGCAAGAGCATGTGCGCACATGCAAAGCTTGTATGGGAACAATGGAAAAAAGAGCAGGAGCAGCATTCCGGCAATCCGGTTTCCACATCTCAGGAGATCCGCACCATGATCCGGGAGTATACCAACCGGGAAGTGGCAAAGATCATCGAGGATGCCGAGACAACCGAAATACGCCTGGTGCCGCGCCTGATATTAAAAAACGGTTCTGCCAGTCTGGAATTTAAGCTTGGGCGGGATCGTTTTTATTTAATCAAAGACCTGATCGCGTTTGCGCAGGCGGTGCGAACAGGAGCCAGCGTATCTTACGGAAAACAACTGACCTTCCATCACAGCCTGAATGCCTTTGCTAAAGAAGACCGGGAACTGTGCGCTCTTTTACTGGAGTTGGTGCAGGTTTATCAGGAGCATTTTGAACAGTTTCGGAAAAGCTCCTTTGTCACCATGCAGGGACTTCGTGTCCTGAACCTGAATCGTGCAAACCGGGATCGCTTTTTTCAGCTGATGGAGGACCGCAAGCTGGAGGTGGAGTTTGGCGACGGTACCCATCAGACGGTAACGGTAAAACAGGAGAGCATACATCTGCCCATTCAGATCGAACGGGCAGGCCGAGACGGCATTTCTGTTTCTGTAGACCGAGAACTCTTTGGGATTCCCGGAGAACGCGGCTGGTATGTAGGCAATGACACAAGTCTGGTATGCCTGGATGAGACCGAATCCGGGGAATTAGGGGTTTTCCTGGAACAGGTTTTGAAAGACAAAAAAAGCCACACGCTGAATATTCAGGATCGCGATGTCCCTCTGTTTTATGAACGTGTACTGCAAAAAATCCTTCCCTATGCACAGCTTACCGTTCATGATGTGGATCTGGAGAGTTACCGGCCAAAGGAACTGAAAGCGCAGTTTTCTTTTGATAGTACCGGACCGGAAGAGATTACGATGAAGCCGCTTTTGTCCTACGGCGATTTTTCTCTTTCTCCCCTCAATGATGATAAGGTACCGCGGATCATCTGCCGCGATGTGCCCGGAGAATTTCGGATCAGTCAGGTGATCACCCGCTATTTTCAGTATCGGGATACGACATCGGAATATCTGGTGATCCGAAATGATGAAGAAGCTCTGTACCGCCTGCTTTCTGAGGGTATGGAGGAATTCATGGCGTTAGGGCAGGTGATGATTTCGGATGAGGCAAGAAAGCTCCGGGTTTTGCCGTCTCCTAAGGTAAAGGTTGGCGTCCAGAGTGTCGGAAGATGGCTGGAGCTGCAGGTGGATGCAGAGGGAATGTCCAGAAATGAGCTTCTGGATATCTTATCTGGTTATGATCCGAAAAAGAAATATTACCGTTTACGAAACGGAGAATTTATCAATGTAGACGAGAACGGCCTCATGAAGGTAGCACGCATGACCGACAGCCTTGGCATCGGAAAAGACGAGCTTTTATCCGGAAAGGTAAGGGTTCCGGTATATCGTGCCTTGTATCTGGACAGTGTATTGAAAGAAGGAAAGGGGATCACCTTTTATCGGGACAATCTGTTTCGCGCCGTGGTCCGCGGCATGAAATCCGTAGAGGACAGTGATTATGTGGTTCCGCTATCCTTACAGAAGGTGCTGCGCACCTATCAGAAAACAGGCTATCGTTGGCTGAAAACCTTAGATGTCAATGGCTTTGGCGGTATTCTGGCTGATGACATGGGGCTTGGAAAAACGATCCAGATCATTGCGCTTTTACAGGCCGAAGCAGAAGAAAATCCGAATGCGCAATCCTTGATCGTGTGTCCGGCTTCCCTGGTTTATAACTGGGAAAATGAGATAAAACGGTTTGCACCGGGGCTTACCGTGAAGACTGTGACCGGAACTGCACCGGAGCGAGAAGAAATCTTAAAAGTTGCGCTTCAGAATAAAGAACAGATGTCTGCAGACAACTGCGTCGAACACACAGAGCCTGTTGAGGCCGCCTGTCATCCGCAGATTCTCATCACTTCTTACGACCTCTTAAAACGAGATATTGCCTGCTACGAGGCATTTAACTTCCGTTTTCAGGTCATTGATGAGGCACAGTATATCAAAAATCCATTGACCCAGAGTGCAAAATCAGTCAAGCTGATCAAGGCCAGGACACACTATGCACTGACCGGCACACCGATCGAAAATCGTCTGTCGGAGCTGTGGAGCATGTTTGATTACCTGATGCCGGGTTTTTTGTTTACCTATTCCCGGTTCCGTAAGCAGTTTGAGACGCCCATTGCCAAAGACGGTGATTCCTATGCGCTGGAGAGTCTGCGTCGCTTAAGCGGACCGTTCATCTTGCGTCGATTAAAGAAGGATGTCTTAAAAGATCTTCCGGATAAGCTGGAAACCGTGGTTTACTCCATGGCGGAAGAGGAGCAAAAGAGACTGTATACGGCGCATGCTTTGGCACTGAAGGACGAATTGGAGCAGATGAGCGGTGATACCTATGGAGCCGAGCATCTGCAGGTGCTGGCGGAGCTTACAAAGCTGCGTCAAATCTGCTGTGATCCATCCCTGTGTTTTGAACGCTACAAGGGCGGATCAGCGAAGCTTGATACCTGTATGGAGCTGATTACGGGAGGAATTGCAGGAGGGCACAAGATTTTATTATTTTCCCAGTTTACCTCCATGCTGGATGTGATCGGAGAGCGCCTGAAAAAAGAGAAGATTGCGTTTCATCTTCTGACGGGAGCGACATCGAAGGAAGAGCGGATCCGTATGGCCGGAGCTTTTCAGACGGATGATGTCCCGGTCTTTCTGATTTCATTAAAAGCCGGAGGAACGGGCCTAAACTTAACAGCAGCCGATATCGTGATTCATTACGATCCGTGGTGGAATGTGGCAGCCCAGAATCAGGCCACCGACAGAGCACACCGCATCGGTCAGGAAAAGCAGGTGTCGGTCTTTAAGCTGATTATGAAGGACACGGTGGAGGAAAATATCCTGCTGCTTCAGGAGCAGAAGAGGGATCTGGCCGATCAGATTATATCCGGAGAGCAGGTGTCCATCGGAAGCCTCAGCAAAGAAGAGCTGCTGAAGATCCTTTCACCGCAGTAAAAGGCCAATTTAACGAATTGTTTCATAAGAATCAAAAAGTGTCCGAAAGCGCCCGCCCCAGCACACATAAACGCATTCACGGCAATTTTCTGTCCGTTTTGCTCCGTCGCCCATTTGACAGGTCTACCGCAAACTCGCTCACTGCGTTCGCTCAGACAAGCTCCCGACCTGTCGCTATACTCACAAAACGGACAAAATTGCCTATCGAATACTTATTATGTGTGCTGGGGCGGGCGCTTTCTAC
>CAVALB010000043.1:0-20658 GCA_963589345.1 uncultured Selenomonadales bacterium | reverse complement strand
GATACGCCACACCGACGAAATGCGAAGCATTTTGGAGGTTGGTTCTGAACAGTTTCAAATAATCTAAAAAATGTGCTTGGTGCAATTTCCCATGAACTGCAAAAAGCTCCCTGCTGTACACAGGGGGCTTTTTCATGCTTTCATTATTACAGATGTGCGATGATCGCCTTCTCATACTCAATGGTCGTTGCGGTTCCTCCGATGTCCGGGGTGAGAACAGTGGCATCCTCCAGAACCAGATCTACGGCCTTGCGGATCTTTGCTGCGACGTCCTTCTTTCCGATATGCTCCAGCAGCATGCAGGCGGACCATAAGAATGCGGTCGGGTTTGCAATGCCCTGCCCTGCAATGTCCGGTGCACTGCCGTGAACGGCCTCAAACATGGCAAAATCCTTGCCAAGGTTGCTGGACGGGAGAAGTCCGAGTCCTCCGATCAGGCCGCTGACAAGATCGGAGAGCACATCGCCGTACAGATTTTCGGTTACGATGATATCAAAATTCTGCGGATGCATAACAAGCTGCATTGCTACGTTGTCCACGATCTTATCATCTGCTTCGATGCCCGGATATTCCTTGCTGATCTCATAGAAAATGTCGCGGAACATACCGTCTGCTAACTTCATGATGTTGGCCTTGTGTACGCAGGTCACCTTCTTGCGGTTGTGGTCTATTGCATAATCAAAGGCTGCGCGGATGATGCGCTCAGAGCATTTTCTGGTGATGATCTTAATGGAATGCACGGTATCCTGATCCACCTTTTCCTCCACACCGGCATACAGATCCTCAGTATTCTCACGGAAGATCACGATATCGACATCCTCAAAGGCCGTCTTTACTGCTGAGTTGGTTTTTGCCGGGCGGATGTTTGCATAGAGGTCATATTTTTTTCTTAAGGTGACATTTAAGGAGCGGAATCCCTTTCCGAGCGGAGTTGTGATCGGGGATTTTAATAAAACATGGGTCTTTTCCATGGAGGCAAAGCCTTCCTTCGGAATCAGTTCACCGTGAGCCTCATATTCTGCGGCACCTACGTTAAATATCTCGTAGTTTAAGTCTGCGCCTGCTGCATCCAGGATTCTTAAAACGCTCTCTGTGATTTCCGGTCCGATTCCGTCGCCTTTAAATACGGTAATTGTATCGATCATAATTATCTCTCCTCCATGTCTGTATATTCTTTGTTATCGCCTACATATTTTGTTGCAGGACGCATGATCCGTCCGTCGTAAAGCTTGTTTTCAATATTATGAGCCACCCAGCCGACCATACGGCTGCATACAAAAAGCGGTGTATATAAATCTCTCGGGATCCCTAACATTTCATAAGCAAATCCGCTGTAATAATCCACATTGGTCGGAAGCACAACACCCTTTCGCTCCTTCATGGTTTCCAGGGCGATCTGCTCAAATCTCCTGCGGAAATCAAATTCCGTCATCATCTTCTTTTCCTTTGCGACCTCCAGGCAGCGGCTTCTTAACATCTCTGCCCGAGGATCGGAAATCGTATAAACTGCGTGGCCGAAGCCATAGACAAGACCGCTGTGATCATACAATTCACCGTTCATCAGTTTGTTTACTGCTGCCCTGATCTTTTTGTCATCTGCAGTATATCCACCGGTCTCTTCTAAGACTGCATCCATCATTTCCGCAACCTTGATGTTTGCTCCGCCGTGTCTTGGTCCCTTCATGGAGCCGATGCTTCCGCAGACCGTAGAGTAAATATCCGTGCCGGTGGATGCGATCACGACATTGGTAAAGGTGGAGTTGTTGCCGCCGCCGTGATCGGCATGGAGGATCAGGATCGTATCTAACAGTCTTGCTTCTTTATCCGAAAACTTCTGGTCTTTTCGCAAGAGGCTTAAGAAGTTTTCCGCTATGGAGTATTGGGGGTTTGCATAGTGGATAAATAAGCTGTTCCTGTCATAATAATGCACCTTGCTCTGATAAGCATAGCAGGCAATGGAGGGAAGCTTTGCCATCAGGTTAATGCCCTTTACCAGAGTTTCGTATACATCCGTGTTATCCGGATCATCATCGTAATTATATAAGGTAAGAACTGCTTCCTGAAGTTTGTTCATCAGGTTCTTTCCCGGCATGCGAAGCAGGTTCATCTCCACAAATTCATCCGGGATCTCATAACAGTCGGTCAGGATCTTTCGAAAATGCTCCAGCTCTGCTTTCTTTGGAAGATAGCCAAAGAGGAGAAGGAAGCATACCTCCTCATAGCCGAAATGGCTGTCTTTTTTTCCTTTCACCAGGTCTTCCACATCAAAGCCCCTGTAATAGAGCTTTCCCGGGATTGCCTGAATCCCGCCTTCCTGTGTTTCCTCATAGCCTACAACATCGGCCACTCTGGTAAGGCCTACTCGAACGCCGGTACCGTCTTCATTGCGAAGACCTTTTTTTACATTGTATTCTTTATACCACTTATTGGGGATATCGGTATAATTCTGCGATTTTCCATAAAACTGTGCAAGGTAACTGTCTTTCACGTGTGCGTTGTCTCCTCTCCGGCCTTTTTATGTTTTCCCGATGCTAAGCCTTACTGTCTGTTCCGGTTATAGTTGATCAGGCATCCGGCCTTCACAATGGCTCTCTCTTCCGGTGTCATATCTGCGATGTAAAGGTTCAGTTCTTTGATCTTTGCCGCCTCATCCTTTCCGTTTCCGAGAACGTAGGCCTTGATGGAGCTTAAATCGCCATCCAAAGCTTTTCTCACGCCTGGAACATAGATGAAGTCACCAACCTCAAAATCCGGATCTGCCTCCATCTGGAATGGCAGCATGCCCCAGTTCATGACATTGGAGCGATAACGCTTGGTGGCATATTCCTTACAAATATTGGCAAGTCCGCCGAGCACTCTCTGACAGCTGGCTGCCTGCTCTCTGGCAGAACCGTCACCGGGCTTGACTGCGTAGACCATACTTCCGACTTCCGTATCCTTCATGGAGACTGCTTCATTTCCCGGGATCGTATGGATGGCTGCAAAGATATTTATAAGGCCGGGATCAAGTGCCAGCTCGTCTTCTTTCGTTTCTGCTACTCTGGCTTTTTCCAGCCGTCCAACCTCTTTGGCACGTCCTACATAGTCCGGATCTCTTCTGGATAAAGTAAACTCCGCCAGTCCAAGCGGATTGGAGCGGTAGGAGGAGGTCTCACCGGATGGGATCAGTTCATCGGTGGTTGTAACCGGATCCATGATCTTAGAGCAGACCTTGAGGAGAATATTGTCGGTCAGCGGGCTCATATCCGGCCAGTCTTTGATATTCGGACCGTAAACCAGGTTTTTATCGGTCTCTGCCTTTCCAAAGCCCTGATAGATACGGTTCTGATAGGATTTGTCATCAAAGTCATATTCTGGGATATCATTCCAACAGTCAAGCTCCCACGCAGAGGTAAGCTTTCCGCCGTTTGCCGCAGTGGCTGCAATGGAGCGGGCATCCATCAGGGCTACCGCTGCCATCTGTCCGTTTCCGGGCTTGCTACCCTCGCGGTTCGGGAAATTTCTAGTGGTATGGCGGATGCTTAAGCCGTTGTTGCAAGGAGTATCACCTGCACCGAAGCACGGTCCGCAGAAAGCAGTTCGGATAATGGCACCGGCATCCATCAGATCGGAAATCGCACCCTTCTTAACCAGATCGGAAAAGACAGGCTGAGAGGAAGGATAGACCGCCAGGGAAAATTCATCGCAGCCACAATTCTTTCCCTTTAATGCGTGAGCCGCCTCGATCACGTTGGTGTAGTTTCCGCCTGCACAGCCTGCGATGATTCCCTGCTGCACCATAAGTTCATTTCCTACCACCTTATCAAGGAGTGTGAAATGTGCCTTTCCTCCGGATACCTTTTCGGCTTCCTTCTCTACCTCATGGAGGATATCCTTCATATTGGCCTTCAATTCATCAATCTCAAAGGCATTGCTCGGATGGAAGGGAAGCGCGATCATCGGCTTTACACTGCTTAAGTCTACGTATACACAGCCATCGTAGTAAGCAACCTCGGCCGGATCCAGTTTTTTGTAATCTCCCTCTCTGTGATGCTTTGCCAGGTAAGCCTTTGTATCCTCATCCGTTCTCCAGATGGAGGTTAAGCAGGTCGTCTCGGTGGTCATAACATCGACACCGTTTCGGTAATCCGTCGTCATGGAGGCAACACCGGGGCCTACAAATTCCATGACTTTGTTCTTCACATAACCGTTTTTAAATACCGCCCGGATGATCGCCAGGGCGATGTCCTGAGGACCGGTACCAGGTTTTGGACTTCCGTCTAAGTACACTGCGATCACACCCGGATAAGCCACATCGTAGGTATCGCGAAGCAGCTGCTTTACTAACTCGCCGCCGCCCTCGCCGATGGCCATGGTTCCTAAGGCTCCATAGCGGGTATGGCTGTCAGATCCGAGGATCATCTTTCCGCAGCCTGCCATCATCTCCCTCATGTACTGGTGGATGACTGCAATATGCGGCGGTACGTAGATGCCTCCGTACTTTTTCGCAGCAGAAAGACCAAACATGTGATCATCCTCGTTGATGGTTCCGCCTACTGCACAAAGTGTATTGTGGCAGTTCGTCAAAACATAGGGGATGGGAAACTTTTCCATACCGGAGGCCTTTGCTGTCTGAACAATTCCGACAAATGTTATATCATGGGATGCCATGCTGTCAAAACGGATCTTTAAGTGTTCCATGTTATCAGCCGTGTTGTGACTGCTTAAAATGGAATAAGCAATGGTTCCCTTTTTGGCAGTTTCCCGATCGGCTTTTTTACCGGTAAGGGCTTCTACCTTTTCGTATTCCTGCTCCGGAACGATTTTGGTCCCGTTCACAAGATAAATACCATGATCATATAACGATACCATTTCCTGCCTCCTAATCTGCTGCCTGTGCTGATAAGCGGCTTTGTTTTTTGTTGTGATATACTATAACCCAAATTTTTTCATTTGTACAGTCCCAATATTGTCATTATCACAGTTTTTTAGTTGTGCTTTTGAATAAAGAAGTCGACTTTAGTGCTGTTGCACTGTATCACATTAACGTATTGTATTAAAGAAAATACATACGAGATAAAAAAAAGAAATGGGAAGCAAAGCTCCCATTTCTTTTTTATTCTTTTAAAAACCGATCCAGCACTGCTGCAAGCACATTGATATCGATCGGCTTTGCAATATGGCCGTTCATTCCCGCCTCAAAGGATTTCTTTCGATCCTCGTCAAAAGCATTGGCCGTCATGGCCACAATCGGAATGTTGGCTTTTCGGTTGTTTTTCAGGGTTCGAATTTCCCTAGTTGCCGTATATCCGTCCATCTTCGGCATCTGGATATCCATCAGGATCAGGTCGTACTGATCTTCCCTTGCCTGGTTCATGATATCCACTGCTTCAATGCCATCCTCCGCTGTATCCACAACAATCCCCGCATCCTCCAGAATAAAGGTGGCAATCTCTCGGTTTAACTCATTGTCCTCCACCAGAAGAAGCCGTTTTCCGCTGTAATCGTGCTCGGAAAGGCTCGTCTTTTCTGCATGCAAAGGAACTTCTCTCTGCCCGCTTAAGGCAGTTCTCAGCTCCGACATGAAGATCGGCTTGGACACAAAACCGGTCACACCGGCCTCTCTGGCTTCTTCTTCAAATTCCACCCAGTCATAGGCCGTCAGGACAATGATCGGTACGTCCCCTCCAATTGTCCGACGGATCCGGCGAACGGTTTCAATGCCGTTCATATCCGGCATCATATAATCTATGATGTAGGCCTTGTATTCCTCCCGAAGTTCTGCAGCCTCCCTTGCTCGGATCACCGCCTCCTTTCCGGAAGTGGACCAGTCCGGACGCATGTCAATGCTCCGAAGCATCCTGCTAACGCTCTGGCAGGTGTTGATATTGTCATCCACCACCAGGATCCTGGCACCCTTCAGTTCCGTGATCGGTGCAAAATCGGTCATATTCTCTGCCAGCTTGAAGTCTACGTTGACGACAAATTCCGACCCCTTGCCAATTTCACTCTCCACCGTGATCGTGCCATTCATCATATCTACGATATTTTTCGTGATGGACATACCAAGGCCTGTGCCCTGGATACCGCTGACCGTGGAGGTACGCTCTCGTGTAAAAGCATCGAACACATGCTCCGCAAATTCCGCTGACATTCCCATGCCATTATCACGGATGCTGAATATATAGGTGGCATAGCCTTCCGCTGTGCAAGGCCTTTCTATGATTCGCACCTCTATACTTCCGCCGCAATCCGTATACTTAATGGCATTGCCGACAATATTTAACAGAACCTGGTTCAGCCTCAGCTTATCTGTCACGACATCCTCGTGAACCACATCTACGGTATCAATAAAAAGATTCTGCTGCTTTGCATCCACCTGTCCCTGGATGATCGTGCGCAGCTCGTGCAGCACATCCGGAAGATGAACCTCATTTTCCTCCAGCTTCACCGCACCGCTTTCAATCCGGCTCATGTCGAGGATCTCGTTGATGAGACTTAAGAGATGGGAACTGGAGGTATGGATCTTCTTTAAATAATTCTGTACCTGCTCCGGGTCGTTCAAGTGAGTCTGTGCCAGGGCTGTAAAGCCGATGATGGCATTCATAGGTGTCCGGATATCATGGGACATATTGTTTAGGAAGGTCGTTTTTGCACGGTTGGCACGTCTTGCTAACATCAGGGCATCCCTGAGGGCATTTTCCTGGCTAATCTGTTTTTCCACGATATCATGTACATCACGAAATCCCAGAACCAGATAGACCTTTCCGTCATCCGCCGTAAACTTTGCGGTAATGGCCTGCCAGTGCTGTCTTCCGTTTTCTACGATCCGGTCATAGCTTAAGGAATGAATGCCCTCATCCGGTGTCTCCTCCAGCAGACATTGCAGGGACGCATGTTCCAAAAAAGATTCCCGGTCCTCCTCCACGACAAAATTTTCAATATAGGTGCGCATCGCCTCCTGGTAATCCGAAAACACCGCCGAGCGAGCCAGTGCGCTCTGGATCATCTTGCTGCCATCGGTCTTAAACACACTCCAGGTTTTCTTTTCACAATCGATCAAATAAATAGATTTGTATTCACCGCCAATGGCATTGATCACCTCCAGCTGTTTTTTCAGTTCCCGCTGATAAGCCTTTTCTTTTTGCTTTTGCAGCTTTTCTTCTGCCAGATGCTCCTCTAACTCTCTCTGATGAGCCTCTCTGGCTTCCTCATATTTCTTTCGCTCCTGCCATTCCGCCGTGATATCCAGTCCGTATACGATACATTCCAAATGATTGTTCTGTGGATTGATGATCAGGCGCACTGTGATGCGTGCCGGGCGGATGCTTCCGTCATCAAAATAGGAATTTGTATCCCGAATAATCTCCATTTTGCCATTTTCGTAGGCTTTCAGCAGACTCTCTCGGCAGAAAATCCGGTAGAATTCCTCCGATTTTTCTTTTTCCGGAACACAGGCTGCAATTGCCAGGATGACCGCATTGATATTGGTTAATGCTCGCATTGCCAAAGCTGTCGATGCGCTTCCGTTTACAGAAATCACAGAGTCCTCCGTGATATCCATATGAAAGATTCCCTGAGCATTCGGAATGGAGGCGATCAGGGTCTGAACCTGAGACTCATATACCTGCTGAGATCGACGTATTTTCGTAATGTCCCAGGCGTATTCAATGAAGGCCTCCTTGCCTTCCCACAGGATTTTCTTGGTCTTTACAGCATAGACCTCTTTTCCGTTATCAACCTCCGTCTCAGAGGACTCCTGATCCTTAAGCTGAAGCATTGGGCAAAAAGGACACTGCTCCTTTAAGCCCATCATATATTCATAACAGTGATGCCCCAGATATGGTTGGTCTCCATGACCCGTATATTTTTTTGCCGGATTGTTGGCATACAGCATAGTAAAGGTCTTAGCATCACTGACCTGTATCATCTCATCCGAGTCATTCAAGATCTGAGCAAGAAGCTCTGCATCATTTTTCACCGGTTGTCCTCCATGTATTCCGATAGCCTATCGATTTATTCTCCCAACACCTGTACCTTATTCTTCTGAGCCTGATTTCGCTCTTTGGCGATGTTGGATTCCCTGAGAAACAGGTTTCCAAGTACTCCCTTCACGTTCCCTGGCGTAATCTTATTCTGATCCTCTGTAAGACGATCGATCGAGTCACCAAGCTCCGGTGCATATTTTTTGATCATTTTCAGATCCTTGCAGATCTGCTCTTTGGGTGGAAGTGTAGCTGCTTTTTTCTGATTCTGCTGACGCAAAAGTTCCGTCAAAGGCACTTTTTCCTTGGTTCCTGAAGTTTTTTTCACAGTGACAGACGCATTCGAGATCTCGCTCTGGCTGTAATTCCACAGACGCTCCTGTGCCTTCAGCGCCAGGATTCCGGTTTTTCGCATAGGATCCTCCAAAGCCAGAGCCTTTACATTGGCGCGCAGGGTATTCTTCATCATGCTGTAGATTTCATTAGTCAGATAACGGTTCTGGGCAAGAGAATCCTTGGCGGTCGCCCTGTTTTTCTGCGTATCCCGAAGTGCCCTGCTGCTCTTATAAAACTGGGCACTTTTCGGAGTATCCAGAATGAAAGCGGAAAGCTGCTTGGCTGTATTGATCCGCTTCTGGTTGTTTGCGGTTGGATTGATCCTCCAATGCCGAATACCAAGGTAGGTGTCGATCGCCTGCTTAAGATGTTCTCGTTTCTGTTCGATCCGATGATAGCAGTTGGCCAGAATTTTATCGCGGTTCTGCTCAAGCCTCATTTTCTTTTCTTCGTCGATCAGATGCTCCTTCGGATCCAGTCGGCGCATCCTGTGGTATTCCTCGGTCAGATCCTGTAAAGCCTCGCGCATGGCCTTAAACTTATCACTGCGGTTTGCCTTAGCTCCGCGGGCATCATCAAACTGCTTCATCATCTTTTCCAAAGATGCAAGCTCCTTCTTCTGCATCTCGGCAACCTTCTGATAGTCAACCTCCTCGGCCTGCTTTTTATAGGAAATCGATGTATCAAAGGTCTGCCTATCGGGTTTGATGATATTTCCCTCTTCATCGATTGGAATCTTCGGAAACAATCCCTTCCACTCATCCTGTACTGTCTTTCTTTGTTCCGGTGTTTCCGCATTGCGCAGCCTTGCTTTTATCTGATTGTTGTAATCTTTCACTCCTTCATTTTTCGCTGCACGCCCGCGCATGATATTCACATGAACAAAGATATTCTTATCATCCATGCTTTTTGGAAGAAGCATCTGCAGACCGATCTCTTGCCAATCCTCATCCTGCATGATGTGGATCGAACCTTTTTTATTGACCATCACCGGCATGGTTCTGTCACCTGCTTCAAATTTAATCTCCGGATCCTTCCTTCCTTTTTCGATCATATTTTGAAGCTCTTTTAACCGATCTCCTGCTGCCTTCAGCTCAGAATCCGAGAAATGATAGGGGCTTAGAACCTCCTGAAGCTGCTCTTTGGTCATGGCACTGACAGCTTCTGCCATCTTGGGGGTAATGATCTTTAATTCTGTACTCTTTGTGAGCTTTAACTGCCCGCCTCCTTTGATGGCTCCAAAGGAGTTGTCATTATCAATTCCCTGTACCCCCAGAAGATTTGGGTTCTCCGGATCTGAAAAGTCCACGCGATAAAAGAAATTATGGGCATGACGATCGGTGTTGGCACACAGGTAATCCAGGATCTGAAGGTCTGCCAGAGATGAGAGCATCTGTCGGCTGCTAAATTGGCGCGTACTCAAGTTATAAAACGGATGATCACTCGTCAGTTTAGACGGATCCACCAGCTCCATATCGGCAGGCTCCATCATGACACCGGTTTCCTCTCTGTCGCCCCGTTTTACCGTCACACGCTTCGAACTGACCAGAAGATCCGGGTAGCCTAAGAAGCTTGCGACATCATTCATGGCCGTGGATCGTTCCGCTACAAGACTCTTGGAGCCAATACCGGAGTCTTCCAGAACCCCATGCATATTGACCGTTTTTCCGATTTCTGTTATCAGAGGGATCATTACTTCATCCCAAAAGGCAGCCTGATCCTTATCAGCAGCTTTTATCCATTTTTTCCCCTGAAAATATTCTCGTACCGGCTCCTGTACCGGCTCCTGATCATTCGGTCCTTTTTCATTGAAAAGATGATAGTCTAAGGTCTTACGCAGCATCTCCCAGAACTCGGTCTGACCCCTGGTGCTGTTGATTTTGTTAAAATAGGCGGAATATTGCGGGTACTGTATCTCGTACCTCTCAACAATCTGATCGAGTGCGGTGTTCACATCACCCAGCTTTTTTTCCGCAGTAAAAAAGCCCTGCTTAATATTTCCCTCTGCATCGGTATATTCAATAGCCTCACGGCTGCTGATCGCACTTCCGATCGTTTCTTTTTCCTGAGAGATCAGATGAATGGACGGATTCTTTAAACCACGGATTGCATCGGCCAGAGGAGGAAGATTGTCCTTTGAAAGGTGCTTTAACTGATCTTCATTCTGCGTTAAGAGGGTATGAAGGGTTTTGTATTCCGGTGTTTCTCGAAGCTTCTCCGAAAGCTTATTGCAGTCTCTTAAACAGTTCTGGTAAAGATCCTGAAGCTCCTGATGCTCATCTTCGGTCATCGGAAGTACGCTTCCCATGCTGTTGCGGCGCAGATAATGAAACTGCATGGCAGACAGAAGATTTTCCATATCCTCATTGATCAGGCGGTCGGGCAAATTTTTCTCCGTGCGAAGCTTGGGTTTAAGGCCCTGATACAGATCATAAAGTTCGCTGTAAACACTGCCCTCTACCAAATTTGCATAGGGAGAGCTTGCATCCACCAACGGTGTTTGGGCTTCGGGACGACCTGCTTTTTTCGGGATCTCTTCCATAAGTTCGCCCTCCGGCTCCCTTAAGACCTCCTGCATACGTTTTGCAAGCTCCTCCTGATCAAAGCTTCGAAATGCAGCATCATAGGCTGCAGAATTATTCTGATAATTTTGATAAGAGGTCAGGAGGGTCGGATTTTTCTCCTGTGCATGCACCTCAAGAACTCTCCACAATTTATCCAGTTCCCTCTTGAAATGATCCGCATTGCGCTCTGCAGGCGGAAAAAGGGCAGCTTCTTTTTTCCCTTCCGTAATGCCAAGCATTTTATAAGTGTCATACAGCTTGTGATAGCTTTTACGGTCATAGGGTGTGGTGCCGTTTGCACAGCCCACCATCCACTTCAGAGCCTTCTGCACGAATTGAAGCTCTTTGGCCGATGCAGTTGCATGGAGGATGCGGCGAACCTCTTTTCTCCGGTCGTTGTCATTTGCTGGAATGGTATATCGCATAAAACGCAGTCTCCTTTCCTGATTTTATGTAGCTGTTTGGAACCTTGGTTCTTTACAGTGATAATTTCATTTCGGAATACATAAGCATAACGTTACAAAAATCTCTGAACAATTACAGGATATCATAAATTAAATAATGCCACAAGGACAGAAATAAAAAAGAAGAACACACCTTGTGTCCTGTCACCTGTGTGCTCTTCTCTTTTTGCAGTTTTATTCGGATACTTCCGTATTTGTCAGTAAATCTGTCTGCGGATCCGCCTCATGCTCTGGCTGTGATTCTGTATGCTCCGGCTGCGCTTCTGTATGCTCCGGCTGTGTTTCTGTATGCTCCGGCTGCTTTGCTATATCCTCTGCCGTATCCTTCCCGGCATTTAAGATATCCATAAATTCTTCTCCGGTGATGGTCTCACGCTCTAAAAGGTAGGCAGCGATCTCGTTCAGCTTCGCCGCATGATCCTTTAAGATCTGCATAGCCTTTTCGTACTGCTGCTTCACAATGCTGATCACTTCCTCATCCACCAGTCTTGCGGTTTCCGAAGAGCATACCATGGACGTGTCTCCGCCCAGATACTGGTTGTTGACTGTTTCCAGGGCAACCATACCAAACTGGCTGCTCATGCCATAACGGGTTACCATGGCTCTGGCAAGCTTGGTTGCCTGCTCGATGTCATTTGAAGCACCGGTTGTGATGGAATGGAAGATAAATTCCTCCGCCGCACGTCCGCCGGTCAGAGTGGCGATCTTGTTCAGCGCCTCTTCCTTGCTCATAAGGAAGCGCTCTCCCTCTTCTACCTGCATCGTGTAGCCCAGGGCACCGGAGGTACGGGGGATGATGGTAATCTTGTGTACCGGAGCGCTGTGGCTCTGGCAGGCAGCCACCAGGGCATGACCCACCTCATGATAGGATACGATTCGTTTCTCATCGACAGAAACCGCTGCATCCTTTCTCTGATATCCGGCAATGACCGTTTCCACGCTTTCCTCTAAGTCTGCCTGGGTCACATAGGCACGCCCCTGACGGACCGCGCGCAGGGCGCCCTCATTGATGATGTTTGCTAACTCTGCGCCGCTGGCTCCGGAGGTTGCGCGTCCGATGGCATTAAAATCAATGTCACTTCCCAGCTTTACATTCTTTGCATGCACCTTCAGGATGGCTACACGACCGTTTAAATCCGGAAGCTCCACCGGGATCCGACGGTCAAAACGTCCCGGACGAAGGAGTGCCTTGTCCAGGGATTCCGGGCGGTTGGTCGCTGCCAGGATGACAACACCCTTGCGGCCATCAAAGCCATCCATCTCCGTCAAAAGCTGGTTTAAGGTCTGCTCGCGCTCATCGTTTCCGGAAAAGCCGGAGCCGTCACGCTTTTTACCGATGGTATCGATCTCATCGATGAATACAATACACGGTGCTTTTTCGTTGGCCTGCTTAAACAGATCCCTCACCTTCGCCGCACCCATACCTACGAACATCTCCACAAATTCTGAACCGGAAATGGAAAAGAACGGTACATGGGCTTCTCCGGCTACTGCCTTGGCAAGCAGGGTCTTACCGGTTCCGGGAGGGCCTACTAACAAAGCTCCTTTTGGCAGGCTTGCACCGATATCAGAATATTTCTGCGGATTATGAAGGAAATCCACGATCTCCTTTAAAGCTTCCTTTGCCTCCTCCTGTCCGGCTACGTCAGCAAAGGTCTTGCCGGTCTCGGTCTCTGCATAGATTTTGGCATTGGATTTTCCAAAGGTCATGGCGTTTCCCATACCGCCCATCCGCTTTGCCATGCTCTTGCTTAGGATCTGTCCGATCACCACAAACATAAGGATCGGCAGTACCCAGTTAAAGATAAAGGTCTGGAGCGGGGAAGCCTGCGTCGGGATTTCCTCTGAGAAGCTGATCCCGGCATTTTGAAGTCTCGTGGTCAGATCATCATCCGGCCACAATCCGGTCTTGTAAATTTTCAGATTCGCTGCGTTCAGGTTTTTTAAGGACAGCTGTCCGTTTAAGGCCTGCTGCACGTCCTCAGTCCAGAAGCTAAGCTTGTCAGAATCCCGTTTTACTCCTGCTACCTTGCCCTCGTCCAGCATGTCCAGGAATGTGTCATACGTTACTTCGATCACAGAACGTTCCGCCAATGCCGGCATAACCAGCGCATTCAGCAAAATCGTGATCAGAAGGATAATTCCGTAATAATAAAGCAGCTTTTTATTGGGCCGCTTCGGTTCGTTCTCTTTCATACCCATAATCAAGTCTCCTTTGTGTTATTATTCTCTGGTAACAGTTTTACACCTCCATATTCACTATCCTAACGGAATTTTGTTCCTGTTCACGCATTGCATGACCAGGAACGGAATGTCTTCTGTTCTATATAGTATACAACAAGAGCGAAGGTTTTTAAACCCCCGCTCTCGTTAAAACTTTCTAAACTCTTTGTGTTTCTTCTGTGAACTGTCACGTTTCGTAAAACTTCAAAGTCTCGCAGTTGTATATTTTCCTCTAATCCGGGATTGTGGGAACTGCATCCGCCGGAACCGGGCTTACAAAGCCTGCTGCAGTACGCTTCTCAAACTCCGTCCGTGCCTCCTTTAAAAGCTCCGGCTGATCAAACAGATCGATCGCTGCTGCTGCCAGCACCTTTCCGGCATGGACTGCGGCCTTGTGCCCGATCTCAGTCCGATCGCAGGAAACATTCTGCCAGCTATGTCCCGGACATCCATTCGGCCATGCTGCCACATGGATCTGAGCGGTCGGCGTCAGCCAACTGACATCACCGACATCGGTTGACCCCGCCTTAAAGGCATTCCCCTGATACAGAGGTGCTAAAAATGCATTCATTGCATGACCGCAGGCCTTACGCATGGCCACAACCTGCTCCCGCAGTGTTTCATCGTTTCCTGCTGCCACACCCGGAACCCGGTCATTTCCGATATAAGTCTGAGATAAGGCATCTGCAAACGCATTCTCTTCATCGGTATAGGACGGCACACCCAGTTCTTCATAATTTTTGTACAGAATACGTTCCAAGGCAAAATTGCTGATCGTATCTGCCACACCGTCAATAAACTTCTTCTCAAAGGTTGTCTCTGTCATTAACGCTGCGCCCTGGGCAATCTTGTCTACACGCTTTTGCAGCTCCACAGCCTCATCAACATGGTTGGAACGCACCATGTAAAGCACACTGGCCTTTGCCTGCACCACATTCGGGCTGCAGCCGCCGGCATCGGTGATAGCATAATGGATTCGTGCCTTGTCACTCATATGCTCCCGCAGATACTGCACGCCGGTGTTCATCAGTTCTACGGCATCCAGGGCACTGCGCCCCTTCTCCGGCGCACCGGAGGCATGGGAAGCGATCCCATGAAACTTATACTGAGTCTGGATACAGGCATTGGAGGAACCGGTCGCCACCTCGTTTACATCCTCCGGATGCCAGGTAAGGGCTGCATCCAAACTCTTCCAGACTCCGTCTCTTGCCATAAAGGCCTTGGCGGCACCGCCCTCTTCACCCGGACAACCAAAGAGAATCACCGTGCCTTCCACCTTATTTTTCTCCAGATAAGCCTTCACGCCAAATGCTGCTGCCATGGCACCGGCACCCAGAAGATTATGGCCGCAGCCATGACCGCTGCCGCCTTCCTTCAGCGGCTTCTCCTCCGTACTGCCTGCCGTCTGTGATAAACCGGAAAGCGCATCATATTCTGCCAGGATCCCGATCACCGGACGGCCGTTTCCGTAGCTTGCAGAAAATGCCGTCTCAATGCCACTTATCCCCTTTTCTACCTGAAATCCTTCCTTTTCAAGCACTTCACAGTAAAGTGCCGAAGACTTATATTCCTGAAGAGATAACTCCGCATATTCCCAGATATGATCTGCCACATCACAGATCAGTGCCCGTCTGGATTCAATCGCCTCCAGAGCCGCTTTCTTTTCTTCCGTCATGGTTTTCCTCCTATAAAAATATATATTGCTGTCATGATCACCTTCGCCGCTCATTATATCACAAAAGAAAAAGGTGTCGGGAAAATTCCCGACACCTTTTTTATAAAACTTTCGCAAGAAACTCCTTCAGTCGCTCATGCTTCGGATGCTCGAAGATTTCCTCCGGTGTTCCCTCTTCTAACAGCTTTCCGCGGGCCATGAAGAGAACGCGGTTTCCGACCTCTTTTGCAAAGCCCATCTCATGGGTTACGACAACCATGGTCATACCATCATGAGCCAGTTCCTTCATAACATCCAAAACCTCGCCTACCATCTCCGGATCTAGCGCGGAAGTCGGCTCATCAAAAAGCATTACTTCCGGCTCCATAGCCAGTGCACGGACGATGGCAACACGCTGCTTCTGTCCGCCGGACAGCTGGATCGGATATGCATCGGCACGGTCTTTTAAGCCAACGCGGTCCAACAGCTCCAATGCCTTCTTCTCTGCTTCCTCGCGGCTCATTCCTCGAACCTTCATCGGTGCAAGGATCATATTTTCCATGATCGTCATATGCGGAAACAGGTTGAAGTGCTGGAATACCATGCCCATACGCTGTCTGAGACTGTCGATGTCCAGTTTCACAAGCTTTCCGCTTGCATCCCGGTATTTCTTTTTTGTGATATCCACTCCGCCGAAGACGATGGAACCGCCGGTCGGCTCCTCAAGCAGGTTTAAACTGCGCAGGAAGGTGGATTTTCCGGAACCGGAAGGACCGATAACAGCCATTACATCTCCCTTGTTGATGTTGACCGTCACTCCGTCCAATGCCTTAATGGTTCCCATTTTGTAATGTTTCTTTAAATCTTTTACCTGAATCATGCTATCGTCTGTGGCCACGGCTCATCCTCCTCTCAAAATATGCAATGATCTTGGAAGTCGGGAAGCACAGGCAGAAGTAAATTGCCGTTGCAACCAGCAAAGGCTCCACGATAACAAAGGTTGCACCCTTTACTGCATTTACGGCAGACATGACATCCTGCACACCAATGGTGTAGGTGATCGCAGATTCCTTGATGATCACGACAAACTCATTGGCAATCGCCGGAAGAATATTCTTCAGTGCCTGCGGTAAAATGATGTAACGCAGATTCTGAGCCTGGGACAGACCCAAAGAACGTGCCGCCTCAGTCTGTCCGCCGTCAATGGACTGGATTCCCGCACGGATGATCTCGCACAGATAGGCACCAGAGTTCATGCCCAGTGCTATAACGCCCGGAAAAAAGCGGCTGAATTTGATGAATCCGAACATCTGGAAGGACGGAAGCTGGATGATCCCGAATACACCGTAATAGATGATAAATACCTGAACGATAACCGGGGTGGAACGCAGGATCTCAACATAGGCCGTTGCCAGAAATGACAGCGGATTAAAACGGCTGATCCAGGCTGACAGCCCTCTTTCCTTCATATGCCCATCCTGATCAAGTCCCAGGGACTGGAATGGGCGGATGTTGGACATTCTCATCAGTGCAAGCAACAGTGCGATGGCAAAACCGATCACCACCGTACATACGGACAGCAGAACAGTTACAAGCATGCCCTGCCGGAATAACTCCGCATACGGAGCAATCTTGGAAAAATTACTCCATTGAACAAATTGACTCATCGGGTGCTCCTTTCAGTTTTTAGTTCTGAACGTTTCCGTCTGCGTCCAGAAGACCCTCGTATTTCTCACCTGCTGCAAGCTCACCAGCATCTGCGATGTATTTCTCAAGGCTGCCATCCTCTTTTGCAGCTGCGATTGCTTCGTTAACACCTGCAAGCAGTGACTCGTTGCCCTTGCTTACACCGATTGCAGAACCTTTCGTGTCGTACGGTACTTCCATAACAATCTCAAGATCCGGATAGTTTTTCTGATAGCTCTTTGCTACATCGGTCTCAATATAAGCAGCCTGCATCTTGCCGGTCAGAAGTTCAGAAATGATATCGGTAACCTTTGGCAGGGCAATGATGTCAGCATCCGGGCTGTTGGTCTCTGCCAGATCCATCTGAATGGAACCAGTCTGTGCGCCTACGGAAACATCCGGTTTGTTGATTGCTTCGAAGCTGTTGTATACCTCTGCATTCTCCTTGGTGGTTACCAGAGACTGTCCGCCCAGGTAATAGATGTCGGAGAAGTCCATGATGCTCTTACGCTTCTCATCCGGAGAAAGTCCGGCCATGCCAAGGTCAACAGACTTGGTCTGCAGCTCACTTAATACACCGTCAAAATCAACTGTTACAACTTCCAGCTCAAGGCCAAGATAATCAGCGATGTACTGAGCCAGATCCATATCGAAGCCTGCAAGCTTCGGAGTTCCGTCCTCACCGATTGCATAGAACTCATACGGAGCGAAGTCCGGGCTGGTTGCTACAGTCAGCTTTCCCGGGGTAACCGTTTCAATTTCAGTTGCTGCTGCCTCGGTCTCCTCGGAGCTGCTCTCATCTGCTGCTGCCTCAGTTGCCTCGGTCTCTGCCTCAGTTGCTGCTGCGGTAGTCTCTGCGGTCTTGCTGCCGCCGCAAGCTGTTACGGAAGCTGCCATACATGCTGCCATGGATAATGCCACGATTTTCTTTCTCATAATAATCCTCCTCAATTGCATGGTATTCATCGTTTCGTGTATACCGTGCATAAATATAAACACATACCTAAACATTATAACGAATTTCCGGAATTAATCAAGTATCAGGACCTGAAAAAGGAAGGAAATACCGATTTCCTTCCTTTTTTCTTCTTTTTCGCCAACAAAACTTAAGAATATAAAGCGAGAATCTGTTCTGTTACAGTTTTCGGATCATCGATGACAAAGTCCGGATGGAAGGATTCCAGTTCCTTCCGATCACGAAAGCCCCAGCTTACGCCCACTGTATGCGTTTTCGCATTCAGACCTGTCTGCATATCGGTATTGGTATCTCCAAAATACAGACATTCCTCCGGCTTACATCCAAATATCTCCAGGATCCGGTTCACGCCTGCCGGATCCGGTTTTTTCGGGATGTTATCCTTTTGACCTGCCACAATGTCAAAATAGCCCTTCCCAAACACGGCTTCGATCGTCTCCACCGTTCGTTCATGCGGTTTATTGGAAAGAACCGCGATACGGATGTTCTGCGCCTTTAAAGCCTCCAGAAGACTGGGAATGCCATCGTACGGGTGCACGTGATACAGGCAATGTTCTGCAAAAAGGCGCATATACACAGAAAGTGCTTCTTCATAATGAGTCAGTGCATCATCCCCACTGTACAACAGTGCCCGCTTTACCTGCATTCGGTAGCCGTCTCCTACAAACTTTTTCACCTGCTCTTCGCTAACCGGAGCATAGCCAAATTCTTTTAACACCAGATTTGTTGTATAAGTTAACGCTTCCAGCGTATTCAACAAGGTTCCATCCAGATCAAAAATACAGCAGCGGATCATATGCATTCCTCCTTATGCGAAAAACTTTGACCAGATTCCCTGAATAAACAATCCCAGGATCATCAGCGGCAGAATGTACTTTACATAGCCGCGGATCCATGCCGGCACCTTAAGACCGGCACCCTCATTTGCCTCCGCACGATACTTGTCAAAGCCCCAGCCGAAATTCCAGACAGAAAACAGCAGATAAACCAGGGATCCTAACGGAAGTAAAATATTGCTTACCAGAAAATCCTCCAAGTCCAGCACGGATGTCCCGGCTCCAAGCGGCTCAAATCCACTTAACAAATTGTATCCCAAAGCACACGGAAGCGAAAGCAGGATCAAGAGCACCATGTTGATTTTCGCTGATTTTTTACGATCGATCTCAAACAATTCCATGTCACAGGCAATGATATTCTCAAATACCGCAATAACCGTGGAAAAGGCCGCGCAGGACATAAACAAAAAGAAGAGACTTCCCCAGATTCGTCCGCCCAGCATGGAAATAAATACATTCGGAAGCGTAATAAAGATCAGGCTTGGTCCGCTGTCCGGATTTACACCGAACGCAAAGCAGGCCGGGAAAATGATCAGTCCCGCAGTGATTGCCACAAAGGTATCTAATACAGCCACATTGACGGCCTCACCCAACAACGTATTATTCTTCTCCAGATAACTTCCAAAAATTGCCATGGCACCAATACCAAGGCTCAGTGTAAAAAATGACTGATTCATGGCCGAAACGATCACCTGACCGACTCCTACCGACTTCATTTTTTCCACATCCGGAAGCAGATAGAACTTCAGGCCTTCCATACCGCCCTCCAGAAATACTCCATGGATTGCCAGGATAATCATCAAAGACAAAAGGCCGATCATCATCACCTTGGTGATCCGCTCAACACCGGCCTGCAGTCCAATGGAACAGATCAAAATTCCAAGAATGACAACCACCGCCATCCAGAAGACATTGATCCCCGGGCTTGCCAGCATCTCACCAAACTTGCTCTGGACAGCATCCTTATCAAGTCCGGTAAACCCGCCGGTCACAAAGCTGTAAAAATAATACATCATCCAGCCTGCTACTGTTGTATAAAACATCATAAGCAGATAATTGCCTGCCAATGCTACATATCCATGCAGATGCCACTTGCTTCCCTTTTTCTCGAGTTCCTGGTATGCCTTAACCGGACTCTTATGACTGGCACGACCGACTGCAAACTCCATGGAAAGCACCGGCACACCCATGATTGCCAGAAAAAGCAGATAGATCACGACAAAAATACCGCCGCCATTCTCTCCTACCACATACGGAAATCTCCATACGTTTCCAATACCGATCGCACATCCTGCCGACAAAAGCAAAAAGCCCAGTCTTGATTGAAACGTTTCTCGTTGTTTCATATCGCAATCTCCTCCTTATATATCCCCCATTTCGTCCCCTCATCATCTTTAATGCCGAAACAAAATGCATAGCTGTGTCTCCACAGCATCCGCTATTATACACTATCCTGTAAACATCGTCAAATTTACGCTTCAAAGCGAAAAAGTGTGATACAACGAACGTCCAGTGGACGTTCGCTTTGCGACGACCGAAACGGAGTGGAGACCGAGAACCGTTCGAGCCCCGGCAGGGCTCGAACGCAAGAAAGAGAAAGGATATCCGTTAAGGATATCCCTTCTCTTTCTTGATTTCTGAGAGCGCGAGACGTCGCAGAACGTCCAGTGGACGTTCGCTTTGCGACGACCGGAACGGAGTGGAGACCGAAAACCGTTCGAGTCCCGGCAGGGCTCGAACGCAAGAAAGAGAAGGGATATCCGTTAAGGATATCCCTTCTCTTTCTTGATTTCTGAGAGCGCGAGACGGGACTCGAACCCGCGACCCCGACCTTGGCAAGGTCGTACTCCACCAACTGAGCCACTCGCGCATTATAATAAGGTAATAAAACAACCATTGTTGCATGTACCCTCAAAACCACATATTGAATTTCATCCGTTTTACAATCGCGGTTA
>CAVALB010000042.1:0-21910 GCA_963589345.1 uncultured Selenomonadales bacterium | reverse complement strand
AATTTTGTCCGTTTTGTGAGTATAGCGACAGGTCGGGAGCCTGTCTGAGCGAACGCAGTGAGCGAGTTTGCGGTAGACCTGTCTAATAGGCGACGGAGCAAAACGGACAGAAAATTGCCGTGAATGCGTTTATGTGTGGTGGGGCGGGCGCTTTCGGATCTTTATCGATAACGTTGACGTTGCGTATAAATTTTTATTGTTTACTGCTGCCCGTTCCGATTGAAGTTGATCAAGCTTCCTGCCTTTACGATCTTGCGCTCGTTTTCGGTCATCGGCTGTACATACAGATGAATCTCTTCTGCTTTGCCATCCTTGATGACATAGGCCGGGATGTCGCTCAAATCACCATCCATGGCGGTGCGGGCATTCGGAACGTAGATGTAATCATTGACCTCGAACATGGTCGGCTCACCCTTTAAATGGAACGGGATCATGCCCCAGTTCATGCAGTTGGAGCGATAACGCTTGGTTGCATACTCCTGGGTAATGTTTGCCAGGGCACCAAGAACTCTCTGGCAGGATGCAGCCTGCTCACGGGCAGAACCGTCGCCCGGCTTGTTGGAGTAGATGGTGGAACCGATTTCAACATCCTCTGCTTTTACATTCTCCTGACCCGGAATGGTGTTAACCACCTTCATAACCTCTGTGATCTCATCTGCAATCTTACCGGCCAGACGGTCATTTTCCATAGTCTGAACAGCTTTTGCACGACCTACATACTCCGGATCACGGCGAGACAAGGTAAACTCAGCCAGTCCTAACGGGTTGGAACGGAAGGAAGAGGTCTCACCGGATGGGATCAGCTCATCGGTGGTGGTTACCTCATCAAGGATCTTGGAGGATACCTTTAAGAGAATGTTCTCGGACAGTGCCTCCATCTCAGGCCAGTCTTTGATGTTCGGTCCAAAGCGAAGCTCGGAGTCGAGTTCTTCCTTATTGTAGCCGTTGTATACACGTGCCTGGTAAGCACGATCGTCGTAGTTGTACTCCGGGATATCGCCCCAGCAGTCTAAGGCTTCCGCGGAGGTCAGCTTGCCGCCGTTTGCTGCGGTTGCTGCGATGGAACGTGCATCCATGAGGGCAACTGCGGACATCTGTCCCTGACCCGGCTTAGAGCCTTCGCGGTTCGGGAAGTTTCTGGTGGTATGACGGATGGAAAGGGCATTGTGTGCCGGGGTATCGCCTGCGCCGAAGCACGGTCCGCAGAATGCGGAACGGATGATGGCACCGGCATCCATCAGGTCTGCTAACAGACCCTTGCGGTCCAGATCGGTGTAAACCGGCTGAGAGGACGGATATACGGACAGATAGAACTCGCCGCTTCCGATGTTCTTGCCCTTTAATGCATGGGCAGCCTCGACTACGTTGGTATAGTTGCCGCCTGCGCAGCCTGCGATGATTCCCTGCTGCACCTGAAGCTTTCCGTCTTTGGTGATCTTGTCAAGCAGGGTAAAGCTTGCTCTGCCCTCTGCCACCTCTGCTGCTGCCTTCTCGGTCTCGCGCAGGATGTCCTCCAGGTTCTCGTACAGATAATCGATCTCGTAAGCGTTGGATGGATGGAACGGAAGCGCGATCATCGGTTTGATGGTGCTTAAGTCGATCTCTACACAGCCGTCATAGTAAGCAACCTCTGCAGGGTTCAGCTCCTTGAACTCCTCGCCACGGTTATGCTTCTCTAAGAAGGCCTTGGTGTCGTTATCGGTTCTCCAGATGGAAGACAGGCAGGTGGTCTCGGTGGTCATAACATCGATGCCGTTGCGGTAGTCGGTGGTCATGGAGGAAACGCCCGGTCCTACAAATTCCATGACTTTATTCTTAACATAACCATTCTTGTATACAGCGCCGCAGATTGCCAGGGCGATATCGTGTGGGCCTACAAAGGGCTGCGGTTTTCCGGTTAAGTAGATGGCGATGACACCCGGATATGCTACATCGTAGGTCTGCTTTAAGAGCTGTTTAGACAATTCGCCGCCGCCCTCACCGATAGCCATGGTACCCAGAGCACCGTAACGAGTGTGAGAATCGGAACCCAGGATCATCTTGCCGCCGCCTGCAAAACGCTCACGCATGAACTGATGGCAGACTGCAACGTGAGGCGGAACGAAGAGACCGCCGTATTTCTTTGCTGCGGAAAGACCGAAGTAATGGTCATCGTCGTTGATGGTACCGCCGACTGCACACAGGGAATTATGACAGCAGGTCAGTACATAAGGAAGCGGAAACTTCTCCATGCCTGACGCACGAGCGGTCTGGATGATGCCGACAAAGGTGATGTCGTGAGATACCATTGCGTCAAATTTAATCTGCAGCTTGTCCATGCTCTCAGACTGATTGTGGGCTTTCATAATGCTGTAAGCAATGGTGCCCTTCTTTGCTTCTTCTTTTGTGATGGCCTTGCCGGTCATCTGCTCTGCTTTTGCGGCCTCTGCCTCCGGGATCAGGGTCTCTCCATTTACCAGATATACGCCGCCTTCATGTAACTTTACCATAATATCCTCCTACTGTATTCTAAACATTTCACAACTACATTTCATTGCTACGGTTCATGCGCTGCATGTCCGGCAACCGGATTTGCCGATGCTTCACATTCCGCATCGGCAAATTACATTTTTATCCGAGGAACTGGAATACCAGACTTCCGATTAACAGTACCATGGCACCGCCGATACGGGATGAGATCTGTGCATAGCTCATCAGGTTCATACGTTTTGCAGCTCCGAGGACTGCCAGGTCACCGGCACCGCCCATATTTGCCATGCAAAGGCCTGCTGTGATCGCAGACTCGATCGGGAAGAATCCGACAAACCAACCAAAGATAGCAGAGCCAAGCACACAGCCAAGCACGATCAAAATCGCAATGGTCAGGTTCGACGGGCTTAATGCATTCACGATTTCATTGAAATCGATCAGGGTAATGCCGACACCTGCCATCTGGATCCAGATCAGCTTAGAACCGCAGAACTGCTGACATTTCTGGCAAGCAGCCTTTAAGTTTTCCGGAATCAGATTCAGGATATTTGCCAGGGCTGCAAAAATGATCAGGTATGCAAAGTTCGGGATCGCAACACCAAAGACAGACGGAAGGATCTTCTTTGCAGTCAGCTGTGCCAGCACGAAGAATCCGCCTGCCAAAAACAGCGCTGCCGCAATATCATCCATAGTCAGATCGATCTTTGCTGCTTCCTTATCCTTGATTGCTTCCTTACCTTTCGAGCGCATCAGCTCGCCGTGGCCGGTCAGTGCCGGAAATACACGTCCCACGTTGTCCAGGATAATGGCAAAAATAACAGATACAATGTTTCCGACTGCCAGGATGGCCAGGGCAAAGGAAAGATAGCTTGATGCATCCTGACCGGTTACATCCTCATATACAGAAGCTAACGGAATTGCGCCGGCTCCGGCACCGCCGCCCATGATCGGGAGCACATAGGCAATGACGATTTCCACCGGATCCTTTCCAAACGCCAGGCCGCCCAGCACACCAAAGATGCAGGCACCTGCAAGAGATGCCAGGATATCCGGCAGATACAGAGTAGCTGATTTCATCAGAAGCTTCCGATCCAGTCCTAAAAGGGAACCAACGACCAGAATGGAAATGAATACGTTTAAGAAGCTGTAATCACTCATCCAGCCTTTGGAAATTTCGATTACCCCCTCCGGCATCTTGCCAAAGTACGTGATCAGACCACATACCAGGAATGTCAAAATCGCACCGCCGCCAAGATACTTATTCCAGATCGGGAGGCGCTCACCGATCTCACCAAGAATGATACCAAGCGTAAACATCACTGCAATCGCACCGATCAGCTGGTTCGGCACGATCCCAAAGCCGATCGCCGCCAAAACTACCACTGCGAAGAATACGAAAATGTACCACTCCATACCATAGATTTTCCATGTTTTCATATGTTTTTTCCTTCCCCAATGCCTGTCACAAACTGTGCACAGGAATCTGAAAACCTGTCTTCCTTTACCCTTTTTTTGATCAGCAGATGCCGAGCATCTGTCCCGGATTGACCTTCGTCATTTGGTCTATCTCTTCCTTCGTGAAGCCGCCCACATCGTACAGATAATCAATGTATTCCTTGATGGATTCATACCAGTACGGATTCTGGGTCTGACCGCTGTCGGTTGCTGCAATAAAGTGCTCGCAGCCGATGGCCTTCATGGCCTCCACGTTGGTCTCCAGATTTTTCTTATAAATACCTCCGCCGATCGGCTGTGCATATACATGCTCCAAAAGCACCCCGTAATCTTTGACGATCCGCTCCTGCTCTTCTACGCTCATGCCTACCACCCAGAACTCCGGATGGGTGATGACGATTTTCTTAACACCTGCATTTCTTGCTGCCTCTGTCACAAGGAAGCACTCCTTAGGAGAAATATGCCCGGTTTCCAACACCGCGTCATAATCGCGGATCAGATGGAAGACATCGTTTAATTCCGGCACGATCTTGCCATCCTTTACAACGGAAACCCAATTTTCCTTGTTCTGCTTTTTGCAGTCATTTTCTGCCGTATTGGTCGGCATCCAGACAAACTTTCCGCCAAGCTTTAATGCGGTTTCCACTGCCCACGGGTTAATGCCGCCCACGAAGCGGTTTAGGGCCACTCCGCCGAACATCCGGAAATCTGAAGTATTTCCGTACTTTTCTTCCTTTACCTGATTCACAATGGCTGCCCGAGCGACCGTCGGCATAACGTGAGACTTGATCACAACGGCACGTACCCCCCGTGCCACTGCTGCCTCCATGATTTCAAGGTCGTTCATCTTGCGCTGACGGACATCCGGTGCCGTATGAATGTGAAGATCTATAATCCCTTTCAGTCTGTTTTCGTCCATCTTTTCTCCTCCTGACTCCGAGCGTACATGATCATACATGATTACCGGATATATACGTATCCGTCCATGATGCGGCGTGCGGTTCTCTGTACGGCTACGCCCGGAACCTCGGCATCCTTCGGATCAGTTCCCTGCATATTTACGGTCGGAACCATGGTCATGACACCGCTCGGATGACCGATACGGATATTAGCTGCCTTAGAATCTCTTACCACCTCTGCTACCAGGCTGCCCTCAAGCTTTGCTGCCACCGCAATAGAGCTTGCTGCGGTTAACGGGCAGGCCTTATGGCATTTGAATACGGAGATGACTCTTGCGCAGACATCCATTTTCTCGGCTTCGGTCTGCTTGCCCTCAATGTCGGTGTAGCTTGCCGGTTTCGTCACGAAACCAACCTTCGGAACACCCGGCTGATGATCGGTGGCATCCTGCAGATCCTTTGCAAATCCCATCATGACACAGGCCGTTCCGCGGATCTTTTCTAACAAATCCGATACCTCTTTGTTTGCGTTGATCTCCTCCGGAAGCTCTGTTCCCTTCATGCCGATGTCTTCTGCACGAACCAGAACGATCGGATTGGATACATCAATGATGGTTGCCTCCAGCTTTCCAAAGCCCGGGATATCCAGCACATCCTTTGTTTTTCCGGTCGGAAGAAGCTTACCGGTTTTGGAACCTGCCGGGTTTAAGAAGTCAACCTTTAACTCTGCTGCGGTTCCGTCCACGCCTGCGATCTCGCAGTCTCCGTCATCTGCAAAGGTGTGGGTTGCCGGATCGATCGGGACATCAACATTGATGTATTTGTCGGTATTTTTATTTAACATGCGAACGGTGGTAACCGGCTCGGTGATGGGAAGCATGCCCTCCTCTACGGCGAAGGCCGGAACTGCTGCTGTCATGTTGCCGCAGTTGGACTTGTAATCTACCTGGCGTTTTCCGACGATCACCTGACCTACCAGATATTCAATATCTACATCCGGTTCTTCGGATTTCCAGATCACTACGATCTTGTTATTGGAAGAAACGGTACCGCCCATACCATCGATCTGCTTCGGATCCGGGCATCCCATAACCTGCATGAAAATGTCATCCCACTCTGCACGATCCTCCGGGAGATCCTCTTTTTTAAACAGGCAACCCTTGGATGTACCGCCTCTCATAAATACGGTTTTGAATTTTCTCATGATGTTTCCCTCCTGAATTTTTATGATAATTCTCGGTAGCTACAAATGTATCACTTTTTCACATTTGTTTCGTTGTTCCTATCATACAACAATGGTTAATGATTTTCCATATCATTAATTCACAAGATTTTTCTGTGATTTTTGTAACATATGATGATTTTAATCACTTTTGTGATTTTTTACGTTTTTTGAACGGATTCCGCTTCCATTTGGCTTTTCTTCTGATATAATGAAACTGTTCAGAGCAGGCCTCCAAAATGCTTGGCTCTGAACAGTTATCATAAACTGCTTGCACATCACATACACAGGAGATAAACATATGAATACAAAAATCACATTTGAGGAGGATTCCGTGGCTCTCATGTCGGAGGTTGCCGATCTCTATTACAACCAGGGACTGACTCAGCAGGAGATTGCCCGCCGCTACGACTGCAACCGCTTCAAAATTGCGAAAATGATCCAAACAGCACGGGAGAAAGGGATCGTGGAGATTACCATCCACAAACCAAACAAACGTCATCGGCTTTTAGAGCAGGCTCTTATGGAAACCTTCCAGCTTTCCAACGCCATCGTTCTGGACACACGGGATCTCTCCCGCGCTGAGGCCATGAACGTGATCGGAAAAACCAGTGCCCTGTACTTAGAATCCCTGCTTGTTCCGGGTTCCACCATCGGTGTGACCTGGGGAAAAACCATCCGCAGCGTTGTCTCGGCCCTGGATCAGAAAACACAGAATCCGGTCAATGCCGTGCAGCTATGCGGCTGTTTCCGCCATATCAACTCTTCCGATGGTTCCAGGAGCATCACCCACACCATCGCCATGAAGTTCAACGGAGAATACTTCTACATGAACCTTCCGATTTACATCAATGATGAACAGGCGCGTGGCGCCATGCTGCGGGAGCCGCTTGTGGAAAGCACGCTGACTGCAACCCGAAAGATGGATGTGGTGCTCACCGGGGTCGGCAGCCGCTCCAGCCTGCCTTTTAACAATCCGGTTCTAAAACCATATATCACAGAGGAGGACTGGAAGGAGGAACCAAACTGCCTCGGCAGCATTTACGGGCATGTCATCGATCAGGAGGGGCGCATTGCCAACATCAGCTTAAACCGCAAGGTCGTGGCTGCCTCCCTGCAGGATGTCCTCACCACCCCGCACAAGGTTGCAGTGGCTACCGGCCGCCATAAGGTTGACATCCTCATCGCATGTATGAAAAACCGCTATTTCAACGAGCTGATCACCGATCGGGCTACCGCAGAGCAGATCCTTTCCGGTGTCGGTTCTCCTGCCGTACCAAAGGAGGAAGCGGACGATTCCGCTGCTGACTGCACAGCGCAGGCACAGTAACAGTAACTATGATGATAAAAGGCTTCCATATCCAGGATTTTTCCCTGTGATTCGGAAGCCTTTTGTGGTATGATGACCTTGGATTGTTATAGATTCCGCAGAAAATGTTTCTGATCGGAAATTCCCAAACACCGCTGATCTTATAGATAACAGGAGGGACTTCATATGCTGCTGCTTCAGAACGGACGGGTCATTGACCCAAAATCAAAGCTTGACCGGGTGATGGATCTGGTCACAAACGACGGAAAAATCCTGGAACTTGGAGAAAACTTAAAAGACAAATATCCGGATGCCAAAGTTCTTGATGCCACCGGCCTTGTGGTGGCTCCGGGACTCATTGATGTGCATGTGCATTTTCGTGATCCGGGTCTTACCTATAAGGAAGACATCCACACCGGTGCTGCTGCCGCTGCCGCCGGCGGATTTACCACGGTTGTCTGCATGGCCAACACCAAGCCGCCGATCGATAACGTGGAAACCCTGGAATATGTCTTAAACGAAGGCAAAAAGACTCCGATCAATGTCTTAAGCGCTGCCAACATCACCATCGGCATGAAGGGTGAGAAGCTTACGGACATGGAGGAGTTAAAGGCGCACGGTGCGGCCGGCTTTACTGATGACGGCATTCCGCTCCGTGACGCTGCTCTGGTGAAAAAAGCCATGGAAGAGGCCGTTCGCTTAAACGTGCCCTTAAGCTTCCATGAGGAGGATCCTTCTCTCATTGCCAACAACGGCATCAACCGCGGCGTAGTCTCCGAGCATTTCGGCATTGGCGGTTCTCCGGCTGCGGCTGAGGACGTTTTAGTAGCGCGTGACTGTATGCTGGCTCTTCACACCGGAGCCACCATCGATATCCAGCATATCAGCTCCGGCCACTCCGTCCGCATGGTGGAGCTGGCCAAGCAGCTCGGTGCCCATGTGATGGCAGAGGTGACTCCCCATCATTTCACCCTCGATGAGACTGCGGTCTTAAAGCACGGCACCTTAGCCAAGATGAACCCGCCGCTTCGCACACTCGAGGATAAAGAAGAGATCCTGCGCGGCTTAAAGGAAGGCATAATCGACATCATCGCCACCGACCATGCCCCACACAGCGCCGAGGAAAAAGCAAAACCGCTCACCGAAGCACCGAGCGGCATCATCGGTCTGGAAACTGCCCTGGCACTTGGTGTGACCAGTTTGGTGCGCGGCGGCGTCCTTACCATGCCGCAGCTTATGGAAAAGATGAGCCTGAATCCGGCCATTCTCTACCACTTGGAAGAAAACAAGGGACACTTAAGCACCGGTGCCGATGCCGATCTGGTGGTGTTTGATCCGGAGGAAAAATGGACCGTGAAGGAATTCAAGTCCAAGGCCGCCAATTCTCCGTTTATCGGTGAAGAGCTTTACGGCAAGGTGAAATACACCATCTGCAGCGGTGAGATTGCTTACCGAGAATAAGCCTGTTACGGCTCTTACATGCAGAACCTGCAACAAAAAGCTGTGGTGCTTCGCATTCCAGATCGGAATATCTGATAATTTTTCTCAATAAGCATTTTCAGGGAGACTTCCGTTATCATTTACGGTTGTCTCCCTTTTTATTTTCTGCTATAGTAGTTAGCACGCGCTTACTCATTATCATGACATGCACATCGCAAAGGAGGAGACCATGGAACTGCGCCAGCTCGAATATTTTATGATTACCTGTGAAAAGGGCAGCTTTAATCAGGCAGCTGAATGCCTCTATACCACACAGCCCAACGTCAGCAAGGTCATCAGCTCCCTGGAAAAGGAACTGGGGCGTCCTCTTTTTGAGCGCACCAGCCGCGGCATCCGCATCACGCCCTACGGCGAGACCGTTCGGGAGTATGCGCAAAATATCCTCCACAACGTCAGCCTCATCGACTCTCTGACCGACCACAACCAAGGCCAAAAGTTTAGCCTTGCCACCTACCCCAGCAATATGATCTCCCGTCTTTTGACGGATTTTTACAAGGAAATGGGAGATTCCTACATTGTGGAGCATCTGGAGGGCACGGTAGAAGAGATCAGCAACCGGGTCGCGAGGGGGCTTTCCGAGATCGGAGTCGTCTACATTGCGCAAAAACAGCTGCATCAGTTCCAGCACATCCTGTCTCACAAAAAGCTGCGCTTCATCCCCCTGGATGTGAAGGAGGCCTGCGTCTATGTGGGGCCGAAGCATCCGCGCTACCACGATGAAAGCATCGATTTTCAGGAGCTCTCCTCCCTCTCCTTCGTTCGAGGCGTGCGGGAATTTTTCTCCATGGAGCATCATTTAAATCATGTAAGCCTCGGTGCCATCAGCACAGAACAGCTGCATTACTCCATCTATACCAACAGCGATCACCTGACCATCAACCTGCTGATGAACACGGATATCTGCAGCCTTGGCATCAACTTTCTTTATGACCGGTACCGTCAGTATGATATCCGGCAGCTGAAGATCAATAACTGTGAGCCCTTTCTTCTCATCGGTTACATCTGCCCGGAGGATGCCAAACTAAGCACGGCTGCCGAATGGTTCATCCGTCATTTTCAGGCAATTTTGTAAGAATTTTATCCTCGTTATAACGATTTGGAATAACTAAGCCCCTCCAAATTCCCTAGTAGTAAGCACAGGCTAACTTATGTTATACTTTCCAGCGTTCGCATGAGTCGAACAAGGAACATTTGTCAAGCAACATTTGTACTACAGGAGGAAACTTATTATGAAAAAAAGATGGGGCACTTTGCTTCTTGCAGGTCTCTTAGGCACCGCCGTATTAACCGGCTGCGGTTCATCCGCTTCTGACTCTGCATCTGCAACCACTGCTGCTGCAGATTCTTCTGCTGCCGACAGCACTGCTGCTTCGGAGGGCGCAAAAGAAGATCTGGTCTTCGTAAACTATCGCGATATCCGCGATTTAAACCCACATTTATATGCAGGCGAGATGTACGCACAGGAAATGCTGTACGAAGGTCTTGTCAATATCACCGCTGACGGCTTTGAGGGCTGTCTGGCTGAAAGCTGGGATGTCAGCGAGGATGGTAAGGTTTACACCTTCCACATCCGCCCGGGCGTTCTCTTCTCCGACGGAGAAAAATGCGACGCTTATGCCATCAAGGCAAACTTCGATGCGATCTTAGAGAACAAGGACCGTCATACTTGGCTGGAGATGATGCACCTCTTAGTCAGTGTAGAGGCTCCGGATGAGAACACCTTTGTGATCACCCTCTCCGAACCGTACTACCCGCTCCTTACCGAGCTTGGCGTAACCAGACCGTTTGCCATGATCTCCCCGAAGGCCATGAAAGACGGCAGCACCAAGGACGGCGTAGAGGCTTACATCGGAACCGGCCCGTATGTGCTGGATGAATTCGTTACCGATGAATATGCGGTATTCAAGGCAAACCCGAACTACTGGGGCGAGCAGCCGGCCATCAAGACCATCACCGTTAAGGTTATCCCGGACAACCAGACCCGTATCCTGGCTCTGGAAAAGGGTGAGATCGACATGATCTTCGGCAAAAACATGATCGATGCCGATGCCATCAACCAGTACTTAGACAGCGATAAGTTCACCGTAGAGCTTTCCGATCCGACCTCTACCAGACAGATTGTCTTAAACACCTCCTCCGACATTCTTTCCGAGAAGGATGTGCGCATCGCTCTGCAGCATGCCACCAACAAGCAGAACATCTCCGACGGTATCTTCTACGGCCTGGAAAAACCGGCTGATACCCTGTTTGCAAAAACGATTCCGTACTGCAACATTGACCTGGAGCCGTATGCTTATGATCTGGAGCTTGCCGGTCAGATCCTGGATGAGGCAGGCTGGAAGATGGGCTCCGGTAATGTCCGCGAGAAGGACGGAAAGCAGTTAAACATCGATCTGCTCTACAACAGCGACAGCGTAACCGAGAAGTCCATCGCAGAATATCTGCAGAGTGAATATCAGTCCATCGGTGTTTCCTTAAACATCCACGGCGAGGAGGAGCAGTCCTACCGTGACAACATGAAGGCCGGCAACTTCGATATGGTATTCAACATCTGCTGGGGTACCCCGTATGATCCGCAGTCCTCTCTGGCAGCTATGCGCGCACCGGTATACGGTGACTATGCAGCACAGCTTGGCTTAGACGATAAGGCTGAGATCGATGAAGCCATTACGGAGATCCTTATCACCACCGACGAGGACAGACGTCAGGAGCTTTACACCTACGTTCTGACTCACCTGCACGAGGATGCGGTTTACATCCCGCTGACCTACGAGTGCAACAAGGCCATTTATCGTTCCGATATGAAGGGCTTCCACTTTACTCAGACCCAGTATGAGGTTCCGTTCCAGGATTTCTCTTTCTAAATTCTAAAGAGTAACCAAATCAGAATGATGTATACGAAGCCGTCTCCCATGAGGCGGCTTTGCATTACTATACACTTGTTTTTTCGGAGGTATTGTTTTGAAACCATATATCATCAAGCGAATCCTGTCTGCGATCCCGCTTCTTCTCATTATTTCCTTTGTATGCTTTGTTTTTATCAACCTGATCCCTTCTGATCCGGCTGAGGTGGCCCTGCGTGTACGCCAGGTTCCCATCATCACCGAAGAGGCCATTGCAGAGGTCCGCGCAGAGCTGGGTCTGGACAAGCCGTATCTGATCCGCTATCTCAGCTGGGTACTGGACTGTCTGCACGGTGATTTCGGCATCAGTTATGTCAATCCTGCCCGTACCGTGGCCGGAGAGTTGCTGCGCTGCATGCCGGCTACCCTGCAGTTAGCCGGTGCCTCCCTCGTTATGGTAATCCTGTTAAGCCTGCCCATCGGTTTTCTGTGTGCTGTATACAAGGATGGCTGGTTTGATCGGATCATGCGCGGCCTTGTCTTCATGACCACAGCCATGCCTGCTTACTGGGTCGGTCTTCTGATGATGTGGCTGATCTCCATCAAACTGGATCTTCTGCCGACGAGCGGAAACGGAACCCTAAAGCACCTGATCCTTCCGGCCTTTACCGTATCCTTAAGCTACATTTCCACCTACATCCGCCTGATCCGCAACAACATGCTCGAAAATATGAAACAGGATTACGTACTCTACGCCAACGTGCGCGGACTGCCGCAGAAATCCATTCTGGTAAAGCATATTTTAAAAAACTCCATGCACACCTGTATCGTGGCGATCGGTATGAGCATTCCGCAGCTGATCTCCGGAACCATCGTCGTGGAAAACGTTTTCGCATGGCCGGGACTCGGCACCCTGTGCATCAGTTCCATTTTCAACCGGGACTATCCGGTCATTCAGACCTATGTGCTTCTGATCGGTGTCCTGTTTGTCGTATTTAACCTGCTGTTTGATATCCTGCAGACGGTGTCTGACCCGCGTATGCGAAAGGAGGGCAACTGATGTTACACCGTTTTCTTCATAATAAAACTGCCGTCGGCACGGTGACACTGGTACTGATCGTGGCACTGATGGGCATCTTTGCTCCGCTCATTGCTCCGCATGATCCTTACGCCACCGACATTCTCAACAAATTTGCTCATTTCAGCAAGGAGTATCCTCTGGGCACCGATAACCTTGGCCGCTGCATCCTCTCCCGCATGATCTACGGCATCCGCCCGACCCTTGGCCTTGCCGTGCTGACCATGCTCGGCACCATCGGACTTGGTGCCCTGATGGGTCTTTTGGCCGGTTATTTTCGCGGCATCACCGAAGAGCTGATCATGCGCGTGGTGGATGTGATGCTTTCCTTCCCCAGCCAGATCATGGTTTTTGCAGTCGTTGCGCTGCTCGGCATCAACGTCCAGAACGTGATCCTGGCCAATGTTTTCATCAAATGGGCCTGGTATGCCCGCATGATCCGCACCGGTGTCATGCAGTACCGCGACCGAAACTTTGTCCAGTTCTCTCGCTGTGTCGGAACTCCGGAGCGCTTCATCCTCTTTCGCCATCTGGTGCCATCCATTGCGGCAGATCTGGCTGTACTCGCGTCCCTGGATGTCGGCTGGGCTATCATCAACATTTCTACCCTGTCCTTTTTAGGCCTTGGAGTACAGGCTCCGACTCCGGAGTGGGGTGCCATGCTCAGTGAGGCGAAAAATGTCCTGACCAGCAATCCGGCGCAGATGCTGGTTCCGGGCATTGCGATCGTCATTTTGGTTTCCGCCTTTAACTTAATGGGCGATGCCATCCGCGATGTGCTCGATCCAAAGGAGGTGCTGTAATGTCTGCCATTTTGAAAGTTGAAAATTTAAATGTCACGCTGAAGCATCGCAAGACAGAAAAAAAGCTGGTAGAACATGTCAATTTTGAGGTTCATCCCGGCGAATGTCTCGGCATTCTCGGAGAGTCCGGCAGCGGAAAGAGCATGACTGTAAAATCCGTGCTCGGTCTGCTGGATAAAAACTTCCAGGTGTCCGGATCTGCCATCTTTGACGGCCAGGATCTGTTAAAGGAGTCAAAAGAAGAACTTCGCCGCCTGCGCGGAAGCCGGATCACCATGGTGCTGCAAAATCCCATGACCTGCTTTGATCCGCTCTACCGCGTCGGGAACCAGATGGCCGAAACCTTTGCCACCCACACATCCTGGAATGCACAGGTGATCCGTTCTCACTGTCTTAAGATTCTTGAGCAGATGCGGATCCGCAACGGAGAGGAAGTCCTGGAAAAATATCCGCATCAGCTTTCCGGCGGCATGCTCCAGCGCATCATGATCGGCATTGCCATGGCACTGCAGCCGGAGCTTTTGATCGCAGATGAGCCGACCACAGCCATCGATGCCATCACCCAGTATGAGATCTTAGAAGAGTTTGTCCGCATCAAAAAGCAGCACAACACGGCCATGCTCTTTATCACCCACGATCTGGGTGCCATCTCTAAGGTTGCGGACCGGATCCTTGTCATGAACAGCGGACGGGTGGTAGACAGCGGCAGCTTCGACCACATCCGCAAACATGCCGATGACCCATACACCCGCATGCTGGTGGAAAAACGTTCCGCCGTCATGCACCGTTATCGCCAGATTTTACATGGAAATCCCATGGGCGTAAAGGAGGAATCTTCCCATGCTTGAAATCAATAACGTCTGCGTCAGTTTCCGCAGTGAGCGTCAGGAAAAGCTGTTTGGCACCACCAGAGACCAGGTGCTCTTTGATATTTCCTTAAAGGTACCACAGGGCACCTGCCTTGGAATCCTCGGCGAATCCGGCAGCGGAAAATCCACCCTTGGGCGCGTGATCTGCGGCTTATTAAAGCCGGACAGCGGAGAACTGAAGATCCACGGCACCTCCGTCTATGCCTCCAGAGCCGGAAAAAAGAACCTGCAAAAGCGCTTAAGCGTTGTATTTCAGGATTACACCACCTCAGCCAATCCACGTTTTCGGGTGAGGGAAATCATCGCTGAGGGTCTGGCAGCACGGGAACGCAACCAGAAGATCCGGCTGAATCGAGCCGAAGAAACTAAGCGCCTACTGGAGCTTGTGGGACTAAACGAGTCCTATGCAAACCGCTATCCCCACGAACTTTCCGGCGGGCAGCTGCAGCGCGTCTGCATCGCCAGGGCTGTGGCCTGTCAGCCGGAGATCATCCTCTTTGATGAGGCTATCTCCTCCCTGGATGCCCACACCCAGGTGCAGATCATGGATCTTTTGCAGGAGCTGAAGGAGAAGCTGGGGTTAACCTATATCTTCATTACCCACGACCTGACCTCCGTCACCTATCTCTGTGATGATGTCCTCTTCCTCTATCACGGACACATTACCGAACACATCCCTGTGTCCCGAATTGCGGACACCAAGGATGAGTATGCGAAAAAGCTTTTGGCTTCTATTATTGAGTTTGATTAAAGGAGAATCTGAACATTTATGAGACTGTCTGACTTAAAAGCCGGCAGCGGAGAAAAACAAACCCTCCTGCTGCCTGTCACCAGCCCCTATCCTGTAGAAATGACCGTCATCTGCGGCAACCGCCCCGGCAAAACTCTGGTGGTGACTGCCGGGATCCACGGCTGTGAATATGTCGGAATCGAAACTCTGACCCGGCTGAAAACCGAGCTGAATCCCTTGGAGCTGTCAGGCCGCATTATCCTGCTGCCTTTGGTAAACCCGGAAGGCTTCTACCACGGAAGCAAACAGACCATCCCGACGGACGGCAAAAACCTAAACCGCATGTTTCCGGGAAACCCAAACGGAACCTTTTCCAGTCAGCTGGCCAGGATTTTAGAAGAAACCTTATATCCGGAGGCCGATTTTCTGATGGATCTGCACGGCGGTGATGTAAATGAAGCTTTGACACCGCTGATTTTCTTTCCGACAGCAGTACCAAAAGCCTTATCTGCTGAGGCTTGTGCAGCAGCAGATAAACTCTCCGTGCCGTACCGGGTTGCTTCCACCTCCTCCAATGGACTTTACGGCTGGGCAGCACAGTGCAACGTCCCGGCACTTTTAGTGGAGCGCGGTGAACGCGGCCTGTGGAGTGAAGAGGAGGTTTTGGCATGCAGGAAAAATGTGTACGAGCTGATGCAGCATCTGGAAATCCTGCGTTCGGATCCGATATCTTCCGAGTGCACCGCAGAATCGCCCCAAACAGCTTCAAATGCCGATTTCGAAGCATCAAAGCTCTCTATCCGGCCGGATTCTGCTTCCGGTGCCTTTCGGCAGACCGAAATCCGCCAGGCAATCTACGAAGAAGCCCCTTGCGATGGATTCTGGTACCCCGCAGTATCTGCAGCCGGTCAAAAATTAAAACAAGGCGCCCTGCTCGGCACCCTGAAGGATTCTTACGGAAATGAAATTGCACGCTACAGCGCCCCATTTGACGGCGTTGTGCTTTACTACACCTTAAGTCTCGGTGTGAAGAGCAAGGATCCGCTGATCGCATACGGAAAGCTTCTTTCAGACAAACACGCATAGAAAAAAAGGCGGATCATCAAGATCCGCCTTTTTTTCTGCAGCTCTATATTTTTACTCTTCCTTCTTTGTTGCCTTATCAGCCGTTTTCTTTCCTCCGGCTGCCGTTTTCCGTGCTGTCTCCTGTGCCTTCTTCATGGCATCAAACAGCAGAACCGTTGCTGTTTCCTTCACTGCTTTTATGGTTTCTTCCGCATTCTTTTTCCCTGCACCGGCAGCTTTGGTCACTGCCTCTGCTTTTGTGGCTGCTGCCTTCGAAATGCTTTCTGCCTTTGATGCAGCCGTCTGTTTGTTTTCTGTGGTTTTCTTTGACGTAGTTTTTTTCACAGCGGCCTTCTTTGTCTCTGCACTCTTTTTCTCGGCAGGCTCTTTCTCTGCACTCTTTTTTTCCGGTGCGGCCTTCTTTGCCGTGGTCTTTCTGGTTCCTGCTGCCTTCTTTACCGTCGGTTCACAGGAGAATACGATCATAGCCATAGGCGGCACGGTAATCTGCATGGAATACTCTCTTCCGTCGTACTCTTCCTTCTTCGCTGCCTTCACGCGCGGATTGCCCTTGCCGCTTCCGCCAAACTGTTTTGCGTCGCTGTTGAAAATTTCCTTGTATCTTCCAGCAAACGGAAGTCCGATCTGATATTTCTCATGAAGCACAGGAGCAAAGTTGCAGACAATGAGCAAGGTCTCCTCCGGCTTGTCTGTCTTTCTGGTGAAAGCTACGATATTATCTGCAGCCGAGGTGCAGTTGATCCATTCAAAGCCCTCCGGCTCAAAATCCTTCTGATACAGCGCCGGTTGGGTACGGTAAAACGAATTCAGTGCCGCAACATAATCCTGCATGTTCTTGTGCAGCGGATATTCCAGGATGTTCCACGGAAGCTCCTCATTTTCGTTCCACTCAGACATCTGGGCAAATTCCTGACCCATGAACAAAAGCTTCTTGCCCGGATGACCATACATGAAGCCATATGCGGTACGTAAGTTTGCCGCCTTGTCCTCATAGGTCTCGCCCGGCATCTTTAAGAGCATGGAAGACTTTCCGTGTACGACCTCATCGTGAGAAAATACCAGGACAAAATCCTCACTGTAGGCATAAAGCATACTGAAGGTCAGTTCACCATAATGCTGGTTGCGGAAATATGGATCACACTGCATATATCCGGTGAAATCATTCATCCAGCCCATGTTCCATTTATAGTCAAAGCCGAGTCCGTTTTCCTTTACGGAACCGGTGATCTGCGGCCATGCGGTGGACTCCTCTGCGATCAGAAGGCCGCCCTTTATCTCTTTTTTGAAGATGCTGTTCAGATGCTTCAGGAATTCTACCGCCTCCAGATTCTCGTGACCGCCGTAGATATTTGCTACCCACTCACCGTCATTCTTTCCATAATCCAGATACAGCATAGAGGCTACGGCATCCATGCGGATCCCGTCTGCATGGTACTGCTTTGCCCAAAACAGAGCATTGGCAATCAGGAAGTTTGTGACCTGCGGCCGTCCGTAATTGTAGATCAGGGTGCCCCAGTGCGGATGAGAGCCCTGCCGCGGATCCTGGTGCTCATATACACAGGTGCCGTCAAAGCAGGCCAGTCCATGGGCATCCCGCGGGAAATGTGCCGGTACCCAATCCAGGATCACACCGATCCCCTGCTCATGCATATAGTTCATAAAGTACATGAAGTCATCCGGAGTTCCGTAACGGCTGGTCGGTGCATAATATCCGGTCACCTGATATCCCCAGGACTCATCGAGCGGATGCTCCATGACCGGCATCAGCTCCACATGGGTATAGCCCATCTTTTTTACGTACTCTGCCAGCTTCGGAGCAATCTCCCGGTAATTGTAAAATTCCGATCCAAGAACCGGTTCCCCGTCTGTGTCCATCTTTAATTCATGACGGATCCAGGATCCCAGATGCAGCTCATAGATCGATAAGGGTTTATCCTTCGCAGCCTCCAGCTCCCGGTTCTTCATCCATACCTCATCATTCCAGGCAAACTGTTCCAGATCCCATACGATCGACGCATTATCCGGACGAAGCTCTGAGTAGTTTCCGTAGGGATCCGATTTTAACATCGGTTCTCCGCGATGATTTTTGATCTCGTACTTATAAAGCGCACCTGCTTCTATGCCCGGAAGGAAGAGCTCAAACACACCAGAATCGCCAAGACGCTTCATCTGATGGCGTCTGCCATCCCACATATTAAAGTCACCTACTACGCTAACGCGCATGGCACAGGGTGCCCAAACGGAAAAATAAACACCCTTTACCCCATCAATGGTCATCGGGTGTGCACCCATCTTGCGGTATACATCGTAATAGATCCCGGCGCCGAATTTTTTCAGCTCTGCATCGGTGTACTGGGACGGAAAAGTATACGGATCCTGCAATTCTTCCACAGTTCCGTTGTCATACGTCACTTCTAAAAGATACCGGGTCATCTTTTTTCCATGCAACAGTACGGCATAATATCCTGCCTCATCCTGCAGCTCCATCGGATACTCGGTACCTCCTGCCTTCACCACGATCGATACTGCATGCGGCATAAACACCTGGATCAGCAATCCCTCTTCCACCTCATGTGCACCTAAAAGATGCTCCGGGTTTGCCGCCTCCGAATAAACAATCTCCTCAATTCCAGCCCAATCCATTAAATCATATAATACCTGATCCATTCATAGCCCTCCCCAAGATATCAATTTGGAAATTCGCCAAAGATTTTGACATTTTAAAACTTCTATTCATTAATTCTGAATTTTATTATAGCTGATTTTTCCCTTGTTTTCCACTGCTTTCCCTGATTTTTATCAAGTTTTCGTTAAGGTTTTTAAAGTTCTGTTTACCTCTGCATTCTCCGATAGGACAGCATCAGATCCACCATTCTTCCGTAGCTTTTGACGCCATCGCTCTGAGAATTGATCTTCAGATAGGTATCATTCACCTGATTGGCGGCCTTTGACACCTTGCTCTCGTACCGGTTCCAGAAATCAGAATTCTCATTCAGATCTGTCTGCGCCTCTTTACAAAGCTGACCGGTCAGTTCAACATACCGTTCCCAGTCCACCCGTGCCAGGGCATTGCCCGCATAAACCCAACCGGTCAGATAACCGCTGTATCGAAACGCTGGATTTTCCGATGATACGCAGGCCAGATAACCGATAAAATTTGCCTCATCCTCCCGCATGAAACCCTTTAAGTGGGATAGCTCGTGACAAAGTGTATGCGGCACATTGTAATTCGGCATGTCTCCGTTAAAGTTTGCTTCAACGGTAAAGGGCGAATACACACCGCAAAGCTGCTGCACCGAAAGAATCTGGGAAACCAGGACTTCCTTAGGTTTCGGATAAAAGCCGGACAGGCAGGAAAACGCCTTCCCGGCTGCCTGCATAGCCTTCACACTCTCTGCCCGCCATGCACTGCGATTTTCCCGGTAAGACTGCCGCCCTGTTTTTGCGGCTTCATTTACCAGATCCACCAGCTCGCTGCACAAGGCATCCAGCTCCTCTTCCGTATAGGTTCCGTCCTCCAGACCGGCATAGGAGGAAAAGGAGGAAGCATAGTAGTTTATGCCGCAGTTCGCGGTATACAAAAACAAAAGAAGCCCGACAATAAAGAGCCAGCGGCTGAATACGGCAGATGTTCTCTGCCAATCAGTTCTGCATTTTTTCTTCCTTCCCAGTATTTTATCAACCAGATTGCCAAGCAAACAAAAAAGATCAAACACCAGCAAAATGATCAGTCCATACAGGCCGATCTCCACGACCGAAACCGGCACAAACCCGGTAAGCCTTCCCACGCTTCCCACGATCCAGGGATAAATATGATGAGCATACCAGGTGCCAAACCCAGAAAGGTTTCGCGCCAAAACCTGAAAAAAAACGGTTAAAAGGAAAAGGATGATACCCGCTGCACAAAGAGAAAGGTAACTCGGAATTTTCCGTTTTATCATGAATGCCTCCTGAAATTCTTATCTTTCACTACATATTATCCAGCACAAATTCATTAAAAAACGGCAGGGAAAACGTGAGGTATCCTCGCTGCGAGCCATCTGCAATCCCTTTTCTGATCAATCGTTTTCGATACGGATTTAATTCATTTTGTTCTATATGAAGCATCTCCTTAATCTCACGAATGCTTCCGCTTGGACATTGTGCCATGGCACCCGCAAGCTCCCGATCTTTTGCAGATAATTCAGACCATATTTTTTCGTAGGACTGCTCCTCCAGGTATTGTCTGGACTGACTGATCACCTTTGTAAAATTTGTCGGATCCTTCCACAGAAAATATCCAACAACCTGGAAAGCAAACGAATACCCTTTTGTAAGCTTTGCCATGTCTCTGGCATCATCCGCCGAAAGCTGTATATTCTGCCTGTAATTATCCGCAATAGCACCTATATTCAGCGGAGAGAGCACAATTTTCGGTGCTCGATACAGAAATGTCAGGTTTTTATCATTCTGCAAGTCTGATATATTTTGATATAAACCGGTCATCAACAAAAAAACAGGTGCATTTTTACGCAGCATTTGCTGGATCGCAAAGGTAAACGACTTGATCTGAGGAGAAACCGTCACCTCATCAATGGTAAATAAAATTTTTTTGTGCTGCTTTGAAAGGTTCTCAATCATCCGCTCAAGAGCAACCTGGATATCTGCGATCGGTGCTGTATCGGACACCTCCAGTCCAAATCCGAACAAGGAGAAATTAAGCTTAGCCCTTTGAAAAATCTGCGCCAGTCCTTGAATACTGCTGAGATATGCAGCAGCTTCCTGCATCAGATCAGCCTTATATGGATTTAGATCAACAATGATCCAGTCTTTATCTTTTCCTATTTTCTGAGAAACATCTGTCATAAACACCGTTTTTCCACAGCCTCTGACACCGGAAATCATATATACCTGCTGAGGTGGGTTGGGTGACAGAAAATCCTCTAAAATCTGGTGTTCTTCCGCAATTCGTTTGATATATTCGATTGGCTCTTTTCCAAACGTTAATGTATATGGATTTTGCACAATTCCCCCTCCTTTAGTTTTACTATTATAATTTACTATTTTCTTTTACTATTATAACATACTTTTACTATTGTTTACTATTTATTTTTACTGTTTTTTCGATTTTTATTTCATTTCGTTTCAAAATAAGGTATACTTTTGATCAGAAATACAAAAGGAGGCTGAGTTTAACATGGTTCGCAAAGAAAACACAACTGCAGTTGAAAATCTGGGCGGAGGTAAGGGTCCTGCTTACGTTCATCACATCATTTCCAAGGAGGAATTTTTAGGTCACGGAAGAATGTACGCAAAGGTAGTGCTTCCTCCGGGATCCAGTGTTGGCTGGCATCAGCACGCACATGACACGGAGCCGTATTACATCTTAAAAGGACATGCAGACTTCATCGACAACGATAAGTCCGTCACCAAGGTCGGCCCCGGTGACTGCTGCATCATTGAGGTAGGCCAGTTCCACAGCATCGAAAACAACTATGATGAGGATGTGGAATTCATGGCTCTGATCTACAATGAGACTGGATTTTTGTACGAATAAACTGCAAAGGCCAATTTATCACTTTGTTTCGTAAGGGTCCGAAGTTCCGGGACTGCCGTACAGAAACGCATACCCTGTGGAATTTTTACCGTGTGCGCTTGCGCCGCCTAT
>CAVALB010000041.1:0-22680 GCA_963589345.1 uncultured Selenomonadales bacterium | reverse complement strand
TGCAGCCAATAAAGTAGAAAGCGCCCGCCCCAGCACACATAATAAGCATTCGATAGGCAATTTTGTCCGTTTTGTGAGTATAGCGACAGGTCGGGAGCCTGTCTGAGCGAACGCAGTGAGCGAGTTTGCGGTAGACCTGTCTAATAGGCGACGGAGCAAAACGGACAGAAAATTGCCGTGAATGCGTTTATGTGTGCTGGGGCGGGCGCTTTCGGACTTTTTAGAATACTTTTGGATCCTCCGAAACAATTCGTTAAATTGGCATCTGCTGTAGTCTTTTGTCGAACACTATTGCTTGCACACCGAAAGCCAATATGTTATGCTTAGCAATAAGCAAGGTTTCTATGATCAATCTGATCTTCTTTTACTCTAATTTGCCGGTTGCGGCATCAGAAAACTCTGTGCTGAAATCCCAGTTGCACGACAATGAAAATGCCGGTGATTCTTTTTCAGAAATATCTGGTTTCCATTGTACATGAAATATGCTAAAATAAAAGAAAGGCTGGAACAATTATGGTAAATACCAAATACAAGGATCGGCTATTTTGCCTGCTGTTTGGTGATGAGCTATTAAGTCAGTGCAAAGCATTGAAGGACTATATGACACTGATTCATATGATTCGAAGAAACAGCAGGCAGATGAAATTTGAGGAAGCCGTTAACACAGCAGTCGATTATTGTATTTAAAACGATATTTTGAAAGAATTCTTGGTAAAACATAAATCGGAGGTGTTGGACATGTGTATTACTGAGTTTAACGAAAAGGCGTTCATTGACGGAATACGGGAAGAAGGACTTGAAGAGGGACTGGAAAAAGGACGAGAAGAAGGGCGCAAAGAAGGACTCAAAGAAGGACGGAATGAAAATGCCAGAAAAATGTCAATTAACATGTACAACGGAGGCATTAGTATCGATAGAATTGCGGAATTTGCACAGGTCAGCATCGATACGGTCAGGCAGTGGATCGCCAGTGCACCGGATGCAGTAAAGTGATTGTTGGTGTAAGTGTTGCTTCGGATCTTTATTTTACTCAAGATAATTTCACAGATAAGGCTAGGGAAGAGCATCTATCGAAAATGGTAGGTGCTTTTTTGCTGCAGTGGAAAGTCTGAGCAAATTGGAACAGAGTAGCGAAAATGGAACTTGAAACATTTGAAACTCATATAAAACATAATGAAACATAAACGAGAACAAGAAACGATTTCAATGAAAACGAACTGCTTATTGGCAAAAATATAACAATTTAGGTAAAAATATCTATATGAAATGAACAAAATCACCATAAATGAAGATGGCTTGAAGCAAAGAATAAAAAAATAGCTAAAAAATATGGGGCTGGCATTCAGATTGCTTTATATAAGATTATCAGGAGATTCTGAAAGAAAGAGAAAATAAGAGGAGGTATGACAAGTTGAGAAGGTTTGGGTCAAAACAGCTGATTCCAATCGCGATGGCACTGATGGGGGTTGTCTTTGCAGTGATTGGATTCACACAGCTTGGGTTCTGGGACAAGGAACCTAAAGCGGGATTTTTTCCGAGTATCATCGCAGTGGTCATGGTGTTGTCAAGCATAGCAGCATTCTTTCAAACTTTGAAGGAAGAAGACAAACCACAGTATAACAAAAATGAGCTTCTGGTCATCGCAGGGGGTGCCGGGATTATCGCAGGAAGCTTCATTATTGGAATGATCCCGATGATTTTCCTGTACGTGCTTTTCTGGCTTACGATGGTTGAAAAAGGAACTCCGATTTTACATATCATCGTGATCGAAGTCATTGTAGCAGCGATTGTGCTTGGTGTTTTTGCCGGTTGGCTGCAGGTGCAGTTCCCATGGGGGCTGTTCGAAAACTTTATGTAAGGAGGATATGGAATATGCAAAATTTATCCATGCTGATTCATGGATTTGGTACAGCACTTACTCCGATGAATATTGCAGCATGTTTACTGGGAGCAATCCTTGGATTGATCGTAGGTGCGATGCCTGGTATTGGTTCACTGGCCGGTGTTGCATTGCTTCTGCCACTGACCTATAAATTCAATCCGGCAACTGCGATCATCATGCTGGGAGCTCTGTACTATTCCAATATGTATGGCGGAAGCTTCAGTGCAATCCTTTTAAATATTCCGGGAGATTCACCGGCAGTATGTACTACATTGGATGGTTATCCGATGGCTACCAAAAAGAAGAGACCCGGTCAGGCACTTTTGACAGCCAACATGGCCTCCTGTATTGGCGGAACGATCGGAATGCTGATTTTAACCTTTATGGGACCTGGCCTTGCCAATCTGGGCTTGAAATTTGGTCCTTCCGAGATGACAGCAATCTTATTGATTGCTATGACTTCCATCAGCTGGCTGGTTGGTGAAAACCCGATCAAAGGCGTTGTCATCACCTGTTTTGGTATTTTACTTGCAAGTATGGGTATGGATACCTTATCCGGTGCTCCGCGTTATGAATTTGGAAGCATGTATTTGCTCGGCGGCATTCCGTTTACCCCGTTTGTTATCGGAGCAGTCGGTTTTGCCCAGGTTATCAAGCTGATCAATGATCGTGATTCGGATAATGAGAAGCGGGCGGGTTCGGCAAAAAAAGAAATGAAACTGTCGATTCGCGGATCCATGCTGACAGGACATGACTTCAAACGTCTTCTTCCGCCTACACTTCGTTCAGGATTTATGGGAACCTTCATCGGTGTTCTTCCGGGAGCAGGTGCTACAACAGGCTCTTTTATGGGGTATGCTGTTCAGAAAAAGTTTAAGAGTGAAGAACCTCTGGGAACCGGTGCAATCGAAGGTATTGCAGCCGCAGAGGCAGCAAACAACGCGGCAGCAGCAGGAGCATTTGCACCACTTCTGGCACTTGGAATTCCCGGATCCGGAACCGGCGCAGTATTGCTTGGCGGATTGATGATGTGGGGGTTATCTCCGGGGCCGCTGTTATTTGAAAATGAGCCTGAATTTTGTTGGGGCTTGATAGCATCTTTGTATTTGGCTAATCTTTTTACCTTGGCTGTTGCAATCTGCATCATTCCTTTCCTGATCCAGATTCTGTCTGTGCCGGTAAAATATATGATTCCGATCATTACCGTGGTCTGCATCGTAGGTGCTTACAGCACCAGCAATTCTATGTATGGGGTTATCGTAATGTTCCTGTCCGGTATCGTGGGATATCTTCTGAATAAGAATAATTTTCCGTCGGCACCGATGCTTTTATCTTTTGTATTGGCACCGCTTCTGGAAAACAATATGCGTAAGGCATTTATTCTTTCCGGTGGCAGCTTGAACATTTTCTTTACCAGACCGATTACTTGTGTGCTGATGATCATTTTCTTTGCAATCATCCTTGCATCGGTATTGCGTCCGATTTTAGCAAAAAGAAAAAATGCAGTAGCTTAAATGAAAAATGGAGGGTTTATCGTTATGAAAAAGAAAGTTTTATCGGGAATTATGGCAGTTGCTATGGCAGCATCCGTGCTGGTAACCGGTTGCGGTGGCAGCGATAGTGTAAAAGATGGAAAGTTTACTCCAACCAAAACGATTCAGTGGATGTGTACTTCCAGTGCCGGCGGTGGATCTGATATTTTTACACGTAAGATCAGTGACATCATGACTGCTGAAAACCTTGTAAATGGACAGACAATCGTGGTAACCAACAAGACCGACGGCTCCGGTGAGGTTGGCCGTAATGAGGTTGCAACGATGAAAAAGAATGCAGATTATCAGCTTTTGACTTTCAACAGTGGTGATCTGATGCCAATGGTTACCAATACCAAGAATCGCTCCTCTAATTTCCGGATTCTGGCAATCATGGCAGTCGACAAGCAGCTGCTCTTTAAAGGAAAAGATGCACAGTATGATAGTTTTGCAGATGTTATTGAGGCAGTTAAAGCTGGAAATAAGGTGGTAATCGGTGGATCTAAGGGAGATGACATTGCAACCTATCAGGCTCTGATTGCAGAGCTTGGAGTATCGGAAGATCTGCTGACCTATATTACCTATGATTCTACAGGTGATGCGATTACTGCAGCTCTGGGCGGACATGTGGAGTTTGTTATTGCAAAACCGGCAGCAGCAAGCGAATATGTAGAAGCCGGTTCTCTGATCCCGATCCTGGCATTGGCAAATGAACGCTACACGGGCAACCTGGCTGATGCTCCGACTCTGAGTGAGGTTGGTGATTATAACAATGTAGAAGTTCCGGTATGGCGTGGCGTAGCAGCTCCGGCAGCTATGAGTGATGAAGCTGCGGCTTATTGGAGTGAGGTATTGAAATCAGTATCGGAAACCGATGCGTGGAAAACGGAATACATCGATGCAAACAAGCTGATTGCAGATTATAAGGATACTGCTGCAGCAACCGAATATGTAACCAAGTATGAAGCAGATTACATGGCTGAGAATGGCTTACAGTAATCGAATTAAAAAAGAATGGGAACTCACTCACGAGTGCCCATTCTTTTTTACATCTTATTCCCCCACCAGTATCCCATACTTCTTCATCTTCCTCCACAGCGTGCTCTTATTGATTCCAAGAAATTCCGCTGTCTTGGTTCGATTGTTATGAAAGGTATAGAGTGCTTTTAAAATTTCCTCTCGCTCGTCATAGCGGGAATAGACGGGGGCTTCGTTTGGTTTCGAAGCGGCGGGGGTTGGCTCTGGTGCTGTTTTATTGAGGTCGGCGTCGGGGAGGGCGCGGATGATGTCGGAGGCGGAGGCTTCCGGTACCTGGGTGAGGATGGAGAGGCGCTGAGAGAAGTTTTTCAGTTCTCTGACATTTCCCGGCCAGGAGTATTGGAGGATCAGGTCTTCGGCTTCTTTTGACAGGGTTTCCAGAACACTGCCGGTTCGTTCATGTTCATAGGTGATCTGCTGCTTGAGGAGTACCAGAACATCCTGATTCCGGTTTCTGAGCGGCGGAAGATTTAACTCCAGGACATCCAGGCGGTAGAGCAGATCCTGGCGGAAGCTTCCGTTTCTTACTTCTTCTTTTAGGTTCTTATTGGTGGCGGAGATGACGCGCACGTCGATGGGGATGACCTTGTCGCTTCCAAGACGCATGACCTCGCGCTCCTGCAGGACACGTAGGAGGCGGCTTTGCAGCTTGGGTGAGATGTCTCCGATTTCATCTAAAAAGATAGTCCCCTTATGTGCTAATTCGAAAAAACCCATTTTGCCTCCCCTTGATGCACCGGTAAAGGCTCCTTCCACGTAGCCGAACAATTCACTTTCCAGAAGATTTTCCGGAAGGGCGGAGCAGTTGATCGCAACGAAGGGGTGGTTTTTTCGTGGACTGGAATTGTGGATGCTCTGGGCAAACAGCTCTTTGCCGGTTCCGGTTTCACCGTAGATCAGGATATTGGAATCGGAGTAGCTGTAGGTGGCGGCATCGGAGATGACGGTATCCATGAGCTGGCTTTCATGCAGGATGTCGGAAAAGTTATATTTCGTCTGAAAGCTGGAATGGCTCATTTTTTTTCGTACCTGCAGCTCGTCGGCTTGAATGCGGCTGGTATCCTGAAAGGTCAGAACACAGCCGTTTGTTCCGTCGTTGTCTGGTACCGGGACGCAGTTTAACATCAGCTGACAGGAATCGTAGGCGTGCAGCTCGGAGAGAAGCTTTTTCCCGTTTTTTGTGACCTCTTCTATTGCCAGATCCGGAAAAAATTCCCGGATGTCACGACCGGTGAGAAGTTCATTTTTGGCGTTTAAAATGGAATGGCAATAGCGGTTTGCAAAGGTGATCCTGCCGTTTTGGTCGGTAGAAATGATTCCCTGAAAGGAATAGTTCATGACATTTGCCATCTGGGCGCTGCGCATCTTTTCCTTTTGATCAATCTCGGCAGCAGAGATGGCCTCGGCGATCGCATTGTTGATGGCTTCTCTACCGGATTCGATGATGACTGCAGGAATTTTTCTTTTTTTTGCCAGCTCCACGGCAGTATAGTTTCCGACCACGACTTCGCAGCCATCGGAAACGGCTTTTTCAATCGTATCATTCAGCAACAGTTCGGAATTGACCGGATAGGAAGAAAGCTGCAGATTCGGAAAGGCATCCTGGAGACTTTCCACACCATAGATCATATTGAAGGCTCCGATGACAGCAATATGAGAAACCTCGGGCAGCAGGCGTTTTGCTTTTAAGATGGCTGCGATCACATCGTAGCCGCCGACCTTTAATTCTGCACAGATATAGCCGCGCTGTTTCATGGTCAGGGCAGAAAAGCCGCGTGCAATAATGACATCGGCGTTCAGACCGTCTAACGGGTTGCTGTAAAAATCCTGAATGATTTCGTACTGGATCTCATCCTGATCCGGCCGTTCCCGAAAGACCTGATTGATCAGTGGAATAATCTGCGGATAGGGTGCATAAAAAATGAGATGGATCATGGATAACCTCCCTGAAGTGATAACAAAATGTGACCTGGAATTTATTTTAACGCAGATTGCTTGATAAAAAAAGAACAAAATTGCAAAAGATTGCAAAATACTTCTCAAATATAAAACATATGCAATAAAAAACAATGAAATGCAATTATAAAATTCAGAAAATCAAACGAGAAAAATGGGAGATCAAGAAAAATCAACCCGATTTTTCCGTCATTTTATCTTTAAAACTCTAGTTGAGTTTAGTAAAAACATACAAAAAATCAACATAGAGCATCAAAATTTCGTGAAGTTCACATTAAAACCGAAAAATCGGCACAGCGCTTGCTATTTAAGAGGTCAGAACTGGTTCATGAAACTTATAATGACTTGGAAGGTGTATTGGAGGTAAAGATTATGATTGGTAATGTCAAGATTCTCGGCACGATGAAAAAATTCCCCGCGGGCGCGATGGTCATTCCGCTTTTGCTTGGATGCACGGTGAATACCTTTTTCCCGCAGGCACTTCAGATCGGAGGCTTCACCAGCGGTCTGTTTAAAAACGGAATTCCGACTTTGATCGGTTTGTATCTGTTTTGCAGCGGCGCAACCATCGATGTAAGAGCAGCAGGTGAGACAGTATATAAGGGCGTTTTACTGACAGCACTGAAATTCTTTGGCGGCTTCGGTCTTGGTCTTCTTTTGAATGCACTTTTTGGAGAAGCAGGATTCTTTGGACTGTTTCCTCTTGCAATCATTGGTGCAGTGACAAACTCAAACGGTGTTATCTATGCAACCCTTGCCGGTGAGTACGGTGAAGAGTCCGATGTAGGAGCAACCGCAATCCTGACCTTAAACGATGGCCCGTTCTTTACTATGATTGCACTGGGAACCGCAGGAATCGGCAAATTCCCGATTACCGCAATCATGGCAAGTATTATTCCGTTAATCATTGGCTTTATCATTGGCAACCTGGATCACGAGTGGAGAGAGACACTTTCAACCGCTATGGCACTGCTTCCGCCGTTCAACGGCTTCTGCCTTGGCGCAGGCATGAGCTTTTTCACCATCGCAGGCGCAGGCTTTTCCGGCATCCTTCTTGGACTTATGACCGTTGCAGTTACCGGTGTTCTGACCTTTATTATTTACAGTGTGATCCGCAGAAAAGCAGATCCTATGGGTGCGGCCGTCGGTACCGTAGCCGGTGTGGCAGCAACAACTCCTGCATCCATTGCAGAGGCAGATCCGTCCTTTGCACCGCAGGTTGAGACTGCAAGTGCTCAGATCGCGGCATCTACCATTGTTACCGCAATCCTGACCCCGCTTCTGGTGGCTTTCTTGGCACGGTGGGCAAAGAAGTTTAATGAAAAGCACGGACTGGGTGAATATAAAAAGACGGAAAACGTGGGATCAAAAGTAGCTTAAAGGAGAGAAAAACAATGAAGACAACGATTTTAAAAGCAGAACGTGTTCTGGTTGGTGAGAGCCTGGAAGAAAAACAGCATATGGCAGTGGTTGTACAGGATGGAAAAATTGCAGACATCCTTCCGCAAAATGAGTGTCCGGATATTCCTGATGCTGAGGTGGTGGATCTAAAGGATACGACCCTGATGCCAGGTTTAATCGAGTGTCACAATCATCTTTCCATCGATGCAACGATTCCGGAACACTTAGAGCTTTTAGCCTGGAGCACAGAGTGTGAGCTGACTCTGATCGCACTGGATGGATTTAAGAAGGATCTTATGAGCGGCGTGACAACAGCACGCTGCATGGGTGATCGTTTCTATATTGATGTGACCCTGAAAAAACTCATCGCTGAGGGTAAGGTACAGGGACCGAAGCTTCTTGCAGCCGGCATTGGCATGAAGGGAAGCCATGGCGCCGGATATATCGGAAGCCCGCATTGTGGGCCGGAAGAGATTCGGAAAACTGCACGTGAAAATTTAAAGAAGGGCGTTGATCTGTTAAAGCTCTTTATCACACCGGGCGTTCCGGATCCGGACAAGGAGTTTGTACCGAGCTTCTTGAGTCTGGAGGAAATTTCCATGGCTGTTAATGAGGCAGCCAGAAAGAATATTCCGGTGGCAGCTCACTGCATCGGAGGTCAGGGACTAAAGGACTGCATCGACGGCGGTGTTCAGGTGATCGAGCATATGTATATGTGCACGCCTCAGGATGCGGAATGGCTGGCCAACTCCAAGTGTATTGTTGACTTTACCTCCGGCATCTTCTTAGATCCGACAAGAGAAGAAACCTTATCTGCAAACAATGCTTACCGTGTACGTGCAAATCGTCCGCGGGTGCGTGAGAGACTGAAGCTTCTGATGAGTACCAAAGTTCCATATGTACTGGGAACCGATGCTTATCACGGCTATCTGTATCGTGAGGTCGGCTATGCAGTGGAACTTGGTTCGGATATCGTAACGGCTTTGCAGGGCGTCACCTCCAATGCGGCAAAGGTGTGCGGCCTTGGTGATTCCATAGGAAGTCTGAAAAAGGGCTACACGGCAGATATTATTGCAGTGGAAGGAAATCCGTTACAGGATGTGAGCTGCTTGGCGAAGGTACCTTTTGTGATGCAGGATGGAAACATTATGAAACATTGGAACACAAACAAGCCTAATGTATGATATTGAAACAAAATGAAACAAAACAAAGCAAAATATCCTATAAATGAACTTTTTTCATGCAGCGGTGCCGGGTGACCGCTGCATGAAACTGTATCAAGGGCTAGTGCACTGACACGTTCATATTTCAACTAATTGACTTGTCTATTTTCCCATTGAACTGCGTTGACTTCAATCGACGATGCCACCGCATCGCCTCTTTCAGTCGCCTTGTCAATGAAAAAATATTCAGCGTCATTAGTTTGAAAATGAATGTGCCAGTACACTAGTGCACTGACACATTCATTTATTCTGGGAGATGAAAATCAGGTATCTGAACTTGGCACAGCCTTTGCTATATATACAGGCATAAGGAAGTTTACAAAACGCGAAAAAGGAGTGAGGGTATGAAGTTATGTTATCAGGTTGCCACACCGGATGTTGCCATTGCGGATTCGGTTACGGCATACCAGGGGCCGTTAGAAAAGAGCTTTTCGGACCTTGCAAAGCTTGGCTACCAGGGGGTTGAGCTGATGACCTTAAATCCGTCGGAGCTTGACTGGGACTTTGTAAAGCAGGAGGCAGAAAAGAACGGGCTGAAGGTTGTTTTGGTCTGCACCGGTGAGATCTTTGGACAGCTGGGGCTTAGCTATACCAACCCGGATCCGGAAAATCGGAAGGAAGCGATCCGCAGAAGCAAAGAGATCATCGACTTTGCAGCATACTTAGGGGCGAATATCAACATTGGCCGTATTCGCGGTCAGTACTGCAAGGAGCTTACAAAGGAAGAAACAGAAAACCTGGCTATCGCAGCATTTCGGGAGTTGGCTGATTATGCGGCTCCGAAAAATGTGAAGATCGCACTGGAGACCGTCACCATCATGCAGACAAATTTCATCAATACCTGTGCAGAGGGTGCAGACATGGTTGACCGGGTTGACCGGGAAAATTTCCGCCTGATGTTAGATGTTTTTCATCTGAATCTGGAGGAGAAAAACCTGTTTGATGCCATTTATCAGTACAGTCCTTATAACATCCATGTGCATCTGGCGGACAATAACCGCCGTTATCCGGGACAGTGCGGACTGGATTTTGAAAAGATCATTTCTACATTTAAGGAATGTGGATATGACGGTGCCTTTACGACAGAGATCTTCCAGATTCCGAGCATGGAGGGAGCCGCAAAGGGTGCAGCAGAGTATCTGATCCCGATCATGAAGAAGGTTTACGGACAGGAGGAAGCATGAAGAGCATAGCATTGATCCACACTGTGAAAACGGTGGCAAATGCCTTCGATGGGCAGCTGAAGGAATATCTTGGCGAGCCGGTCAAGATCCACAATCTCTGGGATGATTTTTTAGCAAACAATCCCAATGAGATCGGAGCGTTTACCATCGAAAACCGGTGCCGCCTGTACAATGACATCAAATCCGCAGAGATGACCGGTGCCGACATGATCGTGGTAACCTGCTCGACCTTAACTCCGGTGGTGAACATGATTAGACCCTTTATCAAGGTTCCGTTAATTGCCATTGACGATGCTATGGGAAGAAAAGCGGTTACCTATGGTGACCGGATCCTGGTGTTAGCAACTGCCGGGAGCACGGAGGAACCGATGCGGGAGAAGCTGAATGCCGAGGCTGCAAAGCTTGGAAAAAGCGTTCAGATTGATTTTCGCGCAAATGCCGAGGCCTTTCAGGCAATGAAGGCGGTGCAGATGGATCGCCATGATGCAATCTTGCTTGAGATGGCAAAGGAAATTTCCGGATATGACTGCGTGGTATTAGCGCAAGCCTCCATGGCACATCTGGATCAAAAGATCGAAGAGATCTGCAAGATTCCGGTCCTTTCCAGTCCGGGACTTTGCATGGAAGAGGTAAAGGAAACATTAAAACGGCTATAAAAACACATAATATATATAAAGGAGACTACCGACATGACCAACGAAAAGAAACAGGAGTTGGATGCACTTTGTCTGAAATTCAGACGTACCCTGATTGAGATCCTGCATGAGAGACAGACCGGACATCCGGGCGGATCCCTCTCCGTATGCGAGATTCTGACCAATCTTTATTTCAATGACGCAAACATTTCACCGGAAAATATCGGTGACAGAAGCCGTGACAAAATCGTGCTTTGCAAAGGACATGCAGCTCCGATGCTGTATATCGAGTTAGCAGAAAAAGGATTTTTCCCGACCGAGGAGCTGCACACGCTTCGTAAGATCGACAGCCGTCTGCAGGGTCATCCGTGCTCCAAGGAGACACCGGGGGTAGAAGCCTCCACAGGTCCTTTAGGTGCCGGATATCCTTTCGCCTTAGGACTGGCACTTTCCGATATGCATGACGGCATAGATGCTTATACCTACGCAATCCTCGGCGATGGCGAGATCAACGAGGGCGTTGTCTGGGAGACCTGCATGAATGCTTCCAAATTTAAAGCAGACCGCCTGATCTCCATTCTGGACTGGAACGGCGTACAGTTAGACGGCACCACCGAGCAGATCATGCCGATGGGCGATATCGAGCTGAAATTCAAGGCATTTGGCTATAACACCATTGTTTGTGACGGCCATGATGTGGCAGCCTTAAGCGCAGCCATTGAGACCGCAAAATCCGTCAAGGGTGTTCCGAGCATCATCCTGGCAAAGACCGTAAAGGGCAAGGGCGTTTCCTTCATGGAGGGCAAAAACACCTGGCACGGCGCACCGGTCAAGGATGCCGATTATGAAGCAGCAATGAAAGAACTGGGAGGTGTACAGTAATGGCAAAGGCAATTCGTGATGTATATGGAGAGTCCCTGAAAAAGTATGGAGCAACCAATGAAAATATCGTAGTCCTGGATGCCGATGTATCCGGTTCCACCAAATCTGCCATGTTCGGAAAGGAATATCCGGATCGTTTCTATAACTGCGGCATCAGTGAATATGCCATGATGGGTATGGCAGCAGGCATGGCAAAGAACGGAAAGATCCCGTTTGTCAACACCTTTGCAGTATTTTTAACCACCATTGGCTCTTTAGCAGCAAGAACCTTTATGTCCTACTCCGGACTGCCGATCAAGATGATGGGCGGCTACGGCGGCTTATCCGATGCCTTTGACGGTGCGACCCATCATGCATTAGAGGACATCGCCATGATGCGTACCCTTCCGGGTGTCAACGTCCTGGTTGCATCGGATGCGCAGATCACGGACTGGATGGTAAAGACCGCCATCGAGGTCAATGAGCCGATGTATATCCGTCTTTCGAGAGATGCCGCTCCGGACTGCCATCCGGAAAACGCAAAATTTGAGCTTGGCAAGGGCATGGTCGTAAGAGAGGGCAGTGATGTGACCATCATCGCCTGCGGCCTGATGGTCAGCACGGCAGTGGCAGCAGCAGAGGCTCTGGAGAAAGAGGGCTTAAGCGTGCGGGTTGTCGATATGTACAGCATCAAGCCGATCGACGCAGAGCTGATCGAGAAATGTGCAAAGGAGACCGGTGCCATCGTGACGGCAGAGGAGCACAGTGTGATCGGCGGCCTTGGCGGAGCAGTCAGCGAGGTTCTGGCAAAGACCGGATCGATCGTTCCGGTTGAGATGGTGGGCATGCAGGATCGCCACGGCGAGTCCGGCCCTTACAGCGAGCTGCTTAAGAAATACGGCCTGGATGCAGAGGCAGTTGCCGCAGCAGCAAAGAAGGCAGCAGCAAGAAAGTAAGGCACTAGTGCCTCGTTTACAAAATAACTAGCCTATTCGCTTGTCTGCAAATCCGATTGCACAGTCCAAAAAGCCTCAGCGTAGCCCGCTACGCCTACGTTTTTTGAACTGCACACTCGAATCTGCATCCTGCGTGATTAGGCCAGTTATTTATGAAACGATGCACTAGTGTGCTGGCACATTCATTTTCAGACTAATGACGCTGAATATTTTTTCATTGACAAGGCGACTGAAAGAGGCGATGCGGTGGCATCGTCGATTGAAGTCAACGCAGTTCAATGGGAAAATAGACAAGTCAATTAGTCGAAATATGAATGTGTCAGTGCACTAGAAATATATTGACATTTGAAGCGGTTTATACTATGATTAATACATTGAAAAGAACATTTGTTCGCAAAAGAAACGAGTTGCAGAACCGGTTCTTCACCTGGAGGAAATTATGAATAAAGACGATAAATTAAAAGCATTGGATGCTGCGATTACACAGATTGAAAAGTCCTACGGAAAAGGCTCTATCATGAAGCTTGGAGACTCCGGAGCAGACATGAGCATTGAAACCGTACCTACCGGCTCCATCAGCCTGGACATTGCGCTGGGACTTGGCGGTGTGCCGAAGGGACGTGTCATTGAGGTCTACGGTCCGGAATCAAGCGGTAAGACCACCGTAGCACTGCATATGGTAGCAGAGGTGCAAAAACGCGGAGGCATTGCAGGCTTCATCGATGCAGAGCATGCCCTTGATCCGGTCTATGCAAAGAATATCGGGGTTGATATTGACAATCTGTACATCTCTCAGCCGGATAACGGCGAACAGGCTCTTGAGATCACGGAGACCATGGTTCGTTCCGGTGCGGTGGACATTGTTATTGTGGACTCTGTGGCAGCCTTGGTGCCGAAGGCCGAGATCGATGGTGACATGGGCGATTCTCACGTAGGTCTGCAGGCACGTCTGATGTCCCAGGCACTGCGCAAGCTGACCGGTATCATCAGCAAGTCCAATTGCTGCGTGATCTTCATCAACCAGCTGCGTGAGAAGGTCGGCGTTCTGTTTGGCAATCCGGAGACAACAACCGGTGGCCGTGCTCTGAAGTTCTATGCTTCTGTCCGCCTGGATGTTCGTCGGGTAGAGTCAATCAAACAGGGCGGCGAGGTGATCGGAAACCATGTCCGTGTAAAGGTTGTAAAGAATAAGATCGCGCCGCCATTTAAAGAGGCAGAGTTTGATATTATGTTTGGTCAGGGTATCTCCAGAGAGGGCGATATTCTGGATTTGGCTGTGAAGGATAATATCGTAGAGAAGAGCGGTGCCTGGTACGCTTATAACGGTGTTAAGATCGGTCAGGGTCGTGAAAATGCCAAGACCTATCTGCGTGAGCATCCGGCAGTCTGGGCTGAGGTTGAGTTAAAGGTGCGCGAGAAGCATGGACTTCCGATGGACGAGACAGTGAAGGCGCTGGCGGCAGGTGCGGCAGAGGAAGAAGCACAGGCACAGAATGCAGAGCCTGCGTCCGAAGCTGGAAATTCCGAAGCAGGAAATTCTAACGCAGAATAAGCCTATGAAAACCTGGAGTCAGTCAAACGGAAACAGCAGAACTGTCAGGGAGTGTGCTTTTGCACTCCTGGAATATCGGGATCGCACAGAGTTTGAGCTGAGTCGAAAGCTTTGTGAACGAGGTTACGGTGCCGATGAAATCGAAAAAACAGTGATTTTTTTGAAAGAGTGCCGCTACTTGGATGATGAAGCTTACGCGGGTCGCTATGTCCGTTCCCATGCGGCCAAAAAGAGCCGCCGCCAGATTCGCTTCGATTTAGAACAAAAGGGCGTAGATCGGGAGATTATCGAGCTGATTCTGCAGGAGGAAGAAGTCGACGAGGACAGCCAGATCCGGAAACTTCTCTTAAAAAAAGGCTGGGAACCGGAAAAACGCTTAGAACCGGCAGAGTATCGGCGCATCATGGGAGCGCTGGGGAGGCGAGGCTTTTCTGCGGAGGCAATCCGCAGAGTCATGCAGGAATAAAACGAAATGCGAAGCATTTTGGAGGTTGGTTCTGAACAGTTACCATCATTCTATGAAAAAATAGGGGGTTGTCAAATCATGACAACCCTTTTATAATAAAAAAGCAGTAATGAGATATAATCACAAGGAGGTGAGATGATGGACGGCGCGGACAGTTATAAGCGAAGCAGCGGCAATGGAAGAGAAAAGATGACCGGCAGTCTGTCAGCATGTGCAGCCCGTCATCTCACACGCAAAAGTTCAAGATAGAAAAACAGATCTGATCAGCTGTGCCCAGGGGCGCAGCTTGGTCTGTTTGCTGTGTGTCTGCCATTGCCCGTTTTCGGATGAAACCGGTGATGGCATTTTTTAGTTCATGCTTTTCGCATAAATAAAAAATGCTCCAAAATCAGAAAGGAGCAGATATGGAAAAAGTAAGAGAGATGGAAGGAAAAGATACTGCAGTTGCAGTTCGTAACTACCAGACAGAACTTGAGCAGATCATTCGCAGCAACGTATCTCCGCGTGTGTTAAAGGATCGCATTTCCGATTACCATGAGAATGATATTGCAGCCTCCTTTGAGGTACTCACGCGGGACGAGAGAGAGCGCCTGTATCGAATTTTGGATGCAGAACAGCTTTCTGATATTTTTGAATATCTGGATAACGCAGAAATTTATTTTGAGGAACTGAATGCAAGAAAGAAGGTTGAGGTTCTTTCCTGCATGGAGGTGGATCAGGCAGCAGCCTTATTAAAGCGTTTGACAAAATCCGAGCGCAACATGCTCATTGACCTTATGGATAACGAATCCCGGCGTGATCTGGCTATGTTGGAATCCTTTGATGAGGATGAGATCGGAAGCCGCATGAGCATGAATTTCATCGAGATCCATTCCGGAATCAGCATCCGTGAAGCAATGCGGGAGCTGATCGACCAGGCCGCCGAGAATGACAATATATCTACCCTGTATGTGACAGATGAGAAGCATACCTTCTGCGGAGCCATTGATCTGAAGGATCTGATCATTGCCAGAGAGGGCAGCAGCCTGGATGACATTATTATGGAATCCTATCCGTATGTATATGCGCGCGAACTGATTGATGACTGTATCGAGCGCATGAAGGATTACTCGGAGGACTCCATCCCCGTATTGGATGAGAACAACAAGATTCTGGGTGTCATCACTGCCCAGGATATTGTTGAGGTAGTAGATGATGAAATGGGAGAGGATTACGCAAAGCTGGCAGGTCTTGCTTCGGAGGAGGAATTAAACGAACCAATTCGCCAGAGCGTAAAAAAACGTCTCCCCTGGCTGATCATCCTGCTTGGTCTTGGCCTTGTGGTTTCCAGTGTTGTGGGGCTGTTTGAAGGCGTGGTTGCCCAGCTCACCATCGTCATCTGCTTCCAGTCCCTGGTTCTTGACATGGCCGGAAACGTCGGAACCCAGTCCCTGGCAGTCACCATCCGTGTTCTGATGGATGAAAATCTGGACGGAAAACAGAAGCTTGGCCTGATACTCAAGGAAGCGAGAGTTGGCTTGTGCAATGGCTTCATTCTCGGTGTTCTGTCCTTTGTATTTATTGGTCTGTACGTGATCCTGGCAAAGGGAATGACCCCTGGCTTTGGCTTTGCAGTATCGGCCTGCATCGGAGCGGCACTGCTTTTAGCTATGTTGATCTCCAGTGTCTCCGGTACGGTAATCCCGATTGCCTTCAAAAAATTGGGCGTTGACCCGGCTGTGGCATCCGGCCCTTTGATCACCACGGTGAACGACCTGGTGGCAGTTGTGTCCTATTACGGACTGACTTGGATCTTCTTAATCGAGATGCTTCATCTGGCGGACTAGTGCCTCGTTTACAAAATAACTAGCCTATTCGCTTGTCTGCAAATCCGATTGCACAGTCCAAAAAGCCTCAGCGTAGCCCGCTACGCCTACGTTTTTTGAACTGCACACTCGAATCTGCATCCTGCGTGATTAGGCCAGTTATTTATGAAACGATGCACTAGTGTACAAAATAACTAGGCGATTCAAATATAAGCGTGTGCAAGCACGACTCAAGCTTGAATCCGGAGGATAAAAATGAAAAAAGAAATTCGTGCAAAAGAGATGGATATGCTGCAAGGAGGCCTTGCGGGAAATCTGATCTTGTTTGCCATCCCGTTAGCATTCAGCAGCATTTTACAGCAGCTGTTTAACTCCGCAGATGTGGCAGTGGTTGGTCGCTTTGCAGGTGATCAGGCGCTGGCAGCAGTAGGAAGCTGTGTGGCTCTGGTCGGGATTTTTGTGAACCTGATCGTCGGACTTTCCGTAGGCCCGAATGCAGCTTTGGCTACGCTGATCGGACAGAAAAAAAGGGAACAGATCAGCGGGATGCTTCATACCATCCTTGCTTTTGGTGGAATCCTTGGATTGCTTTTGATGTGTATAGGCATGGGGCTTGCACGGGTGATCCTGGAGCTTTCTGGAACTCCGGAAAGTGTGATTGATGAGGCTCTTTTGTATATTCGGATTTACTTTGTCAGTATTCCGTTTATGGTGATCTACAACTTTGGATCTGCAATCCTGCGAAGCTTCGGAGACAGCCGCAGACCGATGTATTACCTTTTGGCTTCCGGAACCTTGAATGTGATTTTAAATCTGCTTTTGGTGATCGGTTTTCATCTTGGTGTAGCCGGTGTGGCGATCGCAACCGTGACCTCCAATATTTTAAGTGCGGGACTCGTGATCAAAAACCTGTATCATAGAGACGATGAATTTAAACTTCAGTTTGGCAAGCTTCGGATCGAGAAAACGGATCTGTCAAAGGTTCTGAAGATCGGTATCCCGGCCGGAATCCAGGGAGCGATCTTTTCCGTCTCCAATGTGTTTATCCAGAGTGGGATTAATTCCTTTGGGGAAAACGCCATTGCAGGTTCCTCCCTTGCTTTGAATTTTGAGTATTTCACCTATGACATTGCTTCAGCCTTTGCTCAGGCCGCGGTGACCTTCACAAGTCAGAATTACGGAGCCGGGAATGTGAAGCGCTGCAAGAAAATATTCTGGCTGTGCATGCTGTTTGGAATCGGATTTACGGAAATCCTGGCCATCATCTTTATGATCTGGGATGATTTCTTTGTCGGGATCTATACGACCAGCAGTGCGGTAGCGGTCTACGGACTGGTTCGACTGCACCATGTATGCTCCCTTGAAGGACTGACTGCTACCTATGAGGTGGAAAGTGCAGCACTTCGCGGCATGGGAAGGTCCTTGGAGCCATCCATTGTTACCATTCTCGGAACGGTAGTGTTCCGCCTGATCTGGCTTGTTACGGTATTTCGCTGGTTCCCAACCTACGAGATGCTGATGAATGTCTATGTGGCATCCTGGATCTTTACGGGAGGAATTATATTTGTGATCTATCACAGGTTTATGAGACATGTCAGTACAACGATTTTTAAATAACCAGCCGATAAAAAGAGGCACCTTTCGTTTTAGAAAGGTGCCTCTTTTGGCAGCTATCGTTAATGTGTACACAGGCTGCGTTTTACCTGGATGATGATGGTTGGGATCAGTGCCAGGCCTGCTACCTGCATCAGTGCCAGAAAAGACATGGTCTGAACCTGGAAGAGTCCGTGCAGTCCCGGAATCAGAAGAACCAGAGCAAGCAGGATCACTCCGGCAGCAAATGCATACAGGCTGTAGGGATTCGTCCGAAAGCCCAGCTTCCAGATCGCCTGGTTTCCGCGGCAGTTAAATCCATGGAAGAGTCTTGCCAGGGTCAGCGTGGAAAATGCCATGGTGGAGGCCATAGCCGATCCATTTTTCAGTCCCAGATAAAAAGCAATGATTACAACTACAGCGATCAGCGCGCCCTGAGATACCATTCGGATCAGGAAATCCTTTGTCAAAAGCCCTTCCTTTGGATCCCTCGGCTTTTCTTTTAAAAGTCCGTCATCAGCCGGTTCCATGCCGATGGCAAGTGCAGGGAGGGAGTCAGTGAGCAGGTTGATAAAGAGAAGCTGTACCGGCGCAAACGGAACCGGAAGCGCCATCAGTGAGGTATAGAGGACAGCAAAAATCGCTGCGGTGTTGCCGGAAAGCAGGTACATAACAGCATTTTTGATATTCCGGTACACGTTTCGTCCGTTGGCAACGGCCTTGATGATCGTGGCAAAATTGTCATCCGCCAGAATCATGGAAGCGGCATCCTTGGAAACCTCCGTACCTGTGATGCCCATGGCAACACCGATGTCTGCCTTCTTTAAGGCCGGGGCATCGTTGACACCGTCACCGGTCATGGATACAATATTGCCGCGCCTCTGCCAGCCATCGACAATACGGATCTTATTCTCCGGAGAAACCCGGGCGTATACGGAAATTTTGTCAATCTTCTGATCCAGTTCTTCATCACTCAAAGCATCTAACTCCATGCCGGTGAGCGCCAGGTCTCCGTCACGGAAGATGCCGATCTGCTTTGCAATGGCCGTAGCCGTCACCTTGTGGTCGCCGGTGATCATGATGGTACGGATGCCGGCCTGTCTGGCCTCGGCAACAGCCTGGATGGATTCCGGTCTCGGCGGATCCACCATGGAAATCAGACCGAGGAAGGTATAGCCATATTCGGAATCGGCAGAGAGTACCTCGTCAGATTCCTTGTATGCAAAGGCGAGGACCCGGAGTCCATTTTCAGAAAAGTTCTGGTTCTGAAGACGGATCTTTTCTTTTTCCTCCTCCGTCATGGTGTGGATTCCATCTGCATAGCGGACGGCCACACAGCGATCTAACAGTACATCAACAGCACCCTTAGTCAGGATGGTTGGTACTCCGTGAATCTGATATTTGGTGCTCATCAGCTTTCGATCGGAATCGAAGGGAACCTCCTCCATACGTTTCATCATACTGCGAAGGGCATCCTCGTGGATCCCCATTTTGCCGAAATAGCTGTCCGGCAGTACGCGGATCTTGCGAAACATCTCTAAAAGTGCATATTCGGTCGGGTCACCGATCCCCTTTCCATCCACGATGCTCGAATCGTTGGTTAGGATTGCATCGTACAGAAGATACCGCTGCGTCTGATCCTGGATATCTAGCTCGGAAGCATCCAGAACATTGCCGCTTACATAAACCTGCTGAACGGTCATCTTGTTCTGAGTCAGGGTGCCGGTCTTATCGGAGCAGATGACCGACACACAGCCAAGGCTCTCTACAGCCTTCAGTTTCTTGATAATGGCATTTTCACGCGCCATTTTTCTGGTACCGAAGGCCTGGACAATGGTGACAATGGAGGTGAGTGCCTCCGGAATGGCAGCCACGGCAAGAGCAACAGCAAATAAGAGGGAGTCCAGCAGCGTCATCTTTCGGTACATGCAGAGGACAAATACCACAGCACATACTGCCATGATCAGAAAGGCCAGCTTCTGACTGAACTGATCCAGGCTTTTTTGGAGAGGTGTCTTTCGCTCCTCTGTTCCGTTCATTAGACCGGCAATCTTGCCGATTTCGGTATTCATGCCGGTGGCAGTGACCAGGACAGTAGCGCGTCCATAGGCAACCAGGCTTCCGGAGTAGACCATATTGGTGCGATCTGCCAGAGCTACCTCTCCTTCCAAAGCCGCCTCTTGTTTGTCAATGTTAGCGGATTCTCCGGTGAGGGAGCTTTCGTTGACCTGAAGGGAAAAATTGTGCAGGATCCTTCCGTCCGCCACCACCATGTCTCCGGCCTCAAGCTCCAGGATATCTCCGGGAACAACATCTCGGGATGGAATCTCCTGTTTTACCCCATCCCGCAGTACCTTGGCATTGGGGGCAGAAAGCTGTTTGAGGCTTTCCAGAGATTTTTCAGCCTTCACATGCTGAACGGTTCCGAGGATTGCATTCATGATCAGGACAGCCAAAATCACGATGGTGCTTTCCACATTGCCGGAAAGCATGGAAACCACGGCAGCTGCGATCAGGATGACGACTAACAGGTCACAGAATTGCTCTAAAAAAACCTGAATGATCGTTTTTTTCTTTTCCTCCTGAAGGAGGTTCTCTCCTTTTTCAGCACGGATCTCGTCAGCCTGTTTTGTGCTCAGTCCGTGCTCTGACATCTGTAAGGAATCAAGCAGTTCTTTTGACGACATATTCCAGATATTTTTCGATGCCATATGTTTCTCCTTTCTTTATTGCAGGGAAAATAAAAAGGACGAGACTTTTATTGCACAACAAAGATGCAATAAAAGTCTCGTCCCATTTTCATGTGTACTGCCCGGCGGCGGATCCATGTATCTTCATGCATCTGCTGCGTGATGACGATCAGCACAGCACCGGTTTGCAGAAATTTTTCGCAGCCGGTGTGAACTACTCCCTGATATTGGTTTAAAATTATCACAAAACAAGGTGTTTTGTCAATATGAAAATGGATGATTACTTTTAGGTTGCGGATTTCATACTTGACTGTTATAATCAGAACATGGGTACTGCCATAACGGTATCATACGGCATTTTCAGTTCAGAAAAATGCTTACCCGTGTACTGTAATGATATGTGCCGGTGTATCAGTTGAAAGGAGATTTATTCGTGAAAAATCCAGAGATTACAATTACCATGGAAGACGGCGGTGTGATCCGCGCAGAATTATATCCGGAGGTGGCTCCGAACACAGTTAAGAATTTTATCAGCCTGGCAAAGAAGGGTTATTATGACGGCCTTATTTTCCACAGAGTCATCAAAGGTTTTATGATTCAGGGAGGATGCCCGAACGGCAACGGCATGGGCGGCCCGGGTTACTCCATCAAGGGTGAGTTCAGCCAGAATGGTTTCCAGAATGATTTAAAACATACCACAGGTGTCTTGTCCATGGCACGTTCCATGATGCCAAACTCCGCAGGCTCCCAGTTCTTTATCATGCACAAAGATGCTCCGCACTTAGATGGTGCATACGCAGCATTCGGTATGGTTGTTGATGGTATGGATATTGTCAACAAAATCGCCGAGACCCGCACCGACTACAGCGACAGACCGCTCAAAGAGCAGAAAATCAAGAGTATGACAGTGGATACCTTCGGAGAAGAGTACGACGAGCCGGAGAAATGCTGATCGATTGTGTACTTGCAGTATGATAGCAGAAAAACTGTTGTGACTGAAAAAGGAATTATATGACGCAGGAATATACGATTTGGATAGAAAACAAGGCATATCCGGTGGTGGTTTCTGACGAACGAGAGGCTCTCCTTGCCGCGAAAGCAGCAGGGAGAGTTTTTGTTGCGTTATATCCGGAAGAAACATCAGAAGGCGAACAAGGGTCAGAAATTCTCTGGGATGCCGAATATCTTGCAGCACCGGATGCCATCTGCCCGGAATACCTTGAACGCATCGTGCGCCGTCATATCGGCCTGCCATGGATTATCGCCAAAACAGACCGTTTGACGATCCGAGAATTTACTCCGGATGACATCGCGCAGATGCCGGAAGAACCAGATGCTTGGTACACAGAAGAAGAGTGCACCGCCGACCGCGTTTTTTATAATAAAGACAAACTGGAATCTTACATAAAAAGCCAGTATCGCTTCTATGAGTACGGAATCTGGGCAGTGGTACGGAAAGCAGACGGCGTGATCGTAGGAAAAGCTGGGCTGACAAATCCGAAAGAAGCTGTGCAGAAACCATCAGAAAACAAGATGACGCAGGAAGAGGAAGAATATCTTGAACTCGGTTATCATATCTTTCGTCCCTATCGACGTCAGGGATATGCCGAAGAAGCATGCCGTGCCATCTTGCGTTATGCAAAAGAGGAGCTTTGCTGCTCTGTATGCGCCAGAGTGGCAAAGGAGAATGCGGCATCCGTTCGGCTGCTGCAAAAACTAGGGGGTGGATCGCGTCGGTGCATTCTTTTAGGGAAAATGCCAATTTATAAAAGCGTTTTTATATTATAATAGTAAGGTCCGAAGTTCCGGGGCTGCCGTACAGAAACGCATACCCTGTGGAATTTTTACCGTGTGCGCTTGCGCCGCCTATTGTCTCCCCTGCGGCCAAACTCGCGTGCTTCGCACG
>CAVALB010000040.1:0-23126 GCA_963589345.1 uncultured Selenomonadales bacterium | reverse complement strand
GCAAGCATTTCACGTCTGATTTATGAAATTTTGCTTGGCTCTGAACAGTTACAATTTTTATTTAGCCAGAGCTGCTCCCAGTGCCTTGCACTCAGCCTCTGCCTCATCATTCGGGGTCAGGTTTGCGATTACGCCTTCACCGTTTACAACATTGGCACCTGCTTCACGCATACGATCTACCCATTTGCGCATCCACTCGCCATCGCCCCAGTCATAGGAACCAAAGAGGCCAACGGTCTTTCCGGAGCAGATTCCCTCTACTGCGGTTACGAAATCATCCATCTCTGCATCCAGTTCTTCATCGCCCATAGCGGAAGCGCCAAGTGCAAAACTCTCTGCATCCTTTAACATAGAAACATCTGCTGCGGATACTTCGATCACATTAGCCTTTCCGCCTGCTTCTTCTACGCCTGCGCCTACTGCCTCAGCCATAGCCTGTGTATTTCCGGTGCTGCTCCAGTAAATTACGTTAACTTCTTTCATGTTCATATTCTCCTTTTTTATATTTTCGGCTGCATATTTTTTCATGCAGTCTCCATCTGCAATTTTTTCTGCAGGATCTGGCTTGATCTACTTCGGGTTATTCTTCTTATGATACTGCCACATAGGACAGACTGCGGCCGCACATAATCTCACGCAGAGCCTGTTCTTTTACACGGTCATAAAGATCAAAGATTTTTTCTGCTTCCTTCGGATTCTGATATACCTTCCAGTAGCGGGAGGTCAGGCTGTTTTCACCACGGTTTGCGATAAAGCCCTGTACATCTCCCACCGGATATCCCAAAAGGACTCCAAGCTCATGTGGAAACTCTTTCTGGATTCCGGCATAGCACTGATATCTTCTCCTCAGTCTCGCCAACACAGATGCCACATCAAAACGGTCATAGCCACAGTTCTTCAAAAACTCCCTAACTTCCTGAAGCTTCAAATGACGCTCCAGTAACTCATAGCGATACAGAAACAAAACCTCTTTCTCCTGATCTGCGTAAAGCGGAATACAGATGATTCGGCTTTTTTTCAGATATGCCCGGAGCTTTCTCCAGCACCCCGTTTTCATGGTGATCAGGTTCGAAATTTTTACTCCCTTTAAAACCGGTGCACACTGAGTCACGACGCGAAAACCAAACTTTTCTTCCGCTGTGCAGTGATTCAGAAAATGGAGCATGGTTTCTGCTGACATATACCGTTCCTCCTGTGAAATCTTTCTCAGTTATCCATTGCTAACCCGATATCGATATGTTAGCATATGCTAACCCTTTAGTCAATCCATTTACGTGATATAAATTCTCAGTAATCATTTTTCGCTGACGATATATTTACTCATTATTAAGATTTTATTACACCGGTTGATTTTTCCAGATACTCCTGTTACCATTTTCTGCGGAGGAATAAACCATGAACAAAGACAGATATTTGATCGGAGATGTTGCCGGCCTTATGGGGATGAGCCGTGACACGCTCCGTCATTACGAAAAGCGCGGTCTGGTCACCGCACAAAAATCCGACAACGGTTACCGTTACTATACGGAATCGGATATTTCCAGACTGGTCAGCATCCTTTATCAGCGGAAATTAGATATCGGATTAGATGATATTGCTTCTCTTTGGGTGGAACAAAGTCCCTTGGATTCCATAGAACATTTCGATCATATCATCAAGCAACGCCTGGAGGATGAAGAAAAGGCACTACGGCAGCACGAATGCACCATAGCCAGGCTGAAAATGAGCCAAAAAGACTGTCGTAACATTCGAAATTATTATGGAAAGATCACGGAATGCAGACTGCCGGATTCTTATATTATCCAATCGGATCTGAATTTTGATAACGGAATTGCACAATGGTTTCAATATGCCAGAGAGCATGCCGGGCTTGACGCACTGTATCTCTTTGACAGCTACCGGATTCTTCCGCCGTCAGGCAGCAGCCACGCAAGCCTGGATTATCAAACTTCCATGTTATGTTTGCACAAGGATATGGCTGAATATACCGATTATCCCATTACGCAGGAGCTTACCTGCACAGACCAAAACGTCCGCTGCCTATCTACCATCTGTACCTCAGCAGATCGCATTCCGCCGTTTTATGCAATACAAAACCTGCAGGAATATGCAAGACAAAACCATCTTTCTATTCAAAACACACTCATGTCCACCTTCCTCACTCAGGGGATCCGCGATCAAAAACCATTTTATTATCAGCAGTTATTTCTTCCTATATTAAGGTCAGATGATGTAAAAGCATGATAATCGTGTCTTTATAAATATAAGTGTTCATTTTATAAAAAGGACGCGCCGGTGATCCGACGCATCCTTTTTTATCTGCAGAGAGTTTCATTTATTATGTGATGGTATAACTGTTTCGGTAATCTGCGCCTTTTCTATTTTGCGCTGTTTTTATCCGTTCCTTCATAGGTAACAACACCCTTGCTGTCTGTGCAGTAATAGCGGTCATCTGCATCCTTGACATTTTTCTTACTCTTCTGAATCTTTCCGGAGGTGTTGACAAGATAGGTCTCGCCTTCCCATTCTACCTTCTTAAGCTTCTCATCTTTATCAGCCTCCAGACGTTTGCCCTTCTCATAGATCACGCCGTCTTCAATACCGTTGTAGCCCTGTCCGCGCTCATCACCGGACTTACGGAAATTATAGGTATACTTTTCTCCATCAACATTAAGAGAAACAATACCGGTCTTCATGGCACCTGCCTTGGAGTTGCCGCCAAAGTAGTATACCTCCTCCGTATCATCTGCATCCGGCAGATCGCTCTCGGTCTCGATCTCGGTATAGGACAGGATGTCTTTTCCGGACACATTTACCTTGTAGAGGCCTTCCAACATCTTGCCATACTCATCAAAGGCATAGTAGTAACCATTGATCTTCTTGATGCGGCTCTTTACAAGATCGCCTTCTTTTTCCGCATAATACCAATGCTCATCACCATCCGAATATCCTTCCGGATCGGTTTCTTCACCCGGCACGGTCTTGAACCAGCCTACAGACAGCCAGCTATCCTGGATTGGGCTGTAGAATCTTGATACTGCATTGGATCCGGTCGCATTGCTGGTGCTTGCGTTACTGGAGCTTGCATACCAGCTGAAGCGTGCATTTCCGTACTCTTCAAAGTAATATTTCCGTCCATTGATAGTTTTCTTGGTATTCATTGCCTTTTTTCCGTTGGCATTGAAATAGAACCAATACCAATCCTGGAAATCATCATTCGTCTGATCATCATCGACAACGTCCAGACGTTCCCACTGTCCGCTGCGCATCGCACCGTCATCCGGTCCGCCAAGATAATACAGTCCGGTCTGCCATGCATCGTCTCCGGTCTGACGCTCACCCTGCTCATCAACCCAGCCGTAAAGCATCTTGCCCTCTTCGTCAAATGCATATTTTTTGCTTACACCGTCTGCACGGACAATCGTTTTGAATGTGACTCTTCCACTGTTTTTCGCCTTATATGCCTTTCCGTCTGCACCAAAATAATACCAGACCGTATCGGATTCATCATCATCCTGCGGATCATCATTCTCCAGCTGTCTCCACTGGTTGCGTACCATGGCACCGCCTTCGTTGACATAGTAGTAATTGTCATCATCCTCTACCAGCTGACTGACAGCCATTTCACCGTCATCATCCAGCCAAAACCAGTCGTTTCCGGATTTTTTCCAGGATGAGGTAACCTGATCACCGTTTCTGTCATAAAAATGCCAGCTATCATCTTCCTGTACCCACCCTGTGGCTGCAAATGCCATCATAGAGCTTCCTAAAGTTAATGCTGCAGCCGCACACGGGATCAGCATTGTTTTTGTATGTTTTTTCATATTGCATACTCCTTCCATTTTTTTGCTGTTGTTTTCGTTTTAGGAACAGCAATGTCTTTTCTTCTGACAGTCATGACTTTACACCCTGGAATGATTCCAGGGTCAAGCGAAGTAAGGAAGCTGTAATAAACCGTAAGATTATTTCCATTTCTCTTACGTTATAGATATGTGTAACGGTTGACAGTTTTCGCAAAGCGCCCTATACTTAAAACCATATCAAAGGGAAAGGAAGGATTACTATGAATTACACAGCTTTGATCCTTGCAAGTCTTGGAACATTTCTCATCCTTGTGATCGGATGGTATGTACTCCAGGTCATTGCATACTGGAAAATCTTCGAAAAAGCCGGAGAACCCGGATGGAAGGCGATCATCCCCTTTTACAACACCTATACACAGTACAAATTCACCTGGAATGCAAATCTTTACTGGTTTGCCCTTTTTGGCTCTGTGGTAGGCTGTGGATTAAATGCACTGGGCGGAGTAGCCGGTGTTCTCGGAAGTGCCATCCTGCTGGCTGTTACCATCCTGAATATTTTTGCCCTGAACAAGCTTGCAAAGGCATTTGGTCATGGTGCAGCATTTACGATCGGACTCTTCTTCTTAAATCCGATTTTTAAGCTGATTCTTGCATTCAGCAGTGACCGTTATATCGGACCGCAGTAATTGTCTTTCAAACAAAAAGGACCGAAAACAGATAGAATCCGTAACAATGATCCTGCCTGTTTTCGGCCCTTTTCTATTCACAAAAATGCATTTTGTATAAACAAACTATCTCAACTATCTCTGCACTCTTCCGGAGCTGTCTCCGTCGGCCAGCCGATTTACATCCTCTCTGGTTACCAGATTAAAATCCCCCGGAATCGTATGTTTTAATGCAGCAGCCGCAGTCGCAAACTCCAGAGCCGTCTTCATATCCTTCTGATCCAGAAAACTGCTGATCAAACCGGCGGTAAATGCATCTCCGCCTCCTACACGGTCTACGATCGGTGCGATGGTATACCTTCTGGAATGATAAAATTCCTTTGTTTTTCCATCCATAATGCAGGCGGACCAGCCATTGTCGGAGGCACTGTGGCTCTCTCTTAAGGAGCTGGCGATGTAACGGAAGCCGAAGCGGTCTGCCATCTGGCTGAAGATATTCATATAACCTGCTAACTCCAGATTTCCTGACATAATGTCACTGCCCTCCGGTTTAAAGCCAAGCACCTTATCCGCATCTTCTTCATTTCCGATGCAGACATCCACATATTGCATCAGATTTGTCATAACCTCCCTGGCCTTTTCCTGAGACCAGAGTTTTTTGCGGAAATTCAGATCCACCGAAACCGTAACTCCATGTTCTTTGGCTGCTTTTAATGCCTCCTCTGTGAGCTTTGCCGCACTTTCTGACAATGCCGGGGTAATACCGGTAAAATGGAACCAGTCGGCATCGGCAAAGATTGCATCAAAATCAAACAGATCCTTCGTTGCTGAAGCAATAGACGATCCGGCACGGTCATATACAATATTCGATGGCCGCACAGATGAACCGGACTCCAGATAGTAAATACCAAGGCGATCTCCGCTGCGTGAAATAAATCTGGTTCCTACATTGTATTTGCGCACTGCAGCAATCGCGCAATCCCCGATTGGATTGTTTGGAATTGCCGTCACAAATTCTGTATCGTATCCATAGCTTGCAAGAGATACTGCCACATTTGCCTCACTTCCGCCGTAATTTAAGTCAAATTCATCAGCCTGGATAAACTTTTCATTGCCCGGAGTTGATAATCTGAGCATAATTTCTCCCAATGTTACGATTTTCGCCATATCCTTCTCCTCCTATACCTTATCGATTAGAAAGAATGTGCCTTGGCACATTCTAAAAATACCAGCTCACCTGCATTCACGGATATATCCAAGCATTTGCGACAGCTGCATCGCCTTCCCCCGCACGATCTGTCCCAGTTCCCTGTAGTTGATCGCATCGCGATACAAGGTTGACACACTGACTGCACCAAGCAGGTTTCCGTCGGCTCCAAATACCGGTGCACCGACACACTCTGCGTGCTCTTCCATTTCCCGTGCATCAAACGCATACCCCTGCGTTCTCACCTGCTTCAGTTCTTCCAGCAGCTGTTCCGGATCCGTGATGGTACGCTCCGTACGTTTTCTAAAATCCATACGCTTTAAGATCGACTGCAGGATCTCCGGCTCACTATAAGCCAGAATAGCCTTCCCAAGTGATGTGCAGTACATCGGGATCCTGCTTCCTACCGTTGCCGTTGTGATGATCGGATTTTCCGGTTCAAATTTGCAGATATAAACAACTTCGCAATCAGATCGTACCCCGAAAAACACTGTTTTCCCGATCTCATATGCAAAGCGTTTAAGCTCCGGCTCTAAAACATCCATAATATTTAAATGGCTGGTATAATTGATCCCGATCCTGTAAGCCGTTAGTCCGATGGTATAACGCTTTTTTTGTCCCCGGTTAACCTGTACCATCCCAAGGCTTTCCAGTGTCGTCACAATGTCATAGGCACTGGTTTTCGGAAGCTGCAGCTGCTCACAAAGCTCATCCAGGGAAGCCCCATCCGGTTTTTGGGAAATAAGCTCCAGAATCTCTACGGTTCGCTGGGTTGTTCGGTTTACCTTCATGGATTGTCTGCACCTTTCTGTCTCGTCAAAGTCTGTCCGCTTGCAGCTGTATTTGAATCTGCACAACATCTATGGCCATTTTACTGAATATAGGATAAATAGTCAAGTCGCTAGCTACTGTTCATGCGTTGCATGCCCAGCAACTGGATTTGCCGATGCTTCGCATTCCAAATCGGCAAATCCTACAACCATAACGGTATCATACGGCATTTTCAGTTCAGAAAATGCCTACCCATGTAATATAATGTTAACTAACTACTGGTAAAATGAAGCTGGTCCAGACCCAGCTTGCAGGGAAAACCAGTACCATGGCCGGAATCATATCTGCAGTCGGAAACATCTTTACCCGCATCATGCGAAACGAGGTCGCCAGCATGATAAAACCACCTGCTGCCTTAAAATCGTTGATCATATCCGGAGTCGTCAACGGATAGATCAGTTCCGCACCAAAAAACAATGCCAAAAAAATAATGACCTGCGGAATTGCGATCATAGATACCACGCTGCCCAACGTGCAGGCAAAGATCATGGCTGTAAACAGATCCAGCACAGACTTTGCAATCAGAATACTGTGGTCACCGGTCATTCCTGCTACCATAGAACCGTAGATGCCGGTACCGCTGGCACAAAAAAGAACGATCACCGTCACCAAAGTTGTCATAAATTCTTCCTCTGAAATGGAAGTATCCTTCTGCTTTACGATTCGGGAGGCAGCACGCTGCATCAGGCCGGCTCCCTGTTGGATCCGGTCACCCAGATGAATCGCCAGACCGATCGCAGTTCCGATCACTACAGCAAAGATCACCGCCGGCATATTTTGCATCAGCATGACCGAACTGATGCCCATACCCATGGCACAGACACCAAAGATCATATTCAGATTCTCCTTAAAATCATGATCCAGCAGATTTTCCACAGCCAGACCGATCAGTCCTCCGATCACGACAGACATTGCGTTGACAAGAACTCCAATTGGCATATTCCTATTCCTCTTTCCTTATTTCTTTTTTTCCGATGCCATCAGATTCTCGTAAATCTTCCGGCATGTTTTCATGAATGCGTCATATTCCTCCGTAGAAATCCCACAAACAGCCCGTGTTTCAATTTCCTGAAATACCGCTTCCACCAGTTTCTGGCTTTGTTTCCCCTGTTCTGTCAGAAACACATGCCAGGTGCGCCGGTTTCCATTCAGCATACGCCTCTCGATCAGACCTTTTTCCTCCATGCGATTTAAGATTGATGTCAGTGATCCAGCCTCCAGAAAGCAGCCCTTTGCAATGTCTTTCTGACTGCTGCCATCGTGTTCCTTCAAATAATCCAGCACCTTCGGCTGACCGATGGTCAATCCGGTATTTTTCATCTGATCCAAAAGCCTGCGCTGAACCAGCATTTGGTTTGCCATGATCAGGTAGTGTAACGAGTCATTCATGATATTTTTCTCCCCCAAGAAATATGTTTGCATTCAAACGTTTAGGATTATAACTGTTCGGATCCTAAGTGTCAATTATTTTTTTAGATACATGAATTATTCTTGTTCCACTGTATCGCGAAGAGGCAGAAGTTCCGGGACTGGCACACAAAAAAACGCATATCCTAGTGGAATTTTTACCTCGTGCGCTTGCGCCGCTGAAAATCCCACAGGGTATGCGTTTCTTTATGGCAGTCCCAAAACTTCGGACTTTATTATATAAAAATACTGTAACTGTTCAGAACCAACCTCCAAAATGCTTTTACAAATTGGCTTTTATAATCTTACGATCATGGCCTCACGACCGGCTCCAGTTCCAATAAACTTAACCGGAGTTTTGGTATATTCTTCGATAAAGTTGATATATGCCTTTGCATTCTCCGGAAGTTCCTCAAAGGTCTTACATCCGGACAGATCACCAAAGTTTCCGTCAAATTCCTTATAAACCGGCTTACAGCTCTCCAAAAACTTTAAGTTGGTAGAGAAATCCTCGGTCTGTACTCCGTTGCAGTCGTATGCAACGCAAACCTTGATCTTGTCAAATTTACCGATGGTGTCTAAGTGGTTTACGGAAATTCCGGTCAGACCGTTTAAACGTTTTGCATATTTTAAGGTAACAAGATCCAGCCAGCCGCAGCGTCTCGGTCTGCCGCTCACCGTGCCGTACTCGTGTCCCAGGTCACGGATCCTGTCTCCGGTCGCATCCATCAGTTCCGTTACGAACGGGCCTTCACCAACACGGCTGGAATAAGCCTTGATGATGCCATATACATTGCCGATATCAGATGCGCTTAAGCCGGTACCGGTGATGATGCCGCCGATGGTTGGGTTTGAGGAGGTTACATACGGATAGGAACCAAAATCAATATCAAGCAGAGTTGCCTGAGCACCCTCCACGATCACTTTTTTGTCTTCCTCCAGAGCCTTATGCAGATAGGTTACCGTGTCGCAAACATACGGCTTTAACAGTGCTGCATACTCGGTGTAGGTCTTGTATACATCCTCAAATTTCAGATTTTCATCAATGGTGGTATCTTCCGGATCATAGAACTTTAAGAGTGCCTTTCTGGACTCTACCAGCTCCTCCAGATGCTCCTTGAAATTATCAGCATACAGATCTTCCATTCTTAATCCGGCACGTTCATACTTATCGCAGTAGGTCGGTCCGATGCCTCTGCAGGTGGTTCCGATCTTGGAGGCCTTTCTTGCTTTCTCCAGTGCTCGATCCAGCATTGGATGATACGGCAGGATCACATGGGTCTTGTCGCTGATCTTTAAATGATTTTCGATATCATATCCGTGTGCTTTTAAGTTTTTAATCTCACCAAGCAGCACTGCCGGATTTAAAACAACTCCGTTTCCAATCACGCCAATGGTATGACCGGACAGGATTCCGGACGGAATCAAACGCATTGCGTATTTTACTCCGTTTGCCTCGATCGTATGACCGGCATTGTCGCCACCGGTTGCGCGGACAGCGATATCTGCATCAGCTGCAAGATAATCAATTACCTTTCCTTTTCCTTCATCGCCATAAAAACATCCAATAACTACATCTACCTTTGACATGATCAGTCTCCTTTGTTATAACTGCTAACACTTTTCTATTCTGCAAAGCCAACCGCCTCGCAAACATTAACAGTATATAAGATTCCAGAACTAAAATCAATACACAAACACAAAAAGGAAGGCAGATTTTCTTATCCGCCTTCCTTTTTATATTAGCATTGCTTATTATTTTTTATTAGAATTTATACGTTAATCTCTGCAGTCATACCCAGATCTTCTTTATTTGCCTCCAGGATCGGATTCACAACCTCGCTCAGGAATTCATCCACCTGTTTCGGTGCACGGCCCACATAACGGGATGGCTCCATGCAGGCTTTGAGTTCATCTAAGGAAAGACCGAAGGCCGGATCTGCAGCGATCAGCTCTAACAGATTGTTGTCCAGGCCCTTTTCTTTCACATTTCTTCCTGCTTCCATGGAAAGCTGACGGATACGCTCATGCAGCTCCTGACGGTCTCCTCCTGCTTTCACAGCATCCATCATGATATTCTCGGTTGCCATAAACGGAAGCTCTGCCATAAAGTGCTTCTCGATGACCTTCTGATATACAACCAGTCCGTCTACCACATTCAGATAAAGATCCAGGATACCGTCGATTGCTAAAAAGCCTTCCGGGATGCTCAGTCTCTTGTTTGCAGAATCATCCAGGGTACGCTCGAACCACTGGGTAGATGCCACCAGCATAGGATTCATGACATCGCTCATCACATAATTGGAAAGGGAAGCAATACGCTCACTGCGCATCGGGTTTCTCTTGTAGGCCATGGCAGAGGAACCGATCTGGTTTTTCTCAAACGGCTCTTCCACTTCCTTCAGATGCTGGAGAAGACGGATATCATTGCTGAATTTGTGAGCGCTCTGAGCAATCCCTGCAAGAACATTCAACACGCGGGTATCAACCTTACGGGAGTAGGTCTGTCCGGATACCGGATAGCAGGCAGAAAATCCCATTTTTTCTGCGATCATCTGATCTGCCTTCCGACATTTTTCGTGATCTCCTTCAAATAGCTCCAGAAAACTTGCCTGAGTTCCGGTGGTTCCCTTTGAGCCAAGAAGTTTCATGGTTGAAAGCACATGATCCAGATCTTCAAGATCCAGGCAAAGTTCATTTAACCACAGAGTTGCACGTTTTCCGACGGTCGTCGGCTGTGCAGGCTGAAAATGTGTAAATGCCAGAGTAGGCTGATTTTTGTATTTATCGGCAAATTTAGCCAGCTCGGCCATCACGTTGATGAGTTTTTTTCGAACCAGTCTCAATCCCTCTGTCATAATGATGAGGTCGGTATTATCACCTACATAACAGGATGTTGCACCCAGATGGATGATACCCTTTGCCTTCGGACACTGCTGGCCGTATGCATAAACATGAGACATGACGTCGTGACGCACCAGACGCTCCCGCTCTTTTGCTACCTCGTAGTTGATGTCCTCGGCATGAGCTTTTAACTCATCAATCTGCTCCTGAGTGATCGGCAGCCCCAGCTCCTTCTCGGTTTCAGCTAACGCGATCCATAATTTTCTCCAGGTTTTAAATTTCTTGTCCGGGGAGAAGATATACTGCATCTCCTTGCTCGCATAACGCTCGGACAATGGGCTTTGATATCTGTCGTTCATAAGAACCTCCGTTATTTCTTAGAATATCGTACTTATCGTGTATACTCGCCGCGGATATCCTCTTTCGGCGGATCAAGCGGATAATCTCCGTTAAAACATGCTGTACAGATTGGCAGGTTTTCGGAAAGCTCCGGGAGTCGCTCCATCCGCAGGTAAGACAGAGAATCCGCTCCGATGATCTGGCGGATCTCGTCAATTGTACGTCCGCTTGCAATCAGCTGGTCTTCGGAAGGGATATCGGTTCCAAAATAGCATGGATGCAAAAACGGCGGTGCACTGACCTTCACATGAACTTCCTTTGCTCCGGCATCGCGCAACATTTTTACAATGAGATGGCTCGTCGTGCCGCGCACGATCGAATCATCGATCATGATCACGCGTTTTCCGGCCACTGCCTCTTTTAAAACATTCAGTTTTACCTTAACCGCAGAAACTCGACTGCTCTGCTTTGGCTTGATGAAGGTACGTCCTACATAAGAATTTTTCACAAAGGCAGTGCCGTATGGAATTCCGGATTCCATCGAATAGCCGAGGGCAGCTGCATTGCCTGATTCCGGTACGCCGACCACGATATCCGCATCCACCGGGGAATCGATTGCGAGACACCGTCCGGCATGGAGGCGGGAATGGTATACGCTCACTCCGTCAAACACACTGTCCGGTCTTGCAAAATAAATGTATTCAAACACACATCTGGCCTGCTTTTTCGGATCTGCCAGACACATCGACTTATTGGACTTGATTCCGTCCTTGGTGATGGTGACAATCTCACCCGGCTCCACATCGCGGATAAACTCTGCATCCAGAGTAGCCAGGGCGCAGCTCTCGGAAACCAGGATATAGGCATTATCTTTTTTTCCGATGCAAAGAGGTTTGAAACCAAATGGATCCCTGGCTCCGATCATTTTTCGCGGGCTCATGATGACCAGAGAATATGCTCCCTGAATCTTCTTCATTGCATTGGCCACAGCTTCCTCAACCGAAGCTGTATGCACACGTTCCCGTGCAATATGATAAGCAACAACCTCCGAATCGATGGTCGTCTGGAAAATAGCACCGCTGTATTCCAGTTCCCTTCGCAGCTCCGGTGCATTGATCAGGTTGCCGTTGTGAGCAAGGGCAAGGGTACCTTTTACGTAATTGAGCACCAGCGGCTGGGCATTTTCCCTTGTGCTGCTTCCGGCTGTAGAATAACGTACATGTCCCACACCGATGTTTCCATGTAAACCTTCCAGGATGTCCGGTGTGAACACCTCGTTGCAAAGCCCCATTCCCTTATACGCGTTTACTTTCCCCTTCGGTCCTTCTGTGTCACTGACCGCGATACCGCAGCTCTCCTGTCCCCGGTGCTGCAATGCAAACAGCCCATAATAAATCTCGGAGGCCACATCATTGCCGTCAAAATCGTACATTCCGAATACACCGCACTCCTCGTGCAGTTCATCTGGATTCAGCAAGCGTTTGTCTTCCATCAGTTTTCTTATTCCTCTCTGTGCATTTATAAGCATCATAAATAAAAGAAGTTAATTTCAGAAGAAATTATAATACATAGGCATCCTATTTGCAATATATTTTTTTAACGAAGTAAATCTTTCCTATGATAAAACTGCACTTCAAGCGCGTTCAGATCCAGCCGGACTCCGTAAACATCCTGATTTTTTAAGGTTTCTGTTTCTTCTGTCGTCTTTGGGATGAGCTCCATTTCACAAATTTCCGCCCTGCGGATCAGGCTGAGCTTCGGTTCATTTTTCTGCCACAATATGCATCCGAAGCACAAAAGCTCTATACCGAGCGCCGCCGCAAGCCCCAGGCGAACGCGCCGGGTTTTCTGTACCTGATGGTAATTTCGTGCAAGACGTCGGATACAAGCTTTTCTCCATCGCCTGCACGTACGATTCCACCTTCTGATCAAATAATCTCCTTTCCACACCTGAACCTGCGGTTACACGGATTGTTTCGTGCTACGCACTCCCACAATCCTGCTTCAATTCGGATTCTCGTGGTGCTTTTGCCCCACTTCATCCTCATTGAAGGGCGTGTCATAAACTCCATCTTCCACCGACATGCGAGCATGCCGTGGAAGATGAAGTTTTGACACTGTAACAAAAAATACATGCTCTACAGACGAAAAGACACCGCCCGAAGCGGTGTTTTTTCGTTGATCCTTAACCGATCACATCCTGCATATCATATATTCCCGGCTCTTTTCCTGCCAAAAACAGTGCAGCCTGCAGCGCACCCTTTCCAAAAATTGCCTTGGAATATGCCGTATGGCTAAAAGTAATGACCTCATCTGTTCCCGCAAAGATCACGTCGTGATCTCCGACAATGGTACCTCCGCGTACAGCAGAAATTCCGATCTCATCTTCATCGCGTCGTGCATGTTCCTGACTTCTGTCATATTTATAATGATACCGGTGATCCATGGCCTCGTTGATGGAATCGGCCAATGCCAGGGCGGTTCCGCTCGGTGCATCCAGCTTTTTATTGTGGTGCTTTTCCACGATCTCAATATCAAATCCGGCATTTGCCAGAACCTTTGCCGCATCCTGCAGAAGCTTCAAAAGGGTATTGATGCCAAGAGACATATTTGCTGAACGAAGGATCGCAGTTTTCTTGCTGGTTTCTTTTACTTTTTCAATCTGCTCTGCGGAAAGTCCGGTCGTACAAAGCACCAAAGGCATCCGGTGTGCGCCACAGTACTCCAGAAGATGATCTACTGCCTTTGCAGATGCAAAATCAACGATCACATCTGCTTCCTTATCACATTCCTCCAGGGAAGCAAATACCGGATAATCACTCAAAGCCACCGGATTTACATCAATTCCCGCTACGATCTCAATGCCATCCATCTCCTTAGCAAGGGATGTGATGGTGCGTCCCATTGCACCGTTGCATCCGTGCATGATCATTCTTACCATTGAATCTGTCCTCCCGTAAAATCTTCCTTATAAAATCCCATACTCCTGCATGATCTTTTTCAGACGTTCCTGATTCTGCGGCTCCATCTCAGTAAGCGGGAGTCTCAACGGTCCTGCCTCTTTTCCCATCAGGTTTAAAGCTGCTTTGACCGGGATCGGATTTACCTCACAGAACAGGGCATTGATCAGCGGCAGAGCCTCTAACTGCATCTGACGACTCTTTTCGATGTCGCCCTTAAAGAAACTTTCGCAGATCTCATGAGTCTGTCTTGGTGCTACATTGGAGAGTACAGAGATTACGCCCTTTCCGCCCATAGCAAGAAGCGGAACGATCTGATCGTCATTGCCGGAATATAAGTCTACGCAGCCGTTTGCAAGATGCATGATCTCTGCAATCGCGGAAAAGTTGCCGCTTGCCTCTTTTACTCCCACGATATTCGGGACTTCACGGCAAAGCTTCACGATGGTTTCCGGCTTCATGGTCAAGCCGGTACGAGTCGGCACATGATATAACAGGCAAGGAATGCTTACTGCCTCTGCGATTGCAGTATAATGTGCGATCAGGCCATTCTGCGTTGCTTTATTATAATACGGAGTAACCAAAAGCAGTCCGTCTGCTCCGGCCTTCTCAGCTTCCTTTGAAAGATGGATAGCCTCTCTGGTGCAGTTGGAACCGGTACCTGCAATAACCGGAACACGCTTGTTTACCACTTTGCAGGTAAAACGGATCACATCCAGATGCTCCTCGTGACTCATGGTAGCAGACTCACCGGTGGTACCGCATGCAATGATCGCGTCGGTTCCGCCTGCGATCTGCTCCTCTAACAGTTCCTCCAGTTTTTCATAATTTACTTCCCCGGATTCCGTAAACGGGGTTACCAGTGCTACACCTGCTCCTTCAAAAATAGCCATATTTTTTTCCTCCTTGATGTTGATAAAAAAGAATCCGGCTTGCCGGATTCTCGTGCCGAGGCGCGGTTGCTTCAGCAACCACATTCCCATGCGCCGAGTGCACATCCTCGCGGAGCGTTTTTGATTCATAGGACGCAATTTCCTATGAATCAAAAAAGAGGCTGACAAATTCTGGTCAGCCCCTTAAAGTCGCTCTGTGCTTTCTGCTTTAAGTAGCTCTCCATCCGTTTGGATGACAGTTACAGGATTGTTCACCCTGTCCCCAGATAAAAGGCGTCCAGACCGCCCTGTATCTTCGGCGCCCACCCTTTCAAGGGATCCTCGTCTGCTTCCGGTGCATCAGACCCTTTACTCATGCTTCGCGCAACCTCTACTTGCCTGTTAGATGTATATTAGCATCATCGCCGATCGTTGTCAAGATATTGTCAGCATTCCACGGTCTCAATTTTATCAGCCATACGGCGGATGCCCTCCGGCAAAACCTTACCGGTCAAAATCACATGAACCTGATCGCGGCAGTTTAAGATGCCTTCCAATTCTTCTTCCGGAATGATCTCCTGATCTACAAGTCCCAGGGCTTCATCCAGAACCAGAAGATCGCATTCTTCCGTAGTCAATACCTTTTTGGCATAATTCAGACCATTGCGGATATTGATCTGCTCATCTTTTTTCTGTTCATCACTCAGCTTGTCAAAATAACAATCCGCTTTTTCAAAACGGAACACCTTAAGTTCCGGCTCCATCCGCTTTAAAATCTCCAGATTTCCTGTTTTTTCATTGCCTTTTAAAAACTGGATCACGATTACATTTTTCTGCTCCGTGAGCGCCTGAAGCGCTCTGCCAAGGGCCATCGCTGTCTTTCCTGCACCGTCTTCTCCGCAGATGACCTCAAGTCTTCCTGTACTCATCGCTTTACACCTCTGTTTTTCTTAGCATTCGGAAATTCCCGGTGATCCAGGTTTTCCGGCGAAATGGTCGTTATGTAACAAATCGTTAACATTTTTAAGCGTGCTTATATTATCATATTCTTTCCTGATTTGCAACAGTAACCTGCTTTGCAGCAAAACGGACAACTAATCCTGCACAGACCGCGGCTGAAATCCACTCACTGATCCAAAAGGCATGCCATACCCCCACCGGTCCAAAAAAAAGACTGAAAATCCAGGACAACGGAAGGATCACGATCAGATAACGGCACAGAGAAATGACCAGCGAAGACATTCCCATGCCAAGTCCCTCAAAGGCACCGCAGGCGGTTACCGATACCGCAGAGATCATAAAACCAAGGCAGATCCTGTGAAGGGCCTTGCTCCCCTCCCTAATCGTTTCCGGATTTTCGGTAAAAAGCTGCAAAAGCTCTCCGGAAAAAAGCATGCAGCCCAAAGTTCCGATCGCCATGATCACCATGCTCATTGACAAAGTCAGCCCAAATAAGCTTTTGACTCTTTTCATTTCCTTAGCTCCGTAATTGTATCCGATCAGAGGACGAAGCCCTTGTACGATTCCGCTTGCCGGGAGGTAGAGAAAGGTCTGCAGCTTATAATAAATCCCGAGCACCAGTACATAGCAGGAGGAATATGCCGCCAGAATACCATTTAAGGCAGAGATCAGAAGGGAGGGAAGCGCCAGATTCAAAACAGCCGGGATTCCGATTCCATAAAGCCGCTGCAGAATTGAGCGATCCGGATAAAGATCCCTTTTTGAAAACTTAACCGGAAATGGCTTTCCGATATACATCACAAGATAAACCACGAAAGATACAAGCTGACCTATGCCGGTAGCCAGGGCAGCGCCCTCAATGCCAAGAGACGGAAAAGCTCCGATTCCAAAGATCATAAGCGGATCCAGGATAATGTTGGCAATGCAGCCGCAAATCAGACTGACCATTGCTACTCTCATGCGCCCAACGGCCTGAAAAATCTTTTCAAAGAAAAGGCCTGCCATAATGATGGGAGCAAAGGAAAAGGCAATAGAAACATAGCGCAAGGCTAACGTCTTTACCTGTTCATCTTTGGTAAACACATTTAAAAAATACGGCATAAACAAAAGCGCCAGCACAGCCAGAACCACGCCATGAACCATACAGCATAAAAAGCCCTGTCCTGCCGCTTTTCCTGCCTTTTCTTTTTCTCCGGCACCAAGATAAAAAGAAACCAAGGCATTGATCCCCACGCCAAAACCAATCGCAGCCGCATTGATCAGGTTCTGGATCGGATAGATCAGGGACAACGCGGTCATGGCTTCCTCACTGATCTTTGCCACAAAAAAGCTGTCGATGATATTATAAAGAGAATTCACCAGCATAGATACCACCATAGGCAGTGCCATGGATACAAGCAGCGGAAATACCGGTTTTTCTTTCATGAATGTGTCTGTCATTGCTTCCTTAAATCTCCTTTTATAACTTGTAACGAAAAAATGCCACACAGCCGCCTTCTTCACAAAGAAGGGGTTGTGTGGCGAAAATAGCTTGACTAGAAAAATCCACACCAGGTTTTAGAGAATCTGGTACTATTATTTTTTAAAGGATGCTCTCTTACGCATGGTCGGATCCAGGATTTTCTTGCGGATACGCAGGTTATCCGGGGTTACCTCCAAAAGTTCATCCGTATCGATGAATTCCAGGCACTGCTCCAGACTCATGATCTTCTTCGGAACAAGCTTTAAGGCCTCATCCGCACTGGAAGAACGGGTATTGGTCAGCTTCTTGGTCTTGCAGACATTGACCTCGATGTCCTCGGTCTTCGGATTCTGACCGATGACCATACCGGAATAAACCTTCTCTCCCGGCCCTACGAAAAGGAGGCCGCGCTCCTGTGCGTTAAACAGACCGTAAGTGATGGTCTCACCACTCTCATAAGCGATCAGGGAACCGGTCTTGCGGTAGCTTAAATCTCCCTTATACGGGCCATAACCATCGAAGATGGTGTTGATGATTCCGTTGCCCTTAGTGTCGGTCATGAACTCTCCGCGATAGCCGATCAGTCCTCTGGACGGAATAGAGAACTCAAGACGAGTATAACCGCCGTTTGCCGGACTCATGCCCTGAAGCTCACCCTTTCTGGATGTCAGCTTCTGGATAACAGCACCGGTAAACTCCTCCGGAACATCGACATAGGCAAGCTCCATCGGCTCTAATTTCTGATTGCGCTCATTGTATTTATAAAGAACCTCAGCCTTGCTGACAGCAAATTCAAAGCCTTCACGGCGCATATTCTCGATCAGAACAGACAGATGCAGTTCACCACGACCGGATACCTTAAAGCAGTCCGGAGAGTCGGTCTCTTCCACGCGCAGGCTGACATCAGTATTCAACTCACGGAACAAACGCTCTCTGATATGGCGGGAAGTAACAAACTTACCCTCCTGACCGGCTAACGGGCTGTCATTTACCATGAAGTTCATGGAAATGGTCGGCTCGGAAATCTTCTGGAACGGAATGGATTCCGGATGCTCCGGAGAGCAGATGGTATCACCGATATGCAAATCTGCAATACCGGATACTGCCACGATGTCACCGATGGTTGCCTCGGAAACCTCAACACGTTTTAAGCCATCAAACTGATACAGTTTTCCGATCTTAACCTTGCGCATCTTATCCGGATCATGATGGTTTACGATCACGCAGTCCTGATTTACCTTCAGACTTCCGTTGTCGATCTTGCCGACACCGATACGGCCAACGAAATCATTGTAGTCGATGGTGCTGATAAGCATCTGGGTATCTGCCTCGGGATCTCCCTCCGGAGCCGGAATGTAGTCTACGATGGTCTCAAAGAGCGGGCTCATATCTACTTCCGGATCATCCAGCTCTTTCTTTGCGAAGCCGGCACGGGCAGATGCAAATACAAACGGACAGTCTAACTGCTCATCCGAAGCATCCAGATCCATAAACAGCTCCAGTACCTCATCGATCACCTCTGTCGGTCTTGCCTCCGGACGGTCGATCTTGTTGATACATACAATAACTGCCAGATCCAGATCCAGTGCCTTTTGCAGAACGAACTTTGTCTGCGGCATCGGTCCTTCGTATGCGTCTACGACCAGAACAACACCGTTTACCATCTTTAAAACACGCTCGACCTCGCCGCCGAAATCAGCATGTCCTGGCGTGTCGATGATGTTGATCTTTTTATCTTTATAGAACACTGCAGTATTTTTGGAAAGGATCGTGATTCCGCGCTCACGCTCGATATCATTGGAATCCATAACGCGCTCTGCCACTTCCTGATTCGCACGAAATACACCGCTCTGCTTTAACAGCTCATCTACCAGGGTGGTTTTGCCATGGTCAACGTGGGCGATGATTGCGATGTTACGGATGTCTTCTCTCTTCATTTTCATAGTCGTACTATCCTCTTTCTTTTATCAAAACTGTGCCGACGGCACAATCCCGACATACTTCACAAAAAAACTAAGGACTTGTTTCCAGGCCCTTAGTTTCACGTCATTCATAACAATAAATAAATATAGCATTTCGGTCAGGAGATTGCAAGACCTTTTTCTTCCGTGAAAGAACTATTTTTCTTAATTTTTAGAACAAAATCAAGTCTCCCTCGGCAAAGCCGTAAAAGCACTCCTCTTCCCTGGTCATGACCGCTTTCCCACCGGTTTTCTCCGTGATCTGAGCAGTAAGAGTGCCTTCTTTTTCCAGCGGAACCATGCAGACCATATCCACTGCATCTGTATACTGGGTATCTAACACCGGGATTTCCAGCTGAGCAGTGATATACTGAAGCTTTCCGATCCCGTTATAATCCGTATGGATCTTAAGCCTTACGCCCGGGCATTTTTCCAGAACTACACTGTTTTTTAATCCCTCCTGCACAGCACCGGAATAGGCCCGTACCAGTCCACCCGTGCCAAGCAGGGTACCTCCAAAGTATCTGGTCACCACGACGCAGATATTTTTCACCTCTGCGCCAAGCAGCACATCCAGCATCGGTCGTCCCGCAGTCTGGGCAGGCTCTCCGTCATCACTGCAGCGCTGCAGCTGCCCCCGCTCACCAATCACATACGCAAAACAGTTATGTCTTGCATCCCAGTATTTCTTTTTCATCTCATCGATGAATGCCAGGGCCTCCTCCTCGGCCTCCACCGGCCTTGTTGTAGCAATAAAACGAGACTTTTTCTCCGTCAGCTCACCCATGCCACCCTTAAAAAGAATTTTATAACCTTCCATCCTGCCTGTCTTTCCTGTTCTTTCACATCTTTTTCCTCTATCATAGCAGGAAAACACCTTTCTGACAACTCATTGCATTAGATAGCTCCTTTTGATATAATGTTAGACAGGTTTTTTTCGTCAAAACCTGACAAAGGAGGAATCCAATGAATTTTAATTACGGAAAAAACGCGACAGAAAAGCACCTGCAGGATGCAAACTCCCGGAACCGCAAATATTGTTCCCGGATCTTTCTCACCTTTTTTAAGACCTTTTGTGTGCTGTGTCTGTTTTGTACTCTGGTTATATCGAGTATCGGTGTCGGCATTGTCATGGGAATCATCGATAATTCTCCGGAATTGAACGTAGACAGCATTGTCCCCATCGGCTATGCCACCACCGTCTATGACAGTGCCGGAAATCTGACCGATACCCTGGTTACAGCCGGATCCAACCGGGAAGAAGCCACATATGATGAGCTCCCGCAGGATCTGATCAATGCCTTCGTTGCCATCGAGGACTCTCGTTTCTGGACTCACAATGGAATTGACTTACGCTCCATTACCCGTGCTGCCGTTGGTGTGCTGACCGGTGAAAATCGCGGCGGCGGAAGCACCATCACCCAGCAGCTGATCAAAAACAATATGTTTAACGGAGGCATGGAAACCAGTTTCGGTGCCAAATTAGAACGAAAGCTTCAGGAACAATACCTTGCTCTGCAGCTCACCAAATCCATGGATCGCAAGCTGATTCTGACCAACTATTTAAATACGATCAACCTCGGAAACAACGCCCTCGGTGTCAAGGTTGCGGCCAGACGCTATTTTAATAAGGATGTTTCCGACCTGACACTCTCTGAGTGTACCGTCATTGCCGGAATTACTCAAAATCCCTCCAAGTTAAATCCCATCAGCGGGCAGGAAGCCAATGCAGAAAAGCGCAAGGTCATCCTGCAGTATATGTATGAACAGGGATATATCACCAAGCAGCAGCAGGAGGAGGCTCTGGCAGACGACGTCTATGCCCGCATTCAAATGGTAGACAACGTTTCCAAAGAAGCCTCTACCCCCTACAGCTATTTTACCGATGAGCTGACCCAACAGGTGAAGGAAACACTGATGGAGAAACTTGGCTACACCGAAACACAGGCACATAACCTGCTCTACAGCGGCGGACTCCAGATTTATACCACGCAGGATCCTGCCATTCAGGCGATCGTGGATGAGGAAGTCAACGATCCGTCCAACTATACGGCGGCCCGCTACAGCCTGGAATATCGTCTCTCCGTCACGCATGCAGACGGAACCACCGAACATTTTTCGGAAAAGAACTTAAAATCCTGGCATTCCTCTACTTTAAATGCAGGATGGGACGGTCTCTATAACAGCGAAGCGGATGCCGACGCCGACATCGAAGCGTATAAGGCATCCATTCTGCAAGAGGGAGATACTATCATTGGCGAACGCTCCAGTAAGGTTTTAGAGCCTCAGGTCTCCTTTGTCATCATGGACCAGAAGACCGGACAAGTCAAGGCCATAAGCGGCGGACGCGGAACCAAAACAGCCAGTCTGACCTTAAACCGTGCCACGGATACCACCAGGCAGCCCGGTTCCACCTTTAAGGTCATCACCTCCTTTGCTCCGGCACTGGATACCTGCGGTGCTACCTTGGGAAGTGTTTATTACGATGCACCGTTTACAGTCGGAAATAAAACCTTTAAAAACTGGTATAAGCAGGGCTATCTTGGCTATTCCAGCATCCGAGACGGCATCATTTACTCCATGAACATCGTAGCTGTGCGCACCATGATGGAAACGGTAAGCCCTCAGCTGGGTGTGGAATACGCTAAAAATTTCGGCATCTCTACACTGACCGACACCGACATGAATGCTGCCACTGCCCTCGGAGGAATTACAAATGGTGTCACCAACCTTGAGCTTACCTCTGCCTATGCAGCCATTGCCAATGGAGGACTTTATACCAAACCGATCTTCTTCACAAAGATCCTGGATCACGACGGAAAGCTTCTCATTGACAACACTCCGGAAACTCACCGCGTGCTGAAAGACTCCACAGCCTTTCTTCTGACCGATGCCATGAAGGATTCCATGCAGGCAAATCATATCTTTGCAAGCTCCGGTGTGAATGTCAGCTCTACCAGCACACGCGCGGCACTGCCCAACATGTCTGCCGCAGGTAAGAGTGGTACCACCAGCAACAACAATGACATCTGGTTCGTCGGCTACACGCCTTACTATACAGCCGGTGTCTGGGGCGGCTGCGACGAAAACCAGAAGCTGACCGCTGAAAACGGGGGCACATCCTTCCACAAGGACATCTGGAGAAAAATCATGACCCGGGTTCATGAGGGCTTAAGTGATCCCGGCTTTACGGTTCCGGACAGTGTGGAAACAGCGGAGATCTGCAGAAAATCCGGAAAGCTTGCCATCCCCGGTGTCTGCTCCCATGATCCGCGCGGAGATGCTGTTTATACAGAATATTTTGCCAAGGGCACCGTCCCCACCGAAATGTGCAACACCCATGTACTTGCAACGGTCTGCAGTGTCACCGGCCTTTTGCCTGGCTCCAATTGTCCCAAGACCTCGATCGTGCGCATTACACTTCCCGCAGACGAGGAAGGTGAAACCGATGACTCCAAGTATGCCATGCCGACAGCCCGCTGCTCGGGTCATGCCATATCAACAACCGATCCTTCCTACTTAGGACCGGATGAAGCTGCGGACAATTCCAAAAACTCCGGCAGCTCAAAAGGATCGGGAACCAGCGCAGTTCCCGGACTCGGCCCCGGCGGTGCCAGCACCAAGCCCTCATCCGCCGTATCCAACGGACCGGGAAGAGACTGAAGCGCTATCCAATAAAAATTTATACGCAACATCAACGTCATATATGAAGGTTCGAAAGCGCCCGCCCCAGCACACATAAACGCATTCACGGCAATTTTCTGTCCGTTTTGCTCCGTCGCCCATTTGACAGGTCTACCGCAAACTCGCTCACT
>CAVALB010000039.1:0-25211 GCA_963589345.1 uncultured Selenomonadales bacterium | reverse complement strand
GTTATGGTCTGTTTACTATTCTAGCTTAGCCAGTACAGTAGAAGTTCCGGGACTGTCGTACAGAAGCGCAGACCCTTTGGAATTTTCCGTGTGCGCGAGCATAGCGTCTCCCCGGAGGACCTGTCTGAGCGTGCGAAGCACGCGAGTTTGGCCGCAGGGGAGACAATAGGCGGCGCAAGCGCACACGGTAAAAATTCCACAGGGTATGCATTTCTGTACGGCAGTCCCGGAACTTCGGACCTTACTATTATAATGTAAAAACGCTTTTATAAATTGGCCTTTTCGGAGCAACATCCGAACATTTACTTTTTTTTCTTACTATGTTATAGTAGGAAAGAAAATACGCTATAAAATACGCTTTCACGTATTGCAAGGAGGATATATTGTTATGAAATTAGGTATCGTGGGTCTGCCAAATGTCGGCAAAAGTACCCTGTTCAATTCCCTGACGAAGGCGGGGGCAGAGTCTGCCAACTATCCGTTCTGTACCATTGATCCGAACGTGGGTGTGGTTGCAGTTCCGGATCATCGACTGAAGTTGCTGGGGGATCTTTATCATTCCAAGAAGGTAACTCCGGCTGTCATTGAGTTCGTGGATATTGCAGGTCTGGTGAAGGGTGCCTCCAAGGGCGAGGGTCTTGGAAACCAGTTTCTGGCAAATATCCGTGAGGTGGATGCGATCGTCCATGTGGTGCGCTGCTTTGAGGATCCGAATGTCATCCATGTTGAGGGCAGTGTCGATCCGATCCGTGACATCGAGACGATCAATCTGGAGCTGATCTTCTCCGATATTGAGATTTTGGAGCGTCGTATTGCAAAAACATCCAAGTCTGCATTTAATGATAAGTCCCTGGCGAAGGAAGTGGAAGTCTTAAAAGAGCTGAAGGCAATTCTTGAGGATGGAAAGTTAGCTTCTTCTTATAAAAATGATGATGAAGACGTTATGGCCTTTGTAAATTCTTTGAACCTGTTAACCTGCAAGCCGGTTATCTTTGCAGCGAACGTGGGCGAGGAGGACTTGGCAGATGATGGGGCTTCCAACCCGCATGTGATTGCAGTTCGTGAATACGCAGCAGCAAACAATTGTGAGGTATTTGCGATCAGTGCTCAGATTGAGCAGGAGATTGCAGAGCTGGATGATGATGAAAAACAGGAATACTTAGAGGCTCTGGGACTTTCAGAATCCGGCCTTGATAAGCTGATTGCAGCAAGCTATCGCCTCCTTGGTCTGATCAGTTACCTGACCTCCGGTGAGGATGAGACCCGTGCATGGACCATTAAGGTTGGCACGAAGGCTCCGCAGGCAGCTGGCAAGATCCACTCTGATTTTGAGCGCGGCTTCATTCGTGCCGAGGTTGTCAACTATCAGGATCTGTTAGACTGCGGTACCTACGCAAAAGCAAAAGAAAAAGGCCTGGTGGGCCTGGAAGGAAAGGATTACGTGGTGAAGGACGGCGATGTGATCCTGTTCCGCTTTAATGTATAAAATGTATATATCATAAGATCTAAAGCCGGTCGGTGCCAGATCCCACGTAGCATAACTATGGATAAACCGTGTCTGAACACGATCTCCATAGTTTGCGCAGCGGGATATTGCACCGACCGGCTTCTATGGTATTGGCGGTGGTGGATTTTGTTAAACTGCGATGCGTTGTTTTTAGGATGTTTTTCTTGTGGCGGTGTCCTGAAAGCAGAAGTAGTCCGGGCGATGTCTGGACTGGGTGTATTCGAACATTACTCCATCTGCGTTAAAGGTCTGTCCTGTGACAACCGCCAGACAATTATAGTCATTTAATTCCAGATATTTCTCATCGATTGCAGTGGTTCGTTCTACTGTCATTTTTCTTTTACTTGTCACAATCTGCATTCCCAGTGTGTTTTCAATATAATTATAAATAGAATCCTTGGCGATTTCCGGAGTCAGTCCGGGAACGAGAGAACGCAAAAATAGGTTGATATCAATGATCAGAGCTTTTCCATCCAGATAGCGGACACGCTGGATATAATAGAGTTCGCTTCCCGGTGCGAATCCGGTTTTTGCCGCCAAGCGTTCATCGGCGGTGATTTCCGTAAACTGAATGACATCGGTATGGCGCTCTTTATGGTTTCGGATTGCCGATTCTTTGAAGGACTCAATTCCTCCGATGGTGAAAGCGGCCTGATCGACAGGCTGATAAATCACGCGTACCCCCTTGCCGTGAAGAGGCTGGACATAACCTTCTTCTGCCAGTTCCGCAATTGCCCGGCGGATGGTATTTCGAGAACAGCCATAAATGGTTACCATTTTATTTTCAGAAGGCAGGAGTTCCTGAAAGGGATATTCTTCGGATTCGATTTTTTGCTTGATATCTTTGTAAATTGCTTCAAATTTTGCCTTTGGCATAAGATCGCCTCTTTCTGCTTGTTTAAACATCTATGAATCATTATAAGCGAGTACAGAAGAATTTTCAATGTTAAAAGAATGCCATGATACCAGGATCCCACGATCAAAAATCCGATGCAAGCTTACTTACAGGAGATTTTTGAACATGTTTAAACAAGTTGTGAAAAATACTTGACTTGTTTGAACAAGTGTGATAAAAGAATAAATAAAGAAACTTGTTTGAACAAGTTGAAAAACAGGAGGAAGGCAACATGGGGAAATATGAAGCGGATGCAAAAGAACTTCTTCGTCTCGTGGGAGGGAAAAGCAATATCGCGGCAGTTACGCATTGTATATCAAGAATGCGGTTTGTACTGAATGATCCGTCGAAAGCGGATGTTGAGAAGATTGAAGCAATGAAGGTTGCAAAGGGCTGTTTTACACAGGCAGGTCAGTTTCATGTGATCATCGGCAACACGGTTGCAGATTTTTACAACGATTTTGTGAAGGTTGCAGGCATCGAAGGGGTATCAAAGGATGCAGTGAAGCAGGCAGCAAAACGGAATCAGAACCTGCTGCAGAGGATCGTTTCTGTTCTTGCAGAGATCTTTGCACCATTGATTCCGGCTATCATTACCGGAGGCTTGATCCTTGGCTTCAGAAACTGTATTGACAGTATTTATCTTTTCCAGGACGGAACAAAGACCTTATGTGATATCAGTCAGTTCTGGTCCGGTGTTGACAGCTTTTTATGGCTGATCGGAGAAGCAATTTTCCATATGCTGCCGGTTGCAATCTGCTGGTCGGTAACGAAGAAGATGGGAACGACGCAGATGCTCGGAATCGTTCTCGGTCTTACCCTGGTTTCCGGACAGCTGCTGAATGCATATTCGGTGGCTTCCACCGCAGCAGCAGATATCCCGAAGTGGGATTTCGGTTACTTTACGATTGATATGATCGGGTATCAGGCACAGGTGCTTCCGGCAATACTGGCAGCGTTTGCCTTGGTTTATCTTGAAAAATTCTTCCGAAAAGTGACCCCGCAGGTCATTTCCATGATCGTGGTGCCGTTTTGCAGCCTGGTCATTGCTGTTATTGCAGCCCATGTAGTGATCGGACCGATCGGCTGGAAGATCGGTTCTGCAATTTCAGCAGTGGTCTATGCAGGAATCACAGGCCCGTTAAAGGTCGTATTCGGAGCAATCTTCGGATTTGTTTATGCACCCCTTGTTATTACCGGACTGCATCATATGAGTAATGCGATCGATTTACAGCTGATCGCAGATTACGGCGGAACCATGCTCTGGCCGATGATCGCACTTTCCAATATCGCTCAGGGTTCCGCAGTTCTTGGAATGATCGCCTTACAGAAGAAAAATGCAGAGGCACAGGAGGTAAACGTGCCGGCATGTATTTCCTGTTATTTAGGAGTAACTGAACCGGCCATCTTTGGTGTAAACTTAAAGTACAGCTTCCCGTTTGTATGCGGAATGATCGGTTCTGCCTGTGCAGCGATCGTATGTGTGGCAACCAATACAACCGCAAATGCAGTCGGAGTCGGAGGGATTCCGGGAATCTTATCGATCCAGCCAAAATATATGTTAAGCTTTGCGCTTTGCATGCTGATCGCAATTGTCGTGCCGTTTGTTTTGACCGGAATCATCGGCAAGAAAAAATTAAGTGCAGCAGATTGCAATGGTGCGGAAGAGATGGGAGCTGATGAGGCAGAAACGAAGAATCAGACTGCAGAAAAAATGACAGAAAAACAGGCAGAAGAACCGGCAGAAGGAACCTTAAGTGCATTTCTGACAGGAAAGGTGATTCCGTTAAAGGAAGTTGGAGACGGCGTTTTCTCAGAAGGTATGGTGGGAGAAGGACTTGCAATCCGGCCGGAAAGCAATGTGGTATGTGCACCTGCAGATGCAACGGTTGCATTATTGATTCAGGAATCCAAACATGCCATCGGTCTGGTTATGGACAACGGTCTGGAAATCATGCTGCATGTGGGAATCGATACGGTTGATATGCAGGGAGACGGATTTACTTATCTGGTAGAAGTCGGACAGAAGGTGAAGAAGGGCACTCCGCTTCTTGAGTTTGACCGTGAAAAGATCAAAGCAGCAGGACATCCGGATGTAACCGTGTGTGTATTTACAGCCAAGGGAAAAGTAAGCCATGTGAATATGCATACCGGCATGCAGGCAAAATCTAACGAAACCGTAATTGCAGAGTGGAGCGTAGGATGATGAATTTTAAGAATAAGGTGGTATATCAGATTTATCCGAAATCCTTTCAGGACTCAAACGGAGACGGATTCGGTGATCTGAAAGGTGTAACACAGCGCCTGGATTATCTGCAGGAGCTTGGTGTGGATTACCTGTGGCTGACCCCGTTTTTTATCTCTCCGCAAAATGATAATGGTTATGATGTGGCGGATTATCGTAATATTGATCCGAGATACGGAACCATGGAGGATCTTGAAGAGCTGATTCGGGAGGCGGATGTAAGAAACATTGGACTTATGTTTGATATGGTTTTTAATCACACGTCAACGGAACATGTCTGGTTTCAGAAAGCCTTGGCAGGAGATAAAAAATATCAGGATTACTATATATTTAAAGAAGGAACACCGGACAAAATACCGACAAACTGGGAATCCAAATTTGGAGGCCCGACCTGGGAATACGTCCCCTCTCTCGGAAAATGGTATTTGCATTTATTCGATGTGACGCAGGCGGATTTAAACTGGGAGAATCCGCAGGTGCGCGAAGAACTGAAGGATGTGATCCGTTTCTGGAAAGAAAAGGGCGTAAAAGGCTTCCGTTTTGATGTAGTAAATCTTATCTCAAAACCGGAGAAGTATGAGGACGATTTTGAGGGAGACGGAAGAAGATTTTACACAGACGGAAAGCATGTTCATGCATACCTGAAGGAGCTGGTTCATGATACGGATATTGCGGATATGATCACAGTCGGAGAAATGTCTTCGACATCACTGGACAATTGCATCCGCTATTCCAATCCGGATGAGAAAGAGCTTTCCATGTGCTTCAATTTCCATCATTTAAAAGTCGATTACAAGGATGGAAAGAAATGGGAGCTGATGCCGGCAGATCTGACGAAATTAAAGCAGCTCTTTCGTACCTGGCAGGAGGGGATGCAGGAAGGACATGGCTGGAATTCTCTATTCTGGTGCAATCATGACCAGCCGCGTGTTGTAAGCCGTCTTGGAAATGAGGGAAGGTATTGGAAGGAGTCTGCCAAAATGCTTGCAGCTCTGATCCACTTTATGCAGGGCACACCCTACATCTATCAGGGAGAAGAGCTGGGTATGACGAATGCACACTTTACCTCCATTGAGCAGTATCGTGATGTAGAGAGTCTGAATTATGATCAGATCCTTCTTAAAAACGGCAAAAGTCAAGAGGAGGCACTGCATATCCTTGCGGAGCGTTCCAGAGACAATTCCCGTACTCCGATGCAGTGGTCCGCAGATAAAAATGCCGGATTTTCCCAGGCAGAGCCGTGGATCGAGGTTCAGAAAAATTATAAAACGATCAATACAGAGGCAGAGCAAAAAGAGGAGGATTCCATCCTGAATTTCTATAAAACCCTGATTCGTTTACGAAAAGAAATGCCGGTTATCTCAGACGGTACCGTGCAGTTCTTGGATGAAAAGGACGAAGCGGTGATCAGTTATGTAAGAGAATTGGATGGACAAAGGCTAGTGGTGCTGTGCAATTTAAGCGAGAATGAAAAAGAAGCTGCATGGCAGAATGAGAGAGATTTGTATAAGCTGCTGCTTGGAAACTACGCAGATGGAAAAGCGGATGCGAAGTTAAGAGCCTATGAGTGTAAGGTGCTGGTTTCTGATTAATTCATTCTGAACAGACACAAACAAATGTTTGCATCCACTGTGCCCCTTGTGGTATAATTACTTTAGTCTGACAGTTACAGCAGAATCAGAACAGGAAGGGTACAGTCATGGCAAAGCAGTATATCAAAATTCGCGGTGCAAATGAGCACAATCTGAAAAATATATCCTTGGATATCCCAAGAAATGAGCTGGTGGTGCTGACGGGGTTAAGCGGCTCCGGAAAATCATCCCTGGCGTTTGATACAATCTATGCAGAAGGACAGCGGCGCTATATGGAGTCGCTGTCTTCTTATGCAAGACAGTTTTTAGGCCAGATGGAAAAGCCGGATGTGGAGAGCATCGAAGGCCTTTCGCCGGCTATTTCCATTGACCAGAAATCCACAAACCGCAATCCCAGATCCACCGTGGGCACGGTGACGGAGATCTACGATTATATGCGTCTTTTGTATGCGCGCATCGGTATCCCCCACTGCCCGAAGTGCGGAAGAGAGATCAAAAAACAGACCATCGACCAGATGGTGGATCAGATCCTGCAGCTTCCGGAGCGCACCAAAATCCAGCTTCTGGCACCGGTGGTGCGAGGGCGTAAGGGAGAGCATGTCAAGCTGTTGGAGCAGGCACGAAAAAGCGGTTATGTGCGTGTCCGCATCGACGGCAATCTCTATGAGCTCTCCGAGGAGATCAAGCTGGAAAAAAATATCAAGCACAACATTGAGATCGTGGTGGATCGTCTGGTGATAAAAGAGGGCATCGAGAAGCGTCTGACGGACTCTATCGAGACGGTCATGGGACTGTCTGATGGCCTTATGATCGTCGATGTGATCGACGGTGAGTCCATGAACTTCAGCATGAGCTTTGCCTGCCCGGACTGCGGCGTCAGCATCGAGGAGGTGGAGCCGCGAAGCTTCTCTTTTAACAACCCCTTCGGTGCCTGCCCGGAGTGCTTTGGCCTCGGCTACAAGATGGAATTTGATGAAAATCTCATGATCCCGGATCGGTCACTGAGTATTTCTCAGGGGGCTATTGTTGTGATGGGCTGGCAGTCCTGCACGGATAAGAACAGTTTTACCCATGCGATCCTGGATGCATTATGCAAGGAATATCACTTCAATCTGGATACCCCGTTTGAAGAATACCCGAAGGAGATCCAGGACATCCTCTTACACGGAACCAACGGAAAAGAAGTAAAGGTTTATTATAAGGGGCAGCGCGGGGAAGGAATTTATCCTGTGGCCTTTGAAGGTCTGATTCGCAATGTGGAGCGGCGCTATAAGGAGACCTTTTCGGAGGCATCCAAGGCGGAGTACGAGACTTTTATGCGCATCACACCGTGTAAAGCCTGCAAGGGACAGCGCCTAAAATCCAGCTCCCTGGCCGTTACCGTGGGTGATCTGAATATTTATGAGGCAACGGAACTTTCCATTACCCGGTTCCGTGCATTTTTGGAGGATCTGAAGCTGACTCCGATGCAGGAGTCCATCGGGCATCAGATCTTAAAGGAGATCAAGGCGCGCCTTGATTTCCTGCTGAATGTCGGTTTGGAATATCTGTCCCTTTCCCGTGCGACCGGAACACTCTCCGGCGGTGAGGCACAGCGGATCCGTCTGGCAACCCAGATCGGTTCCGGTCTGGTTGGTGTGGCCTATATTCTGGATGAACCGAGCATCGGCCTGCATCAGAGGGACAATGACAAGCTTTTAGCAACCCTGACGCATCTGCGAGATCTTGGCAATAGCGTGTTGGTGGTGGAGCATGACGAAGATACCATGAGAGCAGCGGACTGTATTGTGGATATCGGCCCGGGAGCGGGAGAGCATGGCGGAGAAGTGGTAGCCATCGGCACGGCAGAAGAGATCATGAAGAATGAAAAATCCATCACCGGTGCCTACCTTAGCGGACGCCTGCAGATTCCGGTTCCAAAGGAGCGCAGACAGCCGACAGGATGGATCACCGTGCGTGGGGCAGCCGAAAATAACCTGAAAAATATCGATGTCTCTTTCCCACTCGGCATCATGACCTGCGTAACCGGTGTCTCCGGCTCTGGCAAAAGCTCCCTGGTAAATGAGATTTTATATAAGGAGCTGGCAAGAAAACTGAATCATGCCCGTACCATTCCGGGCAAGTTTAAAAAGCTGGAGGGTGTGGAGCAGCTCGATAAGGTCATCAACATTGATCAGTCCCCGATCGGCCGCACACCGCGCTCTAATCCGGCAACGTATACCGGTGTGTTCGACATGATCCGTGACTTGTTTGCCTCCACACCGGATGCCAAGGCGAAGGGGTACAACAAAGGCCGCTTCAGCTTCAATGTGAAGGGCGGACGCTGCGAAGCCTGCAGCGGTGACGGCATCATCAAGATCGAGATGCACTTTTTGCCGGATGTCTACGTGCCCTGTGAGGTCTGCGGCGGCAAGCGCTACAACCGTGAAACGCTGGATGTCAAATACAAGGGAAAGAGCATTTATGATGTGCTGAACATGACGGTGGAAGAAGCCATGAAGTTCTTTGAAAATATCCCATCGATCTATCGCAAGATTGCAACCCTGAATGATGTGGGACTTTCCTACATCCGTCTGGGACAGCCCTCCACCCAGTTGTCCGGAGGAGAGGCACAGCGTATCAAGCTTGCCACTGAGCTGAGCCGCCGCGGAACCGGAAAAACTGTCTACATCTTAGATGAGCCCACCACGGGACTGCATTTTGCAGATGTCCACAAGCTGGTGGAGATTCTGCGCAGACTTTCCGACGGCGGCAATACGGTTATCGTGATTGAACACAATCTGGATGTCATCAAGACCGCAGACTACCTGATCGATATCGGACCGGAGGGCGGCGAAGGCGGCGGAACCGTGATCGCCAAAGGAACGCCGGAGGAGGTTGCAACCAGCGCGGTATCCTATACGGGGAAATACGTGCGTAGATATCTTGAATAGTCCGAAGTTCCGGGACTGCCCTACAGAAACGCATACCCTGGTGAAATTTTTACCTTGTGTGCTTGCACCGCCTATTGTCTCCCCTACGGCCAAACTCGCGAACAATCGGTCTCAGGCACTATGTGTCTGCAGACCGATTTTTTGGCTTCGGACCCCATGACAAAATTATACATGAAATTGAAAAATGTGTTTGCATTTTAGAAAATTCTATGGTATTATAATGTTCGTCGCAAGACGCGGGTGTAGTTCAATGGTAGAACACCAGCCTTCCAAGCTGGATACGTGGGTTCGATTCCCATCACCCGCTTATTTTTTTGCCAAAACGCAGGCGAATTTTATAAGCTCAGAAATCTCTGCAAACGCAGGAATTTCTGAGCTTTTTATTTCCTTTCTAAAGTCCGCTAACCCCTGGAAAATGTTGACAACTTAATAGGCGGGTAATAAAATGGTAACTATTCAGAGCCATTGTGTAAAAGGTAATTATGAACGTCAAGGAAAGTTGAGGAAATGCATGATGAAATACATGTTTGCGTCCGATATCCACGGATCTGCTTATTACTGTAAAAAAATGCTGGAGGAATATCGCAAGTCCGGTGCGGAGCGCCTGATCCTGTTAGGTGATCTTTTGTATCACGGACCGCGCAATGATCTTCCGAAGGAGTATGCACCGAAGCAGGTCATTGCCATGCTAAATGAATACAAAAACGAGATCATTGCTGTACGCGGAAACTGCGAGGCTGAGGTAGACCAGATGGTTCTGGAGTTCCCAGTTATGGCAGACTATGCGATCCTGGTATTAAACGGACTGACCTTCTTTGCCACGCATGGTCATCTGTTCAATCAGGATCAGATGCCGCCGATGAAAACGGGAGACATTCTGGTGCATGGACATACCCATCTTCTGAAGGCAGAAGAGGTAAACGGACACTATATCTTAAATCCGGGCTCCACTTCGATTCCGAAGGGCGGAAATCCGGCAACCTATGCAATTCTGGAAGACCAGGATTTCAAGATCTTCGATTTTGACGGCAATGTGGTCAAAGAGGCAAAACTGAATTAAGAAAGGAACGGTATGGCGACAAAAGTATACGAATTGATTGCACCATGTCATTTTGGTCTGGAGGCAGTCCTGAAAAAAGAAATCCTGGATCTCGGCTACGAGATTTCCCAGGTGGAAGATGGAAAGGTAACCTTTCTCGGAGATGCAGAGGCAATCTGTCGTGCCAACATTTTTCTGCGTACAACAGAACGGATTCTTTTGAAGGTTGGAAGCTTCCGCGCAACCTCCTTTGAGGAGCTGTTTCAGGGAACCAAGACCTTGCCGTGGGAAGAATACATTCCACAGGATGGCCGTTTCTGGGTCAAGAAAGCCAACTCTATAAAAAGCAAGCTGTTCAGCCCGTCTGACATTCAGTCGATCATGAAAAAGGCGATGGTAGACCGCATGAAGCAGGGCTATGGAGTATCCGTGATCCCGGAAACGGGGGCAGATTATCCGGTGCGGGTGTCCTTATATAAGGACATCGTTACGGTGGCGCTGGACACCACCGGTGAATCCCTTCACAAACGTGGCTATCGCAAGCTGACCAGTAAGGCACCGATCGAGGAAACTCTGGCAGCAGCTCTGATCATGCTGACACCGTGGAATAAGGATCGCATCCTGGTGGATCCGTTTTGCGGCAGCGGTACCTTCCCGATCGAGGCAGCCATGATGGCGGCGAACATAGCGCCAGGCATGAATCGTTCCTTTTTGTCGGAGGACTGGAAACAGCTCATTCCGCGCAAGTGCTGGTACGAGGCGATGGATGAGGCACAGGAAATGGTGGATGATACCGTTTCTGTAGATATTCAGGGCTATGATCTGGATTCTGAGGTTGTCAAGGCAGCCAGAGCCAATGCGGAGCTTGCCGGTGTTGCACATATGATCCATTTTCAGCAGCGCCCTGTGGCAGATCTGAGTCATCCGAAGAAATATGGCTTTCTGATCACCAATCCGCCATACGGTGAGCGTATTGAAGATAAAAAGAATCTTCCGGCCTTATATACCCAGATCGGAGACCGATTTAAGGCATTGGACAGCTGGTCTGCTTTTATCATTACTTCCTATGAGGATGTTGAGAAGTACATGGGGCGCAAGGCGGACAGGAATCGTAAGATTTACAACGGTATGATGAAAACCTACTTTTACCAGTTCCTTGGACCAAAGCCGCCAAAAAGGAAAACCGACGCGTAACGGCTGCCGTGTATCGGAAAGAATATAACAGGCAGGGAGATGCTGAATTGAAAAGGAAATATGCATGGATCGGCACAGCATTGACCCTGGCTGCGATCCTATGTTTCATAAGCGGATGTCAGGCGGAGTCATTTCCCTGGCAAAAGCAGCATATAGAATCAGTGATGGCCGGAAAAGAAGGAGAGAGCATGTTGTCTTCTGAGGTTAAAACGGAAGCGGAAACTGTAGAAAATTCACAGCAAGATCAGCAGAGACTTCCGACTCAGTATGATGCCAGAACAGACGGGCGCACAGCACCGGTAAAAAACCAGGGAGATCTGGGAACCTGTTGGGCCTTTGCCTCTCTGTTAGCCCTGGAAAGCAGCCTTTTGCCGGAAGAATCCTATGACTTTTCAGAGGATCATATGTCTCATGACCCGAATTTTTTATTGGATCAGAAAAGCGGCGGAGATTATATCATGTCTATGGCCTATCTCCTTTCCTGGAGGGGACCGGTGCTTGAGGCGGATGATCCCTACGGAGACGGTGTCTCGCCGGAGGGCTTGACGGCAGTCAGGCATGTGCAGGAAATCCAGATTTTGCCATCCTTTGACCGGGAAGCGATCAAAACGGCAGTATATCGGATAGGCGGAGTTCAGAGTGCATTGTATACAACACTGCAGCAGGAACAGGACAGCCGCTATTATAATGGAGAAACCGGAGCTTATTATTATTCCGGGATGCTTTCGCCCAATCATGATGTGGTGATCGTGGGCTGGGACGATGATTATCCGGCAGAAAACTTTTCAGAGCTTCCGCCGGACAACGGAGCCTTTCTCTGTGAAAACAGCTGGGGAACAGAGTTTGGTAAAGAAGGATTTTTTTATGTCTCCTATTACGACACAAATCTGGGTGAGACCGGTCTTGTATATTCCGGAGTGGAGCCTGCAGACAATTATGACTGCATCTATCAGAGCGACCTATGCGGCTGGATCGGACAGATCGGTTACGACAGCGAGACCGTGTGGGGAGCCAATGTTTATCAGGCGTCCCAGGATCATCAGCAGATTCAGGCAGTTGGATTTTATGCGGTGGATGCGGGTACGCAGTACGAAATCAGTCTGATTCGAAATGTGCCGGAGCATCCGACGGATGCAGACTGGAAGCGTTTGAAAGAAGAAAAGGTCGAAACGGCATCCGGTACACTTCGCAATGCCGGATATTATACCATTCTTTTTTCAGAGCCGACGGAGCTGGAAAAAGGAGAGCGTTTTGCCGTGATGATAAAGCTTCATACACCGGGAGCGGTTCATCCGATGGCGATCGAGTACGATGCCGGAGACGGACACTGTCTGGTGGATCTTACGGATGGAGAAGGATATCTGAGCGCGGACGGAGAAGCCTGGGAGAGGGCGGAGACAGAGCAAAATTGCAACCTTTGCCTGAAGGCCTACGCGGTGCTGAATGAAAACTAAGATTAAAATCAAAACGCGGCATTCCGGCAGGATGAAGGAGAAAGTAAGAGTATGAAAAAACACAGAATTGTATTTGCGACCGGCAATGCCGGAAAAATGAAGGAAATCCGTGTGATCATGGAGGATCTGGGCTGTGAAGTAGTGTCGATGAAGGAGGCCGGTGTCAATCCGGAAATCATCGAAAACGGCACATCCTTTGCGGAAAATGCTGAGATCAAGGCGCGGGCAGTCTGGGCGTGCACCGGAGATATTGTGCTAGCGGATGATTCCGGACTGGTGGTAGATTACATTGGCGGCGAGCCGGGGATCTACTCTGCTCGTTATATGGGAGAGGATACCTCCTATGAGATCAAAAACCGCAATATCATTGACCGCCTGGCCGATGCAAAGGGAGAGGAACGCAGTGCCCGTTTTGTATGCAATATTGCAGCGGTGCTTCCGGAGGGGAGAATTCTTCATACCCAGGGAACCATGGAGGGGCGCATTGCCATGGAGCCGGCCGGATGCGGTGGCTTTGGCTATGATCCGATCCTCTGGCTTGAGGAATTTCATATGACCTCCGCTGAGCTTACTATGGAGCAGAAGAATGCGGTCAGCCATCGGGGAAAGGCCCTTGCGGCGATGAAAAAGCAATTAGAGAATTATTTTAAGGAGGAGCCTCGATGAAAATCCTGATCGTGAGTGATACGCACAGAAAAGACGGAAATCTTTATGACGTAATTGAGAAGGAAAAACCGCTGGATATGCTGATCCATCTGGGAGATGCCGAAGGGAGTGAGCATGTGATCGCAGACTGGATCAATGAAGGCTGTGAACTTGTTATGGTACAGGGAAACAACGACTTCTTCTCCAAGCTGGATCGGGAGATCGAGCTGGAACTTGGACCTCACCGCGCTTTATTGACCCATGGTCATTACTATAATGTATCCCTCGATGTAGACCGTCTCTGGGAGGAAGCAAAAGCTCGAGGCTGTGACATTGCCATGTTTGGCCATACGCATCGGCCGTATCTGGAGGAATATGAGGGGATCACGCTCTTAAATCCAGGAAGTCTTTCTTATCCGCGTCAGGAGGGCAGACTGCCTTCCTATATTGTGATGGATCTGGCAGAGGATGGAACGATAAAATATCATATGATGTTCCTTGGAGATTAGAACAAAAAAGTTTTTTTGAAAAAGTTAAAAAAACTGTTGACAAATGAAAGCCTGTATAATATAATTACTCTCGCGTTGTTCAGTAGCACTTCGAAAGAGTGGATGAACATACAGGTTTTCAGTGATCCGGGGTGTGGCTCAGCTTGGCTAGAGCACCTGGTTTGGGACCAGGGGGTCGCAGGTTCGAATCCTGTCACCCCGATTAAATTAAACATGCGGGTGTAGTTCAATGGTAGAACACCAGCCTTCCAAGCTGGATACGTGGGTTCGATTCCCATCACCCGCTTTGCTTTTGCGAAAAAGCATAATGAGTCTGTAGCTCAGCTGGATAGAGCAACGGCCTTCTAAGCCGTGGGTCGGGGGTTCGAATCCCTTCAGGCTCGTTTCTTTCACGAAAGTGGAAGAGGAATTTTATAATGGTGGGTATAGCGCAGCTGGTTAGCGCGCCAGATTGTGGCTCTGGAGGCCGAGGGTTCGAATCCCTCTATCCACCCTGGTTGTTTGATCCTTATGCAGATATGCGTAAGGATTTTTTACAATCTGAATCGTTACACAATCTTCATGATTTTGCAGCGGCAGTTCATGACTGGCTGCATAAAAAATTCATATCCGCGGGCATGGCGGAATTGGCAGACGCGCCAGATTTAGGTTCTGGTATCTTTGATGTGCAGGTTCAAGTCCTGTTGCCCGCATTGTTGAGCCCTGAGTTTTCGGGGCTTTTTCTGATTTATAGAAAATTGCCTTCTATGAAGCGCATTCTTTTTATTTTCCGGCCTTGTGAAAGGTCCGGTTGACGCGCTTCATGGAAACAATTATAATAGAAGAATCAGCGGCTGTGCCGCACAATGAACAAAGGAGTCCTATCATATATGAAACAGATCATTCTGACAGGCGACCGTCCTACCGGTCGTCTTCATGTAGGCCACTATGTTGGCTCATTAAAAGAACGTGTCAGACTGCAAAATTCCGGCAAATTTGATGAAATCTACATCATGATCGCCGATGCGCAGGCTTTGACCGACAACGCAGAGCATCCGGAAAAGGTACGTGATAATATTATCCAGGTAGCACTGGATTACCTTGCCTGCGGTCTTGATCCTGAAAAGACTACAATCTTTATCCAGTCCATGGTTCCGCAGCTGACGGAGCTTAGCTTCTACTATATGAATCTGGTTACAGTTTCCCGACTGCAGAGAAACCCAACTGTAAAATCTGAGATTCAGATGCGCAACTTTGAGGCGAGCATTCCGGTCGGCTTCTTCTGTTATCCGATCAGTCAGGCAGCCGATATCACTGCATTTAAAGCCACCAGCGTTCCGGCAGGAGAGGATCAGATGCCGATGATCGAGCAGTGCCGCGAAATCGTGCACAAATTTAATTCCGTATACGGAGAGACCTTAGTCGAGCCGCAGATCATCCTTCCGCAGAACCAGGCATGTCTGAGACTTCCGGGTATCGACGGTAAGGCAAAAATGAGTAAATCCCTGGGCAACTGCATTTACCTGTCCGATGAACCGGAGGATATCCGCAAGAAGGTTATGTCCATGTTTACGGATCCGAATCACCTGCGCGTGGAGGATCCGGGAAAGGTCGAAGGCAACCCGGTATTTATCTATCTGGATGCATTCAGCCGTCCGGAGCATTTTGCAGAGTTCCTGCCGGAGTACAACAACCTGGATGAGTTAAAGGATCATTACCGCCGCGGCGGCCTTGGTGATGTCAAGGTCAAGAAGTTCTTAAACAGCGTGATCCAGGCAGAACTTGCTCCGATCCGCGAGAGAAGAAAAGAGTGGGAGCAGCACCTTCCGGATGTATACGACATTCTGGCAGAGGGCAGCAGACGTGCAGAGGCTACAGCGGCAAAAACTCTGGCTGACGTCCGTCATTCCATGAAGATTGACTACTTTGAAAACGGAACCTTAACCAAGTAGGCTTTTCTTGGTATCATGAAAAAGATTTAATGAAAAAGATCAGAAATTTCTTTTGGAGAAGTTTCTGATCTTTTTTGTCCTACATTTGTCCTGTGAGCTGTGATATACTGCAGATAGAAACGAAGATGCGCTGAGATGGGAGGCTTTTATGAGATATCAGATTCCAAAAGAGAAAAATATACGGGAGAAGGAACAGCTTAACATGGTGCTTGCAGCAGGAGATCATGAAGCTGCCAGAATACAGAATGCTTTGATGTTTGTGGCAGATTATGCCGACAACCGTGAGCGTTATGAAGCTTTACCTCAGGAAAGTTATCGTGCTCTGCATAAGATCTACACAGAGCTGGAGCTTGATGTCCCTGTTTCGGCTGACGAGATGTTCCCCGAAAAGGATCGCAGTAAAGAAAATTTTCAGGCTGAGCTTGAAAAACTGTGGAGAGTTCTTGAGCTTCATTCGATGTTGAAGGAGCCGAATCTGGCTGAAACCTATCGGAAATATCAGGAAGATACGGAAGCCTATGATGCAAGGCTTCGGGCAGAAGAACAAAGAGAACGGAACGATCCGAATCGGACGGATAAAACCAGCACGTTTGTTTATATCGACCCGAAGTCTCCTTATTATCCTTTTGTCTCCGGTACTGTCTATATGGAGCTGCAGTCAGGCATTGAAAAAATGAAAAAACAGCCATCAGTTCCGAGCTGGAAGGATGATGTGAAACAGCTGTTATCTGCAGTACAGCTTCATTACATCAGACGCGCTACAAACGGAAATGTGCTTCCTATGACCCAGGATGAATATAAGGAAGTCACCGGTTTGTATAAGAAGTGCATGGAGGATTTGAACCAGTTTCCGAAATCAGAGAAAAAGAAAACGGGATATAAAACTCTGTATTCTTTGCTGGATCAGAACCTCAGGGAACTGCAAGGTCTTTCGTCCGATGAACTGCCTCCTCTGGCGGAGGTGATCCATGGGGCGAAGAAACCGGTCATCCATTTGCAGGATACGGAAAACAATACGGTAGGCAAGGCAATGAGCAGCCGTGAAACCGTGGAGTATATCGATGAGAATGGTAAGCTGCGCCAGGGATTGTTTACACCGGAAAAGCCGGTAACGCCGAAGAAGAAGGACGTAAAGGAGCTTTTGGATCGATACAGTGAGAAATATCCGCAGTACGCACACTATTTTAAGAAACTAAAACAGGAGCCAAAGCTCTATGGCAGACTCCAATCGGTCGCTTATCAGGAACGAGTGGATCCGGATGCGGGTATTTTGATGAATTATTTTGTCAGAGCTAAGTGGATTGACGCAAAAGATAAAAATCAGGATTTTTGTGAGATTTTTTGCGGACTTGCAAAAGAAATTGAAAAGATACGCAACGTGCATGCTATCTATGAAGATAATCAGATCCGGGTCAATGATCTTACAGCCAAACGTTCCAGTGCCATGAGTGACGTGGCCAGTGCCCTTGGTTTTTCTGATCTGCTGGTGAAAAGCCGTCAGGTCACGGTGAAACGTGGAGATACGGAGGTACAGGGTGTCATGATGGATGCTGCGGGACCGGATACTGTGGATCCATCGAAACTGGGTAAGAAGCATCCGTTTTATAACATGGATGCTTCCGAATTTAATAAAAAAGAGGTATTGAAATCCCTTGCGGATCTTCAGATCCTCGATTATCTGTGCGGAAACACAGACCGCCACTCGCATAATTATTTCCTGAAAATGGATTTTTCCGATCCAAAAAAACCAAAGCTTCTTGGGGTTCAGGGCATTGATAATGATGACTCCTTCGGAGCCATTGAAGACGGCGGCGTGATGCAGCTGGCAACAAAGGATAATTTAAAGCTGATCACGGAGAAAATGGCACTGGCAATCGCCGGAATGAAACCGGAAAAGCTGAAAGAGATTTTGAAGCCTTATGAATTTAGCGAAGATCAGGTGACCGCTGCCCAGGTTCGCCTGGTTAATCTGCAGAGCCTGCTCTACCAGCATAACAAACGAGGCGGCAGTAAAATCATTGATGGAAAACTGGAAAACCGGCCGGGAACGATCTGTATCGCTGCCGATGACGGAAACTGCTGGAACCACCTGACACTTGATGCACTGATTCCGGAGGAGATTGAGACAGAATCTGGGAAAAAGGTGATTCCTAACAACATTTTTTATACGATGGATTCGCACAGAAGTGATCTGCTGGCATATCAGGATGTAATGGAGAAGCATCCCGGTCTGAAACCGAGTACATCTCCTTTGTATGATGGAGCTGTGGATAAACCGATTGCTTATAATGATCATGGCATCAAAGCGTTTGATTATGAAAAACTGCAGACGCTTCAGGAAAGCGACAAAGCAATCTTAAGTGACATCAGAGCGCTTTTTGATGCGCATGGCGGACAGGATACGGCAAACCGGACTGCGGAATTTACGACCATGAGCCGCGATTTGAATCGTTATATCAGAACGTATGAGAGGCTGGAAAGCTTTTTAAAGGGCGAGGAAGAGGATATCATAAATCCCGAACCGAATGGGAAGGATGCGAAAGAAAACAAGGACAAAGCACTGAAGGTATTCATGAAATCCCTGGAGGAAGCCAGAAGGAATTTAGGGCAGTCAGCAGATCGTTATTGCAGAAAAAAATATGCCGCATTCTTAAAGGGAGACAACAGAGAGCGATACGATATTGCGAAAAAACTGCAAAAGACCCTTCAGGATCCATCAGACAGTGTAAAATTCTACCAAAGCAGCATGAAAATCCAGGAACAGCACAAGGAAACTATGAAGGCCAAGACGGATTTTCAGATGGCCGCCTTTGTATCGGAACAGATTGGCAGCAAGATGAAGCTTACACTGCGCAATAACCTGAATCAGTTAAACGAGAGCGATCTGGTGAGGGTGAAAGGGCTCAATGCATTAAAAGCGCAGGAACGCCTGTGGAATTACAGCCGGAGCGAGGTTGCAGACAATATAGTATCCATGAAACGAGGGGATGCTAATGACGAAGAATACAAGAGAGAGCTCACTTCTTTCAAAATTATGCAGTATAAGATCCGCCAGAAAAAGGCAGAAAAACCGGATCAGCAGAAGCTTTGTGCCGATGTAGAAGCGATCCGCGACTATATTGCAGCGAAAGAGGACAAAGAAACTGCACGGATTGAAGCAATTAAGGACAAGCTTGAGTACAATCAAGAAATATCGGAACAGCTTGGGAATAATCCGAAAAATTTGAAAAAACTTGAGCGTAATCGAAAAGAATCGGAAAAGCTTGAGAAGATGAAGCAGACAGCCGAGGCGCACAAGGGTCAGGCAAAAAAATTAAAAGAGCAGATTCAGGATATGCTTGATCATAAAGAAACAATCACACCTCGCAAAGTGCGTATCATGCTGGATCAGGTCTACAAAAATGAACAGGTAATTGCAAAACAATATCAGCCGGAAAAAAACAAAGTAAAGCAGAGCAATCTCAAGAACTAAAAAAGAATAGGCTTCTTAAGGACTGCGAAATCATTTTTCGCAGTCCTCGACTTTTCTATTGCTTTTTTTTTCGAAATCAGATATAATAATCTGGCATTTGGATTTATACAAGCCATTGGGCCATCGCCAAGCGGTAAGGCACAGCACTTTGACTGCTGCACTCGAGGGTTCGAATCCCGCTGGCCCAGCTAAAAAGAGACAGGAAAGCTTTTGATGAAAAAGTTTCCTGTCTCTTTTTTTGAGCAATGTGTTCTGTGAAATAATCATACTTCATGGGAATGCGCTCAAATTCTTGTATTGATCGAAAAAAATGACACAAAAAAACCAGAGCACCAGCTCTGGTTTCCTTCGCTTTGATTCTGGATTCTATGACCTCATCGGGAATCGAACCCGAGTTTACGCCGTGAGAGGGCGTCGTCTTAACCGCTTGACCATGAGGCCAGAATCGAGGCGACAAGATTCGAACTTGCGACCTCTGCGTCCCGAACGCAGCGCTCTACCAAACTGAGCCACGCCTCGAAGCGACTTCATTAATATAGCACTATTTGAAAAATAATGCAAGCACTTTTTTAATTTTTTTTTAAAAGGTTGCATACAAGAAAAAACACGATTTCCGACTAAAATTTTAAAATTGTTATTGATAAGAATCTATCAATATGAGAAAATAGGAGGTAAGCAGGCATTTTTGAAACCGAAGTGCCGCACAGCAAGATCTGGTTGTCGGCTGATCGGTTCGGAATGAGTGACAATCAGAAGTAAGAGTTTACGGGTCAACAGATTTGGAGGATTGTGTTATGAGAGTTACGATTTGTATCGGAAGTGCATGTCATTTAAAAGGATCAAGAGAGATCATTCAGCGTCTTCAGGAATTGGTAAAGGAGCATGAGGTCTCAGACAAGGTGGATTTAAACGGAGCATTCTGCAGCGGAGACTGTGTGAACGGCGTTTGTGTGACGGTTGACGGAGAGCTTTTCTCCTTAAAGCCGGAAACGACCGATGAATTCTTCACAAAGGAAATTTTAGGGAGGCTTTAAGCATGGCGATCATTGACTTTAAAGCAACGAAGTGCCGTCACTGCTACAAGTGTGTGCGTAACTGCGAAGTCAAGGCCATCATGGTAAAAGACGGGCATGCGTCCATCATGCCGAATCATTGTATTTTATGCGGACGATGTCTGCAGATCTGTCCCCAGTCGGCTAAAACGTTGACCAGTGATTTAAATAAGGTCAAAGCCATGGTTGAGGCAGGAGAGAAGGTGGTGATCTCCCTTGGACCTGCTTATATGGGACTTTTAAAGTATCACACCATCGGACAGGTACGATGCGCACTGATGCGTCTCGGATTTGCCGATGTGCGTGAAACATCGGAGGGCGCTGCTTTGGTCACTGCAGAGTATGCAAGATTGCTCTCGGAAGGCAGGATGGAAAACATCATCAGTACCGGCTGCCCCAGCGTGACCGTTCTGATCGAGAAATATTATCCACAGCTGATCCCCTATCTTGCACCGGTGGTATCGCCTATGATCGCGCACGGACGCATGATCCGGCAGCAGATGGGAGAAGATACCAAGGTGGTATTTTTAGGGACATGCATCGCAAAGAAACAGGAATCGATGGATCCCCGTCATGCAGACTGTATCGACGCGATCCTGAATTTTAATGACATAAACCGATGGCTGAAGGAAGAGGATATCGAAATCGAGGATTGCGAGGACATGCCGTTTGAAGGGATCGATCCACGCGTAAACCGTCTGTATCCTGTGACAAACGGCATTATCCATGCGGTCACAGCTGCACAGCCTAAGCAGGATCATTATCGGAAATTTTATGTTCACGGAGAGAAAAACTGCATCGATCTGTGCCAGAGCATGGCACGGGGCGAGATTACAGGATGCTTTATCGAGATGCATATGTGTTCCGGAAGCTGTATCAAGGGACCTACGGTATTTGACCCTTCCGTCTCCAGGTTTAAGGTAAAGCTGGACATGGAGGAGCGTATCAGCCGCGAGCCGGTGCCGGAGTCGGAAATTGCATCGTTTCTTAAAACTGTGCCTCTTAAAAAGGAATTTCGCAACTGTACTCCTTATGCACCGCTTCCATCGGAAACAGAAATTCGCGATATTCTTGCAAAGATCGGAAAGGTGCGTCCGGATGATGAGCTAAACTGCGGTGCCTGCGGATATTCAACCTGCAGAGAAAAGGCCATTGCCGTGTTTCAGAAAAAAGCAGAGCTGGACATGTGTATTCCGTTCATGTATGAAAAGTCCAGATCCTTTGCAAACCTGGTCATGGAAACCTCTCCGAATGTGGTCATGATCGTGGATCCGGATATGAAGCTTCTGGAGTATTCAGCCGTGGGGGAGAAATATTTTGGCAAAACCCGGGCAGAGGCGCTTCAGATGCATCTGTACGACTTCATTGATCCCACGGATTTTCAGCTGGTATTCGATACACACCAGAACATCCATGGCAAGAAGGTTCACTATGAGGAATACAAGCTGGATACACTTCAGAATATTGTATACATACCGGAGCATAATGCGGTTCTTGCCACGTTCATCGACATTACCAGGGAAGAGGAGCAGGCAAGACTGGAGTATGAGCGCAAGCTGGAAACGATCGATCTGGCTCAGAAGGTGATTCACAAGCAGATGATGGTAGCCCAGGAAATTGCAGGACTCCTTGGTGAGACCACGGCGGAGACGAAAACCACGCTGACGAAGCTTTGCAAATCTCTTCTGGAGGACGGAAGCGACAACGGAGGTATGTAAATGGCGATTACCGTAGATGTTGCTTATAAGAGTCTGAATAAATTTTCGGAGGTCCTGTGCGGTGATAAGGTAGAGCTTTTAAAAACCGAGGATTCAAATATCATGATCCTGGCAGATGGGATGGGCAGCGGAGTCAAGGCAAACATTCTTTCCACCCTGACCTCAAAGATCCTGGGCACTATGTTTTTAAACGGCGCCACATTGGAGGAATGTGTGGAAACCATTGTAGAGACGCTGCCTATCTGCAAGGTGCGGCAGGTTGCATACTCCACGTTCAGCATCCTTCAGGTGTTTCATAATGGAGATGCCTATCTGGTAGAGTTTGATAATCCCGGATGTATCTTTATTCGAGACGGCGAACTGATCCCGATTCCTAGGAATATCCGGGAGGTACAGGGAAAAAAGATCAATGAATATCGTTTCCAGGTGCAGAAGGGGGACGCTTTGATCCTGATGAGTGACGGGACGGTTCATGCAGGTGTGGGACAGCTCTTAAGCTTTGGCTGGCCGTGGGGCGATATCGCAGATTATGCGGTGAAACAGTACTCGCAGACCGTATCCGCCATGCGGCTTGCAGCCTCCATCTGTCAGGCCTGTGATGCGCTTTATCAGCACCGTCCGGGAGACGATACTACTGTGGCCTGTATGCGTATGATCGATGCCAAAACGGTACATTTGATGACAGGACCGGCCACGGAGCCCTCGATGGATGAAGGCATGGTCAGTGCCTTTATGTCGGGAGATGATTCTACCAAACGGATCGTCTGTGGCGGAACCAGCGCAACCATTGTATCTAGAGTTTTAAAACGCAGGCTGGACGTATCGATGGATTATACGGATCCGGAAATCCCGCCCATTGCTTATATGGAAGGTATTGAACTGGTGACAGAAGGTGTCCTGACATTAAACCGCGTGGTGCAGCTGCTGCAGCGCTATGCGAAAAATGAAACCGTTTCCGAGGATTTTTTTCGGGAACTTGATAAGCCAAACGGAGCCTCTATGGTGGCAAAGATACTGATTGAAGAATGCACAGCTTTGCATCTGTATGTGGGAAAGGCTGCCAACAGTGCCTATCAGAATCCGGGTCTGCCGTTTAATCTTGGCATCCGTCAGAATCTGGTAGAACAGCTAAAGCTTGTGACAGAGAATTTGGGAAAACAGGTAACGGTAACCTATTACTAGTGCCTCGTTTACATATATAACAAGATAGAAGTTGGGTGGAAAATCCATTGCAGCTTAAAAGCTGCAAAATCTTTGCGGGGTGGATTTTCAGAAATGAGGAGGAAATTATGGTAACAAATGACGCAACCATCTTACGTATTAAGCATGAAGTACTGTATGAAATAGCAAAGCTTGCCTGGAACGGCGAACTCAATGAGGAAAGTAAGGATCACATCCCTTATGTGGTCATCCCGGGACCGCAGGCGCAGTTCCGCTGCTGTATTTATAAAGAGCGTGAAATTATCCGCCAGCGTGTACGTTTGGCAGAAGGAAAGTGCCCGACCAGCGGCAAAGATACCAGAAACGTGGTCCAGGTCATCGGCGCAGCCTGCGAGGAGTGTCCGATTGCTTCCTACACGGTAACTGATAACTGCCGTAAATGTATGGGAAAGGCTTGTCAGAATTCCTGTAATTTTGGAGCCATCAGCATGGGAGACAACCGTGCTCATATTGATCCGAATAAGTGTAAGGAGTGCGGAAAGTGTGCAAATGCCTGTCCGTACAATGCAATCGCCCATTTGGAGCGTCCGTGCAAGAAGGCCTGTCCGGCAGATGCGATCACCTACGATGAGTACGGTGTATGCGAGATTGATGAAAATAAGTGTATTCAGTGCGGAGCTTGTATCCACAGCTGTCCGTTCGGCGCAATCGGCTCCAAAACCTTTATGGTAGATGTTATCAACATGATTAACGCAGGTAAGAAGGTTGTAGCTATGGTGGCTCCGGCTGCAGAAGGCCAGTTTGGTGCAAATATTACCATGGCAAGCTGGAAAACTGCATTGAAGAAGGTTGGCTTTGCAGATATGATCGAGGTGGCTCTGGGTGGTGATATGACTGCTGCAGCGGAGGCTGCTGAGTGGGCTGAGGCTTACAAAGAAGGCAAGAAGATGACCACATCCTGCTGTCCGGCATTCGTAAATATGATCAAACAGCATTTTCCGCAGCTTTTAGATAATATGTCTACCACCGTTTCACCGATGTGCGCGATCTCCAGAATGCTGAAGGAAAAGGATCCGGAGACGGTCACTGTCTTCATTGGACCGTGCATTGCAAAGAAGAGTGAAACTCTGGACTTGAATATCAAGGATAATGCAGATTATGCCATGACCTTCGGTGAGATCCGTGCCATGATGCGTGCAAAGGACGTCGAGTTGGAGCCGGAGGAGAATACCTATCAGGAAGGCTCTGTATTCGGAAAGCGTTTTGCAAACTCCGGTGGGGTTACCGCTGCTGTAGTAGAGTGCTTCAAGGAGATGAACGAGGATATTACTCCAAACGTAATGAAGTGCAATGGTGCAGCTGAATGTAAGAAGGCACTGCTCCTGATGAAGGTTGGAAGACTTCCGGCAGATTTCGTGGAAGGTATGGTTTGCGTAGGCGGCTGTGTAGGCGGACCGAGCAAGCACATTACCGAGATGGAGTCCAAGAAAGCAAGAGATCTGCTCCTTGGTCAGGCAGAAGCAAGAGAAGTTCATGCCAATATCAAAAATCTGGGCGTAGATCAGGTGGCAATGCATAGACATTAAAGGCCAATTTATAAAAGCGTTTTTATATTATAATAGTAAGGTCCGAAGTTCCGGGATTGCCGTACAGAAACGCATACCCTCTGGAATTTTTACCGCGTGCGCTTGCGCCGCCTATTGTCTCCCCTGCGGCCAAACTCGCGTGCTTCGCACGCTCAGACAGGTCCTCCGGGGAGACGCTATGCTCGCGCACACGGAAAATTCCAAAGGGTCTGCTTATTCTGTACGGCAGTCCCGGAACTTCTACTTTACTGGCTAAGCTAGAATAGTAAACAGACCAT
>CAVALB010000038.1:0-25304 GCA_963589345.1 uncultured Selenomonadales bacterium | reverse complement strand
ATACGCCACACCGACGAAATGCGAAGCATTTTGGAGGTTGGTTCTGAACAGTTACTGATATTTTTATTATATGCTGCAGAATAAGATCACGGAAGGAGTTTGTGCTGATGGGAAGATTTGTAAATCCGGATAACAGTGCATTCCAGGTTGCTTTAAATTCCAGAATATATGTGGACAAGACCGGTTTGCTGGAATATACGAATGGGGTGCTTGATACGACAGATGCCTATATCTGCAACAGTCGTCCGCGTAGATTTGGAAAGTCCTATGCAGCGAATATGCTGGCGGCATACTACAGCAAGGGGGCAGATTCTGAAAGGATATTTTGTGGGTTAAAAATAGGAAAAACTGTTGACTTTAAAAAGCATCTCAATAGGTATGATGTAATCCACATTGATATACAATGGTTTTTAGCAAATTGTGGTGATGCAAAGAATGTGATTCCTTTTATATCAAAAAGCGTTTTGGAAGAGCTTCGCGATCTTTATTCGGAGGTGTTGCCGCCGGAGGTTGTGACGATACCGGATGCGCTTTCGCGAGTGAAAAATAGCACAGGGCAAAAGTTTGTTATTATCATAGATGAATGGGATGTTCTTATCCGAGATAGAGCAATAGCGGAAAACATTCAGGAGGAATATCTCAATTTTTTAAGAGGGATGTTCAAAGGTATAGAGCCGACAAAGTACATTCAGCTGGCATATCTTACGGGGATTTTGCCGATTAAAAAGGAAAAGACACAGTCTGCGGTAAATAATCTTGATGAGTTTACAATGCTTCAGGCTGATGAACTGGCTCCATATATTGGTTTTACTGAGGATGAAGTAAAAGACCTTTGCGAAAAGTATAATCGGGATTTTGATAAAGTAAAAAGGTGGTATGATGGCTATCTGCTGAATGGGTATCAGGTGTACAATCCGAAGGCGGTTGTAAGCATTATGACCAAGGGAAAATTTAGAAGTTATTGGTCTGAGACCGGCTCCTATGAGGTTGTGGTACCGCTGATCTGTATGAACTATGACGGATTAAAGAATGCTATTTTGGAGATGCTTTCCGGTTCGGAAGTTAAAGTTGATACAGCGACTTTCAAAAATGACCCGGCAAAGATACAGAATCGAGATGATGTAATCACGTATCTGATTCACCTTGGTTATTTGGGATACTGTGAAGATCATGAAACAGCATTTGTTCCAAATGAAGAAATCCGGCAGGAATTAACTACTGCTGTTAAGAACAGCAACTGGAATGAATTGATGGCATTTCAGCAAGAGTCACAAAATTTATTGGATGCAACTCTTGATATGGATGAAACGGCAGTAGCAGAAACGATTGAAAAAATTCATAACGAATATACTTCCATGATTCAGTATCATGACGAAAATTCCCTCAGCAGTGTATTAACCATTGCCTATTTGAGCTCCATGCAATATTATTTTAAGCCTGTCCGGGAATTACCTACAGGGCGTGGATTTGCGGATTTTGTATACATTCCGAAGCCGGAATATAAAAACGATTACCCGGCATTGATTGTGGAACTCAAGTGGAACCAAAATGCGAAAACGGCTCTCTGGCAGATCAAACTGAAGAATTATCCAGAATCTGTTTCTCAATACACCGGAGAAATTTTGCTGGTTGGAATCAATTATGATAAAAAAAGCAAGCTGCATCAGTGCCTGATAGAACGTCATGAAAAATAAGAAAGAAGGTTGTTCGAGAAGAATGAAAAAACTGAATATTCCGGTTGGAGTTTCTGATTTTGAAGAAATTCGTAAAAATGAGTATTACTATATCGATAAATCAGGACTGATTGTAGAACTGCTCAGTAGAACTGGAACGAAAGTGACGCTGATTACTCGTCCAAGACGCTTTGGCAAGACGTTGGGCATGAGTATGCTGGAAAATTTTTTCGATATTCGGAAAGACAGCAGAATGTTGTTTGAGGGGCTGGAAATTGAAGAACATCAGGCCTTATGTGATGAATGGATGAATCAGTATCCTACAGTCTTTGTTTCATTTCGACAGGTGGACGGTCTGGATTTTACCGGAGCTTATGATATGCTCACCTGGGTGATTTCAGACTTGTACAACAAGCATCTTTATTTACTGGATAGTAAAAATGCTACAGAATTTCAAAAAACAACATTTGCGCGTGTCGCACGCGGCAGCGGATCCATAAAAGAGGTTAAGGGCAGCCTTATGCTTTTGACAACGATGATGCAAGGCTATTATGAAAAACCTGTAATTCTTCTTATAGACGAGTACGATGTTCCGGTAGCAAAAGCGAACAACAATGGTTACTATAAGGAAATGCTGGATGTCATGAAAGGATTGATGCAGGCTTTAAAAGACAATCAAGCCCTTCGATTTGCCGTTGTTACTGGTTGCTTGAAGCTCGCAAAAGAGAGCATCTTTACGGGAACCAATAATTTTGTATCGGATACGATCGCAAACTCTCGTTTGAACGAGTATTTTGGATTTGTACAAAGTGAGGTTGATCAGTTGCTAAAAGATGCAGCCATGACGGAGCAAGCTGAGAAGATCAAGAAATGGTATGACGGATACCATTTCGGTGACTTTGATGTTTACTGTCCGTGGGATGTCATGAATTATTTACTGGAACTGCAGTGCAATCCAAATGCTAAGCCAATCAGCTACTGGAAGAACACCAGTGACAATGCCATCATCCGTTCCTTTATTGACTATGCTGGCAGTGCAATCACAAAGAAACTTGAAACACTGATGGCCGGCGGCTGCATTGTTCAGTGTATAGATGAAAATCTGACCTATGATTATCTGCATTCCTCAGAGGACAATCTCTGGAGTACACTGTACTTGACAGGGTACTTGACGAAGGCACGTGAAGACGATTATAAAGGGGAACTGCCGGATGGTATGGTTGCTTTGATGATTCCGAATGCAGAGATCAAAGAGATTTTTGAAACGACGGTTATCAAATGGTTTCATGACAGTACGAAGAAGTGGAATCGAAATGCTTTGTTTGATGCAGTCTGGAAAGGTGACAGTGAAGGCATTGCAAAGGAGATGAATGCTCTGCTGCGGCGTACGATTAGCTATCATGACTATCGGGAAGATTTTTATCATGCTTTCCTTGCGGGCATTTTTGCGGGTGCCGGATATATGGTTGATTCGAACAAGGAGCATGGAGAAGGACGAAGTGACGTAGTCGTTTGCGATCCCATTAATGCTCGTGTTGCAATCTTTGAGGCAAAGTACACGAAGGTACTGAAAAACCTGGAGAGCGAATGCGATATGGCTTTGCAGCAAATAGAGGATCGGATGTATGCAAAAGAGTATGAGGACGATTACGATCAGATTCTTTGCTACGGCATTTCTTTTTTTAAGAAACGCTGCATGGTAAAAAAGTGAGTTTTATCAGTGTCTTATAGAACGTTTAAAAAATTTTGACATTTTCATAGATGCGTGATAATATAGGATTATCAGAAGTTGCAAAGCAGGTTCTGGACATAGTAGAAAAAGGGTGTTACCGATAGACGGTTAGTCCACATATTGTTGATTACAAAAGTAACCGCTTAGTTTGCAGACAGGGCGGTTACTTTTGTGATTTATGATTATCTTTGCCGAATGTATATCCGATACTAAAGCAGGTTAAGCCGAAGCTCACAATTGCTATAAAATCTGCAATACTCATTGGCTTAGCCCTCCTTTCCATTGGATTCCCTTACAGGTTTCTATGTAATCAGAGGGTCACAGTCCCTCTGGAAAAGGACTAACCGCCTACCGTTATGGCAGCACCCATATCTCGATTATAACAGTTAAAAACTATAGGCGCAATACAAAACATAAATTTGGCTTGCTGTGTGTTATTCTGACCTTATAGAAATGAGTGAGTCTCAGACTCATATCTTACAGAATGGTTTGTCGAATAGGCAAAAGTGTTGAAAATCAAGGTCAAATCGATCAAATTTCAAGACTGATACAGAGGAATTCTATTATATAAAATGAAATTTTTCTTATATGCTGTTGAGTAAAATCACGGAAGGAGTTTGTGCTGATGGGAAGATTTGTAAATCCGGATAACAGTGCATTCCAGGTTGCTTTAAATTCCAGAATATATGTGGACAAGACCGGTTTGCTGGAATATACGAATGGGGTGCTTGATACGACAGATGCCTATATCTGCAACAGCCGTCCGCGTAGATTTGGTAAATCTTACACGGCAAATATGCTCACAGCGTATTATAGTAAGGGCTGCGATTCCGAAGCAATGTTTTCAGGCTTGGAAATCAGTAAAACAAAAGATTTTAAAATGCATTTGAATCAGTACGATGTCATCCATATTGATATTCAGTGGTTCCTGACAAACTGCGAAACACCACAACAGCTTGTGGCATTGATCACGAAGTCCGTTCTGGATGAGCTTCGAGCGTTGTATGCGGATGTGCTGCCACCGGAGGTTGTAAGTTTGCCGGATGGTCTTTCTCGCATAAAGAATATAACCGGCCAGAAATTTATTATCATAGTAGATGAATGGGATGTTTTGATTCGTGACGTTTCTGCAAATAAAAAAGCACAGCAGGAATATATTAATTTTTTGCGAGGAATGTTTAAGGGTACAGAGCCAACCAAATATATTCAGTTGGCATTTTTGACAGGGATCTTACCCGTAAAAAAGGAAATCTCACAGTCTGCATTGAATAATTTTAAACTGTATTCCATGGTGGGTGCCGGTCCGCTCGCCCGTTATATTGGGTTTACAGAAGAGGAAGTGCGGAGCCTTTGCAGAGAATATCACCGTGAATTCGAAGAGGTGAAGCGCTGGTATGACGGTTATCAGTTGGGAAATTACCACGTATATAATCCGAATGCCGTGGTAAGCCTGATGTCGGATGGTGAATTTCAGAGTTATTGGTCGGGAACGGCCTCGTATGATGGAATTGTTCCTCTTATTAATATGGATTTTGATGGGTTAAAAACAGCAATTATTGAGATGCTGTCCGGCAGCAGTACAGAGGTTGATACTGGTTCTTTCCAGAATGATGTTGTTAACATCGACAACAAAGATGATGTGCTCACCTACTTGATTCATCTGGGATATCTGGCGTACCGCAATATCTCCAGAGCTGCATTTGTGCCGAATGAGGAAATCCGTCAGGAGTTGGTGCGTGCTGTCAGAAAGAAAAAGTGGAATGAACTCTTGGCTTTCCAGCAGGAGTCGGAACATCAGTTGGATGCAACCCTTGATATGGATGGGGATACAGTAGCAGAAGGAATCAAAAAAATCCATGAAGAATATACCTCAGCAATTCAGTATCATGACGAAAATTCCCTCAGCAGTGTATTAACCATTGCCTATTTGAGCTCCATGCAATATTATTTTAAGCCTGTCCGGGAATTACCTACAGGGCGTGGATTTGCGGATTTTGTATACATTCCGAAGCCGGAATATAAAAACGATTACCCGGCATTGATTGTGGAACTCAAGTGGAACCAAAATGCGAAAACGGCTCTCTGGCAGATCAAACTGAAGAATTATCCAGAATCTGTTTCTCAATACACCGGAGAAATTTTGCTGGTTGGAATCAATTATGATAAAAAAAGCAAGCTGCATCAGTGTCTGATAGAACGATATGAAAAGTTAGAAAAACTAACAGTAACATAAAAAAGATTAAATTTACTTTCCCATGGAAGCTTGCTATCATAAACATAAGAAAAACCTGATACAGACAATCTGCATCATGCAGGAGAAAACAGATACGCAAACAGGAGGATGCTATGAAGATTGTAGAAGGCGGCAAGGTTTCAGAGTTATTGCGGGATATTCCGATTCCGAAGATGTTTCGTGCAAAACAGACATTTCCGCGGGAGGTGATCCGGCCGGAGGAAATTTCGGCGGTGGTGAATGAGCAGCTGGGGCAGGAGCAGTTTGCCTCCCTGATCAAGCCGGGGATGGAGATTGCGATTACGGCTGGGAGCCGCGGAATCCGCAATGTGGACATCATTACGAAGGCGATTGTGGATTTTGTGAAATCCAAAGGGGCGCATCCGTTTATCGTGCCGGCTATGGGAAGCCATGGCGGTGCCACGGCGGAGGGGCAGTTAGAGATCCTTGCGGGCTACAACATTACCCCGGAGAGCATGGGCTGTCCGATCAAGTCCTCCATGGAGGTGGTGGAACTTGGCATTTCTGAGCGGGGCAAAACTGTTTATCTGGATAAGAATGCCTATGAGGCGGACGGAATCATTGTGTCCTGCCGATTAAAACCACATAACGCCTTCCGCGGACCTTATGAGAGCGGTCCCTGCAAGATGATGACGGTAGGACTTGGCAAGCAGAAGGGTGCCTCCCTGGTGCATTCGGACGGCATGGATGTGATCGCACAGAATATTCCGACCATGGCCAAGGTCGTTTTAGAGAAGGCCAAGATCCTGTTTGCGATTCCCTGCATCGAAAATGCCTACGATGAGACCTGCAAGATCGAGGCGATCCTGGCAAAGGATATTTTGACGCGCGAGCCGGAGCTTTTGAAGTTTGCCTTTGGCAATATGCCGAAGCTTCTGGTAAATGAGACGGATGTGCTGGTGGTGGATGAGGTAGGAAAGAACTACAGCGGCACAGGCGTTGACCCGAATATTACCGGAACCTTTTCGACCCCGTATGCGACCGGCGGCATCAAGGTACAGCGCACCTGTTTCTTAAATTTAAGCGAGGAATCCCATGGAAATGCCCTGGGCTGCGGTCTGGCTTCTGCCATTACCCGTAAGATTTTTGATGAGATGGATGTGGAAAAGATGTATCCGAACTGCATCACCAGTACGGTTCTGGCTTCTGCCCGGATCCCCTGTGTTGTGGCAAATGATAAAGAGGCAATGCAGATCTGCATCCGCACCTGCAACAAGATCGACCGGGAGCACGTGCGGATGGTTCGTATCCCGAACAGCCTCCACATTGGGGAAATCATGCTTTCCGAATCCTATTATGAGGATGTAAAGAACGGAAAGTATCCGGGCGTGGAGGCAGTGGATGCGCCGCAGAGCCTGGAATTCGATGAAAAAGGAAATATCCTGACTCCGATCATTTAGCGTTTTAAAAGCTGCTCGCGGAAATGGAATATTTCTCGGCGAGATAAGGCTGTTCGGTATTGTTTTTAAAGTAGTTTAAGATCAGATCCAGGAAGGCCTGCTCGGGCTCGTTGAGAACCCAGTCCTTCTGGCGCACCACGAGGTTTAGGCGCTTCATGGCTGGGGAGAGCGGGTAGTAGGCGATCTGGTTGCGGTTGACCGAGCAGGATTCGGAGATGAAGGCAACCCCGGCATTCTGGGCGACCATGCTGCGGGTGGCGGAGATGTTGTTGGTCTCGCACACGGTGACCGGCTCGAAACCGCAGGATTCAAAAAACTGATCCCCGATCATGCGCAGGGAGGAGCCTTTTTTGGAGAGAAGAAGGCTGTCACCGGAAAAATACTGCTTGACATCCTCGACCGTGATCGGAGTGCCGGAAGGATGGGAGAGTGCATACGGGTGAAAGGTAGAGGTGGCTAAAAAGACCTCCTCCTCCCGCAGAACCCTTACCAGGCTTCCGTAGGGAACCGTGCTGACATCGGAGGCCAGACCGACATCCAGACCGCCGTCGGCTAAAAGCTTTTTGAAGGACGGAAGATTGCTCTCGGTGATCTCGATGATGATGCCCGGGTACTGTTCCCGAAACAGCGGGATGATCTCGGAGAGCAGGCGCAGTCCCCAGTTGGAAGTGACCCCGACACGGATGCGCCCCTTCTGACTTAAGGAAGCGATGTTCTGATACAGCTCCTTTTGGATTTTTACCACCTTTTTTGCCGCCTCGACATACAAAACACCTGCCGGAGTCAGGCTTAGTTCGCCCTTCGAACGGATAAAAAGCGGTGTGCCGAGCTCCTGCTCAAGTCGTGAGAGATACTGGCTGAGAGAGGATTGGGAGACGAAAAGATCCTCGGCAGCTTTGGTCATGTTGTGCCGGTTTGCGATAGCAAGAATATAATTTAAATATTTAACGTCCAAGATACTACCTCCGCAGAAATTGCGCATGCTGGACATGCAACGCATGAACAGTAACATTTTATCCCTTCATTATAGCAAAATTTTTTGCGAAAGTAAATAAAAGCCCCGGCCTCCACGAGAATGGAGGCTGGGGCTTTGGTATTATTGATCATTGATCATTATTTGGAGAGACCTGGATTTTTCATGGTCTTTTCCGGAACCTTCGGAGCCTTTGTGTGTGCTTCCTTGTTTTCTGCTGCTGCTTTTCTGGATTCTTTGAGCGCGTGGAGCTGAGCATTCAGATTGGAATAAGCCTTTGCATCCTTGTCCTTGCTGTTTACCGTAACTTCACCGGACTTGCTTGCCAGGGAAGCCTTCAGGGTTTCAAAATCGATCTTATCTTTTTGAACCTCTTTTTTAGCTGTGTTGTCCTTCTTATCCTTCTGATCCGGTGCAACATCAACTGCATCCTTTTTCACGCTTGTATCCTTCTGGTCTACTGCAGTTTCCAAAAGCTCCATCATGCGAACGCAGGCCTGTTTGCGGATCTTTCCGGCTGCGGAACCCATATTTTTCAGGGTGCCATCGGCCTTCAGACTTTGCTTCAGATAATCCTGGCAGGCCTCCAGTGCCTGGTTGGCATTGACCTTCTTTTCGCAATAATCCTTGATGGCATTGACCATATCGGTGTACTTTTGTGTATTTCCAAGGAGACTGGTCTTTTTCACGCTGTTCATTGCTTCGCAGATATCCTTCAGCTTATTGCTGATATCCTTGTGTTTCTCAGCGGCAATTTGCTCATTTTTAGCGGCACATCTTCTGCCATACTGAGTTTTATCATAATCCGCCTTCAGATCCTCTCGGGTGACACCCAAAATCCCTGTGGTGTTTTTTAGCTGTTCAATCCGGCCATTTTTTTCAACATTAAAGAAAGTCTTCATTTCCTTCTGATACGGTAGAATGACTTCTTTCAGTTTTTCTTCTGCCGCGGATCGCTCGGTATTGTAGGTGGTAAGGTGCGTGCGCAGGTCAGAACTCAGCTCTTTGATCGCTTTTGTCAGAGCGTCTTTTTTGTCCGCAAATTGAGGCTGATATGGATCCTTCATAAGCTCGTCGCGGGTTTTGTTGATCGCTGCTAATTTCTCCTGGACTTCTTTGTTGTACGGTGCAATATCCGTATATACCTGGTTTTGGATGGTTTTCTTAAAGGTGTCTCTGGCATTCTTCACTGTTGCCGTTAATGCAGCTCGGCCCGAGTCGTCGACCGCTTTCTTTGCTGCTTCAATATTGGCATTCAAGGTATTTGCAGTATACTTCACCTGCGATTCGTAATCCTTGCGGACCCGGTTTAACTCATTTTCATCGGAGGTTATGAAATTTACGCCCTTTGGTTTATGTTTGAGCTGGTAGTTGCGATCCAGTTTTTCCAGATCACCTTGGATATCCTCCACTGCCTGATCATAGGCGGCCTGTGCTTCTTTTACCTTCGGATCGTCCGTGACATTCGGGGTTGCTTCTTTGATTGCATCGTCGAAAGGACTCAGAACCTTATGGCCGTAAGCATTGAGCGGATTTGGATCTTTCAGTTCGTTCAGTCCCTCTAAATTTGCATTCAAAGCTTTCAAATACGGAGCAAGGTCGTCGGAAAGCTCCTGCTGACGTGCAGCTCGATCTGCCTGGTAATCTGCTTTCCAATCTGCCTGAAACTGTGCGGCATCGAGCTTGCGGTTGAGATCCTTGAGGTCTTTTTCGTTCAGTCTTTCGACGGTCTCGCCCTCGGAGTTGTCCAATTCATAGCCCTGTGCGAAGATGTCGAATTCTTTCGCATTATTTTTCACACGGTCGCGAAGCATGGTTTCATAGTTTGTAAAGTAAGTCTCGAGATCAGCCGGTGTTTTAACAGGCTTATTGGAAAAAAGTCCCTGATCAATGCACTCATTTCCCTTATATTTGGCGAAGCCTTTGTTTAACTCCTGTGCATAATAATAAATCGAGTTCAGTTCATCCTGGGTGAATGGTTTGTTCGGATCATGCTCATCATTTAAAAGATAAAGACTTCTAAGCGCAACATGACGAGAATTGTCATGCTCATCTCCAAAGTAACGCTCGGAATTATAGTGCATATCCTTTGTCATCAGGATCCGGTCATAGACAGGCTTATAATTTTCATAGTTCTCTGCAATGTTTCCACGAGAATTCAGCGTCGGAATGGCACTTCTTTTGAAATCTGCTGAGATGGCAATGGCTTTCCATAATTTGTTGAAGGTTTCTTTGAAGTTTTCCTGTGTTCTCTGTTCCGGAGGGAAGACCTTCTGGGGATCGAAGAAGATCGAGTCTTCCTCTTTTTCATATTTGATGTTGAATTCCTGGAAGAGGCTTGCCATGTCGTCGAAGTATTCGTTTGCGTGCTGGCTAAAAGCCTCCGGAGCTGCGTTATACGCATGAGCCAGATCTCTCACGGTATTGGCCACATCCGGTGACACGAGAACAGTTTCAAATTCATGATCAATTACATAATCGATTTGTTTTTTTGTTTCCGGTACTAAGTATCCCATATAATATCCTCCTTTATTGAACGGTGGCTGCTTTTGTCTTTGTTTGTATCTTGATTATACAGCATAAAAGAGGACAAATGTAGGACAAATTTCACGTAAAATGAAAAAATATTGTAACTGTTCAGAGCCAACCTCCAAAATTATTTGCATTTTTTTATATAACGGTTAAAATAAATGTATCATTGTAACTGTTCAGAACCAACCTCCAAAATGCTTCGCATTTCGTCGGTGTGGCGTATCCGCCAAATAAAATTCCAAAATCAGCCTTAGAAATGCAAGCATTTCACGTCTGATTTATGAAATTTTGCTTGGCTCTGAACAGTTACATATCATTTACGACAAAGAAAGAGGGGAAGGTATGAGACAACGAAAAATGCCCGGGCGGATTGCGGCTCTGATGTGCGCGGCTGCACTGGGACTGAGTGGCTGTGACTCGGCGCAGGAGGCGCTGAACGGCTTTATGGATCAGGATCCGGAGATCGTGCCCGGCACGACCATCTCTGCGGATTCGAAGTGGATCAATTCCGATATCATCGGTGCCATCGATGAGAACACCGCCGTGCGGGAACAGGATGATTTTTACACGGCGGTTAACCGGGATGCGATCCTGAGTGTGGATCCTTCAAAAATCAAGGATGGAGAACCGACGGGAACTTTGTATGAGAGCACTTCGGTGCAGTATGAGCGGCTGATGTCTCTGCTTGATCGATCTGTGGACGATACCACGGGACTGGATGAGGCGGTAATGAGCGCGGAGGATCTGCGGCATTTGCAGACTCTGGTGCGAACCTTTTACGACCGGGCAGCGGATCTGTCTACGCGGAATGAAAAGGGAGCAGAGCCTCTTCGTCCTTATTTAGAGAAAATCAAGGCAATTTCGTCTCTGGACGAGCTGACAGCCTATCTTGCCGATGTGGGCGGAGCCAATGTTTCCGGCATCTCCCTTTTGCCGATTTCCATTTCACGACCCCAGAGTGCAGAGGAGGAGGAAAAGTATACGGTGCTCGTGGAGGCCAAGGCGCCGCTGACTCTGGGCGATACGGCAAGCCGCTATAAGGAGCTGACGATCTCTTCAAAGGATCTGTCGGAGGATCTGGTCTTTTATGCGCTGGAACAGCTGGGGTATGAGAAAGCACAGATTCGCCGCATCTTAAACAGCTGTTACCGCTTCGAAATCAAGCTGGCAAAGCATATGCCGACGGTATCGGAGTCGGACGGAAAGACGGATCGGGATGAGATCAATATCGAAGAGCAGTATCAGACCTATGATCTGGAGAGCTTAAAGGAGTTGGCCGGCAATTATCCGATGGAGACCTTGCTGAAGGCTGCAGGGCTGGATGCCTCCGAGACCTATCTGGTGGAGGAGCCGGATCAGGTGAAGAATGTAGGCAGTCTTTATATAGAAGAAAACCTTTCCGATATTCAAAATTACCTGATCGTTCAGCTTGTCCGGGAGAACGCAGAGCTTCTGGATGAAACCCTGCATGAGAAGGCACAGTCTCTGAAAAACAAAGAGGATCAGACCTCGCTGCGTGGGGAAAAGAGCGAAGAGGCCGGAGAGGGCAGTGCAGACGAAAACGAAAATTCCCAGAACAAGGTCATCATTTCTACCTATATTTCCCCATATATGCGGGATGCCTTTGAAGAGATTTACATCGGCCATTACTGTGATGCAAAAACGAAGAAAGAGCTTACCGAGCTTACCGAGCAGATGGCTGAGGGCTTTCGGCAGGTGCTTTTGCAGGCGGACTGGATGAGCGAAGAGACCAGAGAAAAGGCATTGGACAAGCTGGATCATATGGGACTGCACGTGCTGTATCCGGACAAGATGACGGACTTTTCCACCCTGAGCTTTGAGGGCTCTGATTCTCTGATCGAGATGGTGGGACGGCTGAAGGCATTCAGACAGCAGCAGATGAAGGCCTACGTCAATCAGCCGTTGGATACCCAAAACTGGGATCTTCGCACGATGCCGACCTCGATTCCCAATGCGGCCTACGACGTGCTGAGCAATTCCGTCAACATCTGTGCCGGCTTCCTTTGCACAAAGGATGTCTATGACCCGGAAGCAGATACGGAGTACAATTTTGGCCGGATGGGCACCATTATCGGACACGAGATCAGCCATGGTTTCGATACGACGGGATACTCCTTTGACCGCAACGGTCTGCGGGAGGACTGGTGGACTGCAGAGGACAGAGAGGCCTTTGATATCCGCTCCCAGAACCTCATTAAGTACTACAATGCCATCTCACCGCTTCCGAACGGGGCAGGCTCCTGTGACGGAAAGCGCCTGTCCGGAGAGGCAATCGCGGATATGGGAGGCGTCAAGGCAGCCCTTCTTGCAGCGGCAGAGATACCGAACTTTGATTATGAGAAATTTTTCCGCAATTATGCTAAGCTTTGGTTTATGCAGCAGGATTATCATGCAGAATATCTGACTTTGGAGCAGGATGAGCATCCGTTGGCGTTTTTGCGTGTGAATGTGACGCTGCAGCAGTTTGAGAAGTTTTTGGAGACCTTTCATATTGTCCCGGGGGACGGTATGTATCCGGAAGATGAAAATCGCATTGCGGTATGGTAAGGAGAGGCGTATGAGTGAAGCAGTAATTTCCCTGAAAGGGATTGAAAAAGCATATGGAAAATCAAAGATCCTGACGGATGTTTCTTTGGAGGTGAACAAGGGCGATCTGTTTGGCCTGATCGGAAAAAACGGAGCAGGTAAGACGACGCTGTTTAAGGTCATTTTGGGGCTTACGCAGTACCAGGAGGGGAGCGTTGAGCTTTTTGGCAGCAAGGATCTTGCGGCAGGACGGCGCAGGATCGGCTTTCTGATTGGATCGAATTTCTTTGATTATATGAATGTTTACGAAAATCTGGAATATTTTCGCCGGATGAAGGGAATTTCCGATAAGAAGGAGATTGACCGGGTATTGGAGATCGTGGAATTAGCCGGAAATAAAAAGCCGGTGCGCAATTTTTCCATGGGTATGAAGCAGAGACTTGGCATTGCTAATGCGATGCTTGGAAATCCGGATCTTCTGATCCTGGATGAGCCGACCAACGGCCTGGATCCTCAGGGTATCGCAGATGTGCGCGGGTTGGTGAAACGGCTGAACAAGGAGCTTGGCATGACGGTCATCATCTCTTCTCATATCTTAGGAGAGCTGCAGCATACGGCAGACCGGTTTGGCATCGTCAACAACGGAACCGTGGCGAAGGTCATCAGCCAGGAGGATCTTCTGTCTGCGCAAAATGCAGTTCGCATCCATGTGAACGACTTAGAGCGGGCAAAAGAGGTGCTTTTAGCCGCAGGGATTGAAATTTTGGATACGGTACAGGAAAGCCGCAGCCTGGAAGATTTTTACTTTAATCTGGTGGGAGGAGAAAACGCATGAAAAACTATGTCTTAGCTGATGTTTACCGCCTGATGAGACGGCGCCCTCGGATCGTTTTGCTGATCCTGATCTACATCATTACCCTGATTGGCATGAATTTTACAAAAGGACAGCTGAACTGGAACTCGGTTGCCTTTATCGGAAGCTATGAGATTGTCTTTAGTGTGGCCGGGATCGCGGTTTGCCTTCTGGAATTTTTGTTTGTCTATGCCTCGGACTTTAAGGCGCGGATCATGCAGGTGGCCATCGGAAGGGGCTTAAGCCGCCAGCAGGTGGTGCTGTCGAAATTTATTGAGGTTGCCATTATGGATGTGATCAGCCTCGGTGTTTTATGGATCCTGATTTTGATCTACGGTGCGGTGACCGGAATCCGCTTAAGCGGGACCCAGGGCTTTGAAATGGCTGTGGTCTTTGTGGTGGACATGTTTTCGGAGCTGATCGTTACCGGGCTGGCTGCCATCTTTCTCTTCCTGTTTCAGAATGCCGGTTTATCCGCCCTTGTTTATGCGGCAGTCAGCGCTGATCCGATGCTGTATGTATACCGCCTCTTCAGCGAAAAGGTCAAGCTTATCGTATCCCTGCATCTTCAGGATCTGTGCTTTTCCAGTATCTGCGAGCGCTTCAAGTCCCACCTGATCTTAGGTCAGTTTAACTTTCCGGCACTTCTCGGCATCGTGTGCTATCTGCTCCTCGGATACTTTGTGACCGTGGCGGTATTTAAACGGAGAGAATTGGATTTTTAACCGCTTTAAACTTAATTTTTATAAGGATATTCGAAAAAATATTAATTTTACTTACAGTATTTAATGAGATACAATCTCATTAGCGAGTGGTATAATTTTTTTTTCTGCAAACTATAAGAAAAAATAATGACAGCAATCATTTATTCATATTGGACAAAAGACCTCGGATATTTTATGATTAGACTATAAAATTCAACAACAAAAATTCGCCCGGAATTATTTTTTTTCACCGCGATGTTAAGAAAACGCATGAAAGCAGACTGTGGTGATAAAAAACATTAACGCGGGCGCGAGGAGGAAGAGATATGAATAAAGGAACCCCTACAGTAACGGAGATGCAGGTTATTCCGGTAGCAGGCTATGACAGCATGCTGATGACCTTAAGCGGATGCCATGCACCGTACTTCACCAGAAACCTGGTGATCTTAAAGGACAGTGCAGGACACACCGGCATCGGTGAGATCCACGGCGGTGACTATACCTGTGATGCATTAAAGAGTTGCATCCCGCTTGTAGTCGGACAGCCGGTCGGCAAATACCGTGCAATCTTAGACAGCATCCACAAAGCTTCTACAAAAGCAAAAGAGGATGACGGCGAGGGGATCCAGAGCCTCGATATCAGCAAGCTGAAATTCGTGGTAAAGGCTGAATGGGCGATCGAATGTGCACTGCTTGACTTACTCGGTCAGTATTTAGACCTGCCGATGTGTGAGCTGCTTGGCGACGGGAAGCAGAGAGACCAGGTGGAAACCCTTGGTTATCTGTTCTATGTCAGCGACAAGGAAAAGGCAAAGGAGCTGAACTACTTAGACGAGAGCGACAGCTCGGATCCGTGGTTTAAGCTTCGCCGTCAGGAAATGCTGACACCGGAGCGCATCGTGGAGCAGGCTCAGGTTCTTCATGAGAAATACGGCTTCCGCAACTTTAAGTTAAAGGGCGGTGTGTTAAAGGGCTCCGAGGAAATGGAAGCAGTACGCGCATTAAAGAAAGCCTTCCCGAACGGACGTATCAACATCGACCCGAACGGCGCATGGAGCCTGGCAGAGGCCATTGAGCTGTGTAAGCCGATGGAGGGCATCCTTACTTATATCGAGGATCCGTGCGGACCGGAATCAGGCTTTAGCAGCCGCGAGATCATGGCTGAGTTCAAGAACAAGGTCAATCTGCCGGTAGCAACCAACATGATTGCAACCGACTGGAGACAGTTCTATCATGCAGCAGCACTGAAATCTGTGGATATCGTGCTTGCAGATCCGCATTTCTGGGGATTTGGCGGAAGCGTTCGCATGGCGCAGATCTTAAATGACTGGGGTCTTACCTGGGGCAGCCACTCCAACAACCACTTTGATATCACTCTGACTGCATTCGCACACGTTGCAGCAGCAGCACCGGGCAACCCGACTGCACTGGATACCCACTGGATCTGGCAGGACGGACAGAACCTCTTAAACGATACTCCGCAGATTGTTGACGGATATCTGCAGGTTCCGAAGAAACCGGGTCTTGGCGTTACCATCAACATGGACCGCGTCATGGAGGCAAACAAGCTGTATAACTCCCTGCCGACTCACGACCGTGATGACGCAATGGCAATGCAGTATCTGATCCCGAACTGGAAGTTCGATTCCAAGAAACCGGCACTGGTACGGTAAAAAATATTACCAAACCCGGTTTTAGGGAGATAAACTCCGGCACCGTGCTTTGCGGTGTCGGAAATGAGATTGGCTCAATCCCGAAAGGGTTTGGCGGTAGGCTATAAACAAAAAGAAAAGGAGATGAAGGGTATGTTCTTCAAAAAGTATGGGGACATTGTCGTAGGCGTATTTTTCATGGTATTATCCGCGATCCTTATGGCAATGGCACAGATGCTTCCGAAATCCAAGGTTATGGATATCGGACCGGATTTCATGCCGATGGTAATTGGTTGTGTAACCTTTATCCTGGCTGCGATCCTGACATTTTTAAACATCAAAAACTTTAAGATGCGCGCAAAGGAGTTAGAGGGTGTCGAGATTCCGTCCTGCGACTATAAGCGTGTATTCTTAAGTATCATCTTAGTGCTGATCTATGTATTTGCACTTCAGCCGGTTGGATTCATTCTTTCCACCCTGGTATTTTTAATGCTGCAGATGCTGGTTCTGTCTCCGGACGATGAGCGCGACAAAAAGCACATCATCATTCTGGCTGTGATCGACATCGTTTTCACCCTGGTAGTATTCTTCCTGTTCCGTTACGGATTCAAGATCGTGCTGCCGGCTGGTATCTTTACCATTACATTATAAGGAGGACGTAAGAATATGCAGGCATTAGGACTTTTAGGCAGTGCATTCGTTAGCATTTTAAATCCGGCGTCCATCCTTCTGATGATCGCCGGCGTGGCAATTGGTATTGTATTTGGTTCCATCCCGGGTCTGTCCGCTTCCATGGCAGTAGCACTGATGCTGCCGTTGACCTTCAGCATGACACCTTCCCTGGGTATGAACACCCTGGTAGCAGTTTATATCGGTGGTATTTCCGGTGGTCTGATCTCCGCGATCCTCTTAAATATGCCGGGTACCGCTTCTTCCATCGCAACCTGCTTCGATGGACATCCGATGGCAAAAAACGGTGAGGCTATGAAGGCTCTTGGCGTAGGTATCGTATTCTCCGCCCTGGGTTCCATTTTCTCCTTCATCGTATTAACCTTCTGCGCACCGCTCCTTGCGGACATCGCGCTGAAGTTCACTCCGGCTGAGAACTTTGGTATCTGCTTCTTCGCTCTGACGATGGTAGCGATCCTTTCCTCCGGAAACATGATCCGCGGTCTGTTGGCCGGTTTATTTGGTCTGATGTTTACCTTAGTCGGCATGGCTCCGATCGATGGTACTCCGCGTTTCACCTTTGGCAATGCAAGTCTGATGGCTGGTTTTGATACCCTGCCGACCCTGATCGGTATCTTCGCGATCGCAGATATCCTGTGCACCGCTGAGAGCATGAACGGCGGCAAGATGGAAACCATTCCGATCAAGAAGGTAAAGGGCTTTGGCTTCACCATGCAGGAATTTATTTCTTGGCTGCCGAACGCATTCCGTTCCGCTCTGATCGGTACCGGTATCGGTATTCTTCCTGGTATCGGTGGTTCTACCTCCGGTATGTTATCCTACGTAACTGCTAAGAACATGTCCAAGCATCCGGAAGAGTTTGGTAAAGGTAATCCGGAAGGTATCGTAGCTACCGAGACTGCAAACAACGCAACCATCGGTGGTGCAATGATCCCACTGTTAGTACTTGGTATCCCGGGTGACGGCGTTACCGCTATGATGTTGGGTGGTTTCCTGATCCACGGCCTGTCCGCAGGTCCTCTGCTCTTCGTTAAGAACGCAGACGTTGTATACGGAATCTTCGCAGCCTGCATCCTTTGTACTCTGATCATGCTCGTTGTTGAGTGGACCTGTATCAAGGGCTTCGTACAGGTATTAAAGGTGCCGAAGCATATCCTGCTTCCGCTGATCCTGGTTCTGTGCTGTGTCGGTGCTTATGCGACCAACAACCGGATTTTCGATGTACAGTCCATCCTGATCTTCGGTATCGTAGGTTATGTATATCACAAGTTCAGTCTTCCGACCACACCGTTCGTACTTTGCTTTTTGATCGGTGAAATGTTAGAGACTTACCTCAGACGTGGTATCATGCAGTACAAATCCTTCGGCGCATTCTTCTCCAGACCGATCTTTGACGTATTCTTCTTCATTGCAATCGGCGTTCTGGTATGGACTGTGGGCAAGGAGTTAAAGGCTTATAAGGCAAAGAAACAGGCAGCTTAAAGAATATTAAATAATGATATATGCCTCGTCCTGAGCGGACGGGAATATATAAAGGGAAAAAATGGGTATGAAGATACCCGCAAAGAAAAAAGGAGAAGGATTATTATGAAAAAACAGATTTTTGCAGCAGTTGTAGCAGGAACCATGGTACTGAGCCTTTCCGCATGCGGCGGCAGCAGCAGCTCTGAGACAACAGCAGCTGCAGCAGCAGACACCACCGCAGCAGCAGCAGCAGAGGGCGAGAGCAAGGCAGAGGGTGCAGCAAGCACCAGCAGCTCTTCCTGGGAGCCGAGCACCACAGTTTCCATTGTAGTTCCGGCAGGCGCAGGCGGAAACACCGACCTTTCTGCACGTGTATTTGCTCAGTATGCAAAAGAGCTGACCGGCCATGACTTCATCGTTGTAAACGCAAACGGTGCAGCAGGTTCCGTAGCAGCAAACCAGGTACTGGCAGCAGCAGCAGACGGTCACACCTTCCTGTATGGCCACAATCTTGTAAACGTTGCAAACATCGCAGGCGTTACCGATTACAACTACACCGCATTCAAGCTTGGCCCGACCTTCGCAAAGGATCCGGCACAGCAGTTATATGTAAACTCTGAGAAGTACAAAGATCTCGACGAGTTCATCGCAGCAGCAAAGGCAGCTCCGGGTCAGTTAAAGGCTTGTACCGAGGTTGGTGCTTACACCTACTACGAGCTGTTAGCATTCGAGAAGGCAGCAGACATCGACCTTGACCTGGTTGACGTAGGATCCAACTCCGATAAGATCGCAGCTATGCTTTCCGGACAGGTTGACTTAATGCCGGGCGCATACATCAACTGTAAGGATTATCTGACCGCTGGTCAGTTCACCTGCATCGGTGCTCCGACCGAGGAGAGATATGACCTCATCAAAGATATCCCGACCTTAAAAGAGCAGGGCGTAGACCTGGTATATCCGGACTGCGATTTCTCCTTCTACTTCCCGGCTGATACCTCTGATGACATCATCACCTACTACGAGGATCTTGTACAGAACATCCTGGCAGATCCGGCAGCAGCAGAGGCAGTTGCTAACGTAGATATGATGCCGTACTACTTAAACGCAGAGGATTCTGCTAAGAACGACGAGCAGATCTACAACACCATCAAAGAGATCGCTGACAGCATAGAGCAGTAGTGACAAAGCAGTAACATTGCTTATCCTGTAAAAAAGTGAAAAAGAGCTGTGTTTCCAAAAGGAAGCACAGCTCTTTTTCCTTTACGTGGCATCCGGGTCGAAGAGGCTAAGCAGCATCCGGATCATCTGTTTCATGGGTTCGGACAGGGTGATGTTTTTCGGGTAGGCAGCTGCGATGTAAAAGGTGAGCGGGGGATTTAGGGAATAGGTGGAAAAGGTGTCATCCTTATGCAGGGCATGGCTTGGAACAAAGGCATTGCCGAGGCCTTTGTTCAGCATATAGCAGCGAGAGATATTATCTTCCACCTCGCAGATGACATGGGGATGAAGTCCCATCATGCGAAGTGCTTGTTCTTCCGTATCTCTGGCATAGGAGTTTTTGTGCGTGAGGATGAAATAATCGTTCTTTATGCCTTCAAAATTGCCGGTTGTGATATCCTCCTGGGAGATCGGGGCATGGTGCTTCGGTACAGCCAGCAACATTTCACCGGTCCAGAGAGGAAGGTATTCCAGGATGCTGTGCTGGAGGCTGGAGGTGAGGAGCACGCCAAGGTCAGCCCGTCCCATGATCAGGTCATCCTTGGCCATGGGTGTGCTGCAGCGCTGAAGCACAAGCTCTGTTTCAGGACAGGCTTGATGAAAGCTTGGGATGCATTCGAGTGCAGAGGAGGTGGCGCAGGCAAAGCGCAGGGCGTTTTTGTTCTTCCGGTTCATGGAGGAGAGTTTTTTTAATGCCTCCCGCTTAATCTGCAGGATCGAGTGGCCACCGTTGATGTAGATGCGCCCGGCATCCGTGATGGAAAGCCCGTCTTTGCCTCGGAGAAAGAGCGGTGTGCCAAGCTCCTCCTCCAGCTTTTTGAGCCGCTGGCTTAAGGCCGGCTGAGAGAGGTACAGGCGTTCTGCCGCCTTGCTGAGACTTTTTTCTTCTGCGATGGCAATGATATATTCTATAAGCTTGGTGTCCATAAATAAGCCTGCCTTTCCGGTTGATAGAGCTGAAATTCGTCGAGCAGATCTTTGGCGCTCTGATTGGGATTGAAACGATAATTCGGGTTCTCGGTTTCCTGTAAGTAGTTTAAGGCAATCAGAAAACGTTCCTCCTCACTCAGTACGTGATCGATGGCTGACATGATGGTCAGGTGTACGGAGTAGTTGGGCTTCATGCTGAAATAAACCAGATTTTTGGAGGGCTCCATATGAGAACGGGACAAAATGGTGATCCCGGCTCCCTGGGCTGCCATGTGCTTTAGGATCAGGTTGTTGTCGGCCTCGTACACCACGGTGGGCTGCATCTGGTTTTGCTGGAAGATGAAGTCTGCAGTCTGACGGATGGTGGAGTTTTCGGTCGCGAGCAAAAAGGGCGTATCCTGAAATTTGCGTATGTCGATGGAGGTCAGGTGTGTAAGGTCCTGGCTGGCCTGATAAGCCAATGGATGAAAGGAGGGGACAAAGAGCACCAGATCCTCCTCGTGGAAGGAGGTATGGACAATGTCAGCCTCATCCGGATCATTGCAGGTTCCGAGAGCCAGGTCGACACTGTGATCCAAAACAGCCTGACGCAGGCCGCGCATATACCGCTCCTTCATCTCGATTTTTACATTGGGATAACGCCTGTGAAACTGCTGGAAGATTCTTGCAATGGCGATGGAACCGCGAAGCGGGGTGACGCCGATGGTGATGGTCTTTTGATAGCCTGCGGAAAGCTCGGAAATCATCTGATAGGTCTGTTCCTTTACAGCAATGATGCGGTTTGCGGCTTCTAAGTAGATCTTTCCTGCCGCCGTGGGATAATACCGTTTTTTATGCCGGAGAAATAACTCCGTGCCAAGCTCCTCCTCCAGGTCGGTGAGGTATTTGCTGAGTGCCGGCTGGGAGACGCTAAGCTCCTTTGCTGCACCGGAAAGACTTCCGTTTTCTGCAATGGAAAGCAAGTAGGTGAGCGGTTTGACGTTCATGGAAAGAACCTCCTGAAAACTATAACTTTTGCTTATATGATATATAATCTTAACCTGTTTGTCAAACAGGATGTTGGGTATTATAATGCAAATATAGATGAGGAAATCCAAGAGATTTGCTCAAGAAAGATACAAAAATCACAAAGACTCATGACGAACAAGCAGGGGGAACTATAATTGTTTGTTATGAAGAGGAGAGGGAGGATTATGATGAAAAAGAACAGAGTATTTGCAGCAGCGATGGCAGCCTGCCTGATGATGGCAAGTCTTACCGGATGTGGTTCATCCACAGGAAGTGAGAGTACTACGGCAGCAGGGAGCGAGGTTGCAAAGGCAGCAGGCGGCGATGCGGCAGCAGCCGGAGATACCGGTGCATGGAAATCCGGAGACAATGTTTATGTGGACGTTCCGGCCAAGGCAGGCGGCGGTACTGACTTATATACCCGTTATTTAACTCAGGCGCTTGGCGAGGTATGCCCGGGCGTAAACTTTATCGTAACCAACTACGATACCGGTGAGGTGGGCATGGAGCATGTTAAGAACGCAAATCCGGACGGCCTGACCCTCGGTACCTGCCACGGCGGTGCCATCATCCAGTATCTGGCCGGTTCTTCCGAGGTCAATATTAAGGATGACTTAAAGGTAGTCGGCATCATGAACCAGGGTGGCCCGCAGGCGATCATTGCAAAGCCGGGTGCTCCGTATAAAAATTTCGCAGAGCTGGCTGAGTATATCAAGGCAAATCCGGGGCAGGTGGTTGTAGGCTGCTCCTTAGGCGGCACCACACAGGTTCTGTTTACCTCCCTGATTGAGGCGCTGACCGGTGATGCAAATTCTGTAAACTATGTACAGTGTTCTTCCGAGGCTGACAAGCTGACAAACGTGGCAGCAGGCTCCATTGACATTGCAAACTGCTCCATCCCGAATGCACAGTCCTATGATGCAGACAATAAGATCACCGTACTGGGAAGCCTTGGACCGAAGGTTGCAACCCTTGAGAACATGAGCGAGCTGGTTGGTTCTGATCTGGATGAGAAATTTGCAACCACCCAGGAGCAGGGCGTAGAGGTAACCTGGGATTCCAGCTACTATGTACTGGCTCCGAAGGATACCCCGGATGAGATCTGCGAAGCCATCAACGAGGCTATCCAGAAGGCAACCGAGGTTCAGTCCTTCATCGACGGCAACAAATCCATGGCTACCTACATTGCAGCAGTAAACTATGAGGATACCAAGAAAACCCTTGAGGATGAATGGCAGATGCAGGATGATCTGGTTACTTCCATGGGTCTGAAGGTTCGCTAAAAGTTTGGTTACTAAAAAACAAGTCCGGCTGTCCTTTCGGGCAGCCGGTTTTTGGAAAAGAGGTTTCTATGAAAAAATTAAATCGAACCTATATCATGGGAATTGTATTTATCCTTTTTGCTGTGTGGGTTGCTTATCAGACAACCCTGATCCCGGAAAAGCTGGTTTCCAATGAACCGGGACCGAAGCTCTTTCCCTTCATTTCCGCAGCAGGTATGGTGATCATGTCGGTTTTATCCATGATCTTTGACGGAAAGAAGGAAGCGGAGGAAAACAAGCATGGTGCAGCACCGTACCTGGATGCAGCAGGCTGGAAACGCCTGGCCCTCATCATGATCGAATGCATTGTCTTCTGCGCAGCCATGAATTTTATCGGTTTCTGGATCACCTCCATGGTCGGCATGATGATGTTCATTTTGACTTTGAAGGCAGATAAAAAGATCAACCTGGTATTTGCCATCGTACTCAGTGTCGCTCTTGGCAGCCTCTGCTACTTTGGATTTACCAAAGGCTTTAATATCCCGCTTCCGAAGGGTGTGATCTGGAATGCACTTGGCATCAAGATGCCGTAACAAAGAAGGAGGAAATAGGAATGGCTAGTTATCTTTCAGCACTTGGCGTTTTGTTCCAGCCGGTAAACTTCATCATGATGTACCTCTGTTCTTTGGTTGGCTGTGTACTTGGCGCGATCCCGGGTCTTTCCGGCGGTCTCGGCATTACCCTGATTTTGCCGATGACCTTTGCATTAAATACAAATTTAAGCTTCGCCATGCTGCTCGGCATGTATGTCGGCGGTGTGTCCGGTTCCTTCATCGCAGCAGTGTTAGTTGGAATTCCGGGTTCTGCAGCTTCCATCGGTACCTGCTATGACGGTTATCCGATGACCCAGAAGGGCAAGGCAGCCAGAGCGCTGACCATCGGTATCACCGGTTCCTTTATCGGTACTCTGGTATCCATTTTGGTCGCAACCCTCTGCTCCACCTTTATTGCAGACGTAGCCCTTCTGCTTGGACCGTGGGAGTACTTCAGCCTCTGTCTGATGGCCATCACCATGGTAGTCGGTTTAAGCAATGGTTCCATTTTTAAGGGTCTGTTAGCTGCATTCTTTGGCCTGTGGCTTTCTACCGTTGGTTCCGATATGGTTACAAACCAGCTTCGTTTTACCTTCAAGAACACCAACCTCTATGGCGGCATCAACGTGATCTGCCTTCTGATGGGTACCTTTGCTCTGCAGCAGGTGGCAACCAGCTATGCAAAGGCAAACCTGGATATGCCGGAGGTGGATGCAGGCTCCTTAAAGGGCTTCGGTCTGACCTTTAAGGATTTCAAGGACAACTTAAAGGTGATCATTTCCTCTCTGTTTATCGGTTTGTGGATTGGCTTCCTTCCGGGCATGGGCTCCGGTATCTCGAACTTGATCGCTTACGGACAGGCAAAGAAGATGAGCAAGCATCCGGAAAAATTCGGTACCGGTGTGGATGAAGGTGTGTGGGCAACGGAGGTGGCAAACAATGCCGGTGTCGGCGGTGCCATTATCCCGATGATCGCTCTCGGTATTCCGGGCGATGCAACGACCGTGTTGTTAATGTCTGCCATGACCATTCACGGACTGCAGGCAGGACCGATGTTTATCAAAACCAATCCGCTTTTGGCAAACCTGATCTTTGCGACCGTACTGGTATCCGCGATCCTGATCTTTGTGACAGAGCTGTTTACCAAACGGTGGTTCCCGCTTTTGTTAAAGGCACCGTATCATTATCTTTACAGTGCAATTTTGATGATCTGCTTCTTAGGCGCTTACTCTGCATCCACTTCGATGTTCAGCGTTTACCTGGTACTGGTATTCGGCGCTGTCGGCATTTTGATGGAGTTCTTTAAAATGCCTGGCACCCCGCTGATGCTGGCCTTCATTCTCGGAAGCAAGATCGAGAGCTATTTCCGTATGGGCTGTTCTTACGCAAGAGGCGATATGACCTCCTTTGTGACCAGACCGATATCCCTGATCTTCATCCTGATCGCGGTATACAGCGTGATCGGACCGGTGATCGGTAAACTATTAAAGAAACGGAAAGCAGCTGCTGCAAATTAAACGAAACAGCGGTTAAGAGACAAAAAACAGATAAAGACTGTCTGCCAAACCGGCAGATGAAATATAAGGATGGTGAGAAGCCGGAGCTTACAGGTAGGCTTCGGCTTTCTTCATGTGCTCTCGGAATTTCTTTGTGCCTAGTGCCTCGTTTACAAAATAACTAGCCTATTCGCTTGTCTGCAAATCCGATTGCACAGTCCAAAAAGCCTCAGCGTAGCCCGCTACGCCTACGTTTTTTGAACTGCACACTCGAATCTGCATCCTGCGTGATTAGGCCAGTTATTTATGAAACGATGCACTAG
>CAVALB010000037.1:0-25313 GCA_963589345.1 uncultured Selenomonadales bacterium | reverse complement strand
TTCCAAAATCAGCCTTAGAAATGCAAGCATTTCACGTCTGATTTATGAAATTTTTCTTAGCTCTGAACAGTTACCAGATAATTATATGAATTCATCTTTGTATCTTATCATATGAAGCCATAATTATCAAGGTTATTCCGCTTCATTCAGAACAGATTCGTAGTGTTCTGCCAGCTGATAGACATGCTCCCTGGTAAGATCCCGCAGGGAACGGATATATTCCAACTCCTCCAGGGCGCTGCCATTCTGTCTTTTTGAATTGGCCACCGCCGCGTTCTCCCGGTCTCGGATCCAGCTGCGCTGTTTTGCAAAAAATAAATCCTTTTCCTCATCGGAAAGCTTTTTTTCCAGGATTTCCAGCATAGCCTGCATTTTATTTTCCCAGATTTTGCGTTCTGCCTCTGCCTCCGCCTTCATTGCACCGGTGCTCTTTGAGACAGAAAGAGCCTGCATGGTCTGCACCTGATCATCCAGTTCTGCCAGTTCTTTCATAATATCTGTTTTTTCTGAACTATTTTCTTTTTCTGAACTATTTTCGATTTCTGCTGCCAATGGAATTTCGGTATCCTCTAAAATTTCCGATCCGGTTTCTTCGTCAGCTTCATCTGTTTTTATATTATTTTCCGATGCTGCCGCAATTTTTTCGTTTTTTTTCTGATCTTCCTCAGTGATCTGTGTTTCAAGAGCAGCCGCTTCATCTGTTGTTGGCAGATATGTCTCCGTCCGTGTTTCCGAAATATAGACCGGTTCATCGGATGAGAAATGATTCATGGAATAGTTTGTGATTCCGACCCCTGCTGTGCAGATCACCGCTATAACAATCCAAATCCCTTTTAGCTTCATAAATGCATTTAGTCCTGTCTGTTCTGATAAAATCCATTTTTTACGGAATCTACCATAACATAAACAGGACTAAATGAAAATATACATTCAAAAGAAGTAAACATTCGTAAGAAAGCCTTAACAGTTATCAGCCTTCGACTCCTTCATCCGCAAGAAGGTCAAAGCCGTCTGCTGCCGTAGTCGCAAGCCGGTCACAACGCTCATTCATGGGATGTCCGGCATGCCCCTTCACCCATATAAAGTTTACCCGGTGAGGTGCTTTCGCCTTTAACAGCCGTTCCCACAGATCAATATTCTTTACCGGACCGCTTTTGCCGCGTTTCCAGTTATTTTTCACCCAATTATCGATCCAATGCTGGTTAAACGCGTCAGTCAGGTATTTAGAATCCGAGTACAGATCCACCTCACAGGCACGATTCAGGGTTTCCAAAGCTACAATAGCGGCCATCAGTTCCATCCGGTTGTTCGTGGTTTTCTTATATCCGGCAGACAATTCCTTTTCATGGAGCTGTCCCTTGCTGTCCGTAAAATGTAAAACCGCACCATAGCCTCCCGGTCCGTCAGGATTTCCCCGTGCGGATCCATCGGTATAAATCTGTACTTTTGACATGATCTGTTACTCTCCTATCTGTCCCATTTGTCACATAATGCATTTATCTGGTCTGCAAATTTTGCCAGATCCTTGTTTGCTCCGCCCTCGTTTCTGCGGATCACACCCATCAGCCGCTCTCCTGCAGCCAGAAGTCTTGCAAAGACACCGCTTGCCTTCTTCGCCGGAGCGCTCTTAGCCGGAATCGGGATCCCGACAGTCTCCCGTATCCAGACACCCTTTAGCAGATCAAACTCCGCGCCGGAATACGGTGCCTTCGCAGAAACACCGGTCTTTTCCGTCAGAAGCTCTGCAAAACGGTCACAGACCTCGTCATTGCCGTGTACGATAAAAAACTGCTGCGGTTTTTTCTCAAAAGCCAATGCCCAGGTCAAAAGTCCGTTCTGGTCTGCATGGCCGCTGATATCGTGTAATACCTCAATATGGGCTTCTACGTCGATGCTCTCACCAAAGAGCTTCACTTCCTTGCTTCCGTCCACCAAGGCCCGGCCTATGGTTCCGACGGCCTGATATCCGGCAAAGATCACCGTGCATTCCCTGCGCCACAGGTTATGCTTTAAATGATGGCGGATACGACCGGCATCGCACATACCCGAGGCAGAAATGATAACCTTCGGTTTGGTATCGAAGTTGATATTGACGGATTCATCACTGGTTACAGAGAGCCGCAAGCCCGGAAATGAGATCGGGTTGATGCCCGCCTCCACGAGCTCACGGGTTTCCTCATCGTAGCATTCTGCCTGGTTTTCCTTAAAGACATGCGTTGCCTCAACGGCCAGCGGGCTGTCCACGAATACCTCAAAATTATCATGTCCGTGAATCAGATGCTCAGCCTTGATATGACGGAAATAGTAAAGAAGCTCCTGGGTACGTCCCACCGCGAAGGCCGGAATCACGACGTTGCCGCCCCGGTCAAGGGTTTCCTGTACGATACGGACAAGCTCAGAAATATGATCTTTTCCTCTCTGATGGAAGCGATCTCCGTAGGTAGACTCCATGACTGCATAATCTGCCTCGGCAGTATAGATCGGATCACGGATCAGTGGTTTGTTAAAGTTTCCGATATCGCCGGAAAATACGATTTTTTTCTCCACGCCGTCTTCCCGCATCCAGATTTCAATAGAGGCGGAGCCCAGCAGATGTCCGATATCGGTAAACCGGATGGAAACATCCTCATTCACCTCAACCAGCTCACCGTAATCATAGCCTTCAAAATGCTCCAGAACCCCCAGGGCATCGTTCATCTCGTATAACGGCGGCACCTCCGGACGTCCGGCACGCCTTGCCTTACGGTTTTTCCACTCCGCCTCCATCTCTTGAATGTGGGCACTGTCCTTTAACATAATGTTGCAGAGATCGCAGGTAGCATTGGTCGCAATGACACGTCCCTTAAATCCCCTCGCATAAATATACGGCAGCATTCCCACATGGTCAATATGGGCATGCGTCAGGAGCACAAACTGGATATCCGACCACGGCACCGGCGGGTCGATATTTTCATAGATATTGACTCCCTGTTCCATGCCGCAGTCTACTGTAAACTTACTGTTGCCCACCTCCAGATAATGGCAGCTTCCTGTTACCTCATGCGCAGCTCCGCTGAAAAACAGTTTCATAAAACCCCTCCTTTTATATACAGATATCACCTTTTATCCCCCTCAGGTGATATCATGAGTCTCAGAAACGTCTTAATGCCTTCTTTATAATACCACAAAAAGGAGGAAAAAGTCTAGAACTTTCCCCTCCTTTCCGGTTTATTTTCAGACAGTTTGAACTTTTGAAACAGATTCTATATTTTTGTCTGAATTTTCATTATTCACTCAAGTATGCCTTCTTCACAGAGTCATCATTCATCAGGTCTTTTGCATCACCGCTTAAGGCAATCGTTCCGGTTTCCAGAACGTAAGCCCTGTTTGCAATAGAAAGTGCCTTCTTTGCATTCTGTTCTACCAGAAGAACCGTCACACCGTCTGCATTGATTTTTTTAATAATATCAAAGATCTCATTTACATACAGCGGAGACAGACCCATAGAGGGCTCATCCATTACGATCAGCTTCGGATGAGACATGAGCGCACGTCCCATAGCAAGCATCTGCTGCTCTCCTCCGGAAAGGGTACCGGCCATCTGGTTTTTTCGCTCTTCCAGACGCGGGAAACGGCGGTAAACCTCTTTGAGTGTCTCTTCCATTTCATTTTTATCGTTTCTGGTATAAGCTCCCAGCTTTAAGTTCTGCAGCACAGAAAGCTCTGCAAAAACGCGGCGTCCCTCCGGCACATGCGCGATTCCCATTCCTACCAGCTTATAGCCGGGAACCTTGGTAATGTCGGTTCCGTTATAGGTAATGGTGCCTCCTTTAGACGGGATCAGGCCGGTAATGGTCTGCAGCGTTGTGGTTTTTCCTGCACCGTTTGCTCCGATCAGGGCAATGATCTCACCCTGGTTTACCTCAAATGAGATCCCCTTGATTGCCTGGATCACACCATAACAGACCTCCAGGTCTTTTACCTCAAGTATAGCCATTGCTCTAACCTCCTACTCTCCAAGATATGCCGTGATCACGCGTTTGTCATGCAGAACCTCTGATGTCTCGCCCTGTGTCAGCACCTGACCAAAGTTTAATACAGTCAGCTTTTCACAGATACCGGAGACAAGCTTCATATCATGCTCGATCAGAAGTATGGTCATGTCGAAATGATCCCGCACAAAACGGATGGTATCCATAAGCTCTGCAGTCTCGTTCGGGTTCATGCCGGCTGCCGGCTCATCCAAGAGAAGGAGCTTCGGATCTGTGGCAAGGGCACGGGCGATCTCGAGCTTTCTCTGTTTGCCGTACGGAAGATTGGATGCCTTGTAAGCACATTCTTTATCCAGGTCAAATACCTTCAAAAGCTCCATGGCGCGAGCGTTCATTTCCTTTTCTACCTTGTAATAACGCGGCAGGCGGAAAATGCCTTCAATAGTAGAATACGCATGATGATTGTGTAATCCAACTTTTACGTTATCCAAAACACTCAACTCCTTAAACAGGCGGATGTTCTGGAAGGTTCTTGCGATACCTGCCTGGTTGATCTCGATGGTGCTCTTTCCGGTCAGTTCCTTTCCATCCAGGAAAATAGAACCGTGATCTGCCTTATACACACCGGTCAGCAGGTTGAAGATCGTGGTCTTTCCTGCACCGTTTGGTCCGATGAGGCCGTAAAGCTGTCCCTTCTCGATCGTAAGGCTGAAGTTGTCGACTGCCTTCAAGCCACCGAATGAGATGCCGATATTTTTTACTTCCAGCATAGCCATATTATGCAGCCTCCTTTGCAGTTTTCTTGTTCTTCTTGAAACGATCCATGAATACCGAGCGCATTTCGATTGCCTTCGGGCTGGAGTTGAAGATCATCATAACAATGAGGACCACTGCGTAGATCAGCATACGGTAATCATTCAGGCCGCGTAAAAGCTCCGGCAGCATCGTCAGGATGATGGCTGCAATCATGCTTCCGCGGATATTGCCAAGGCCGCCCAGTACCACAAATACCAGGATCATGATGGACATGTTGTAACCAAAGTTCTTTGGTGTGGCTGCCAGGGATGACAGGTTGTGGGCATATAAAACGCCTGCAACGCCTGCCAAGGCTGCGGAAATAGCGAAGGCCATCAGTTTGTATTTTGTGATATTGATACCCACAGATTCCGCTGCAATACGGTTGTCACGAATGGACATGATCGCACGTCCGGTACGGGAATTGATCAGGTTTAAAACAATAAAGAGCGTGATCAGTACCAGGATGATGCCGACGGTAAAGGTTGCTGCCTTCGGGGTTCCTGTGATTCCCTGGGCACCCTTGATGATCACGACACCATCTGCATCCATGCCGAGGGAGGTGGTATCCTTGATGGAGAAATGGAAGCCGTTGGAATCCAGGCCCACATACATAACATTGATCAGGTTCTTAATGATCTCACCGAAGGCCAGGGTTACGATAGCCAGGTAGTCACCTTTGAGCCTGAGTACCGGAATGCCAATGATAATTCCAAACACACCTGCTACTGCCGCGCCGATGATCAGCGCCAGGAAGAAACGGGCACCAACCGAAGGAATCACGTTCTCCATACATTTCGTAAAAAATGCGCCGGTGAATGCACCCACACACATAAAGCCGGCATGGCCAAGGCTTAATTCACCCAGGATGCCTACCGTTAAATTCAGTGATACGGCCAGAATCACGTAAATACAAAGCGGAACCAGAAGTCCCTTTAAAAGGCTGGTCATATGGCCGGTTGCTCCGAGGAGCTGTACCAAAAGCCAGCAGGCGATCACGATCGCGTAAGTGATGCCGTTCTGTACTAATATATTGTTCTTTTTCATCACCTTCACCTACACTTTCTCCGTAATCTTTTTTCCGAGAATTCCGGTCGGACGTACCAAAAGTACCACGATCAGCACTGCAAATACGATTGCATCGGATAACTGGGAGGAAATATACGCCTTGGAAAGGTTTTCGATCACACCAAGGAGTACACCGCCGATTAAGGCTCCCGGAATGGAGCCGATCCCGCCGAATACCGCTGCCACAAAGGCCTTGATACCGGGCATGGAGCCGGTATACGGAGTCAGGGACGGATAGGCTGAGCAGAGTAAAGCTCCTGCAATGGCCGCCAGGGCGGAACCGATCGCAAAGGTAATCGCGATGGTGCTGTTTACATTAATACCCATAAGGGTTGCCGCACCGGTATCCTCCGATACTGCAAGCATGGCCTGACCTACCTTTGTTTTATTAATAAAGGTAGTCAGGGCGATCATGATCACGATACAGGTAATGATCGTAACCATGGTAACACCGGAAATCGAAAGCGCACCGCCTGCCAGCTTCAGATTCGGCACATTCACAACCGAGGTAAACTGGCGTGCATTGGAACCGAAGATCAAAAGTGCTACATTCTGCAAAAGATAGCTGACACCGATCGCCGTGATCAGAACTGCCAGGGAGGACGCACCTCGAAGCGGCTTATAAGCCACACGCTCGATCACAACTCCAAGCACCGTACAGGCAACCACAGCTGCCAAAACGCCTGCAAGCGGCGGAAGCCCCAGGGTGCTGACCAGGGTAAAAATAACAAAACCGCCCACCATAATAATATCACCATGCGCGAAATTCAGCATTCTGGCAATGCCGTAAACCATGGTGTAGCCCAGTGCAATGATCGCATAAACACTGCCAAGGCTGATTCCGTTGATCAAATAAGACAGAAAACTCATGTACCTATCACCTCTTTATTTTTCTAGGAAATGAAACATAAAAGGAATTATAGCATAGAGATATTTGAAGTTCAAGCAAAAGTTCGCGAATACGTGCCATCTGTCCGTGTCAGAAAGACAAAAAGTAATTGGCCTCTTACATTCAAAAAGGGATCGTCCGTCAGACGATCCCCTTTTGGATTATGATTCAGTTATGATTACTGCATCTCGTACGCGCCGTTTACGATCTTAACAGCCTTCGGTGCCTTGTTCGGCTCACCGTTTGCGTTCCATACCATGTCAGAACCGGTCAGACCGTCGATGGAGATCTCGGTCATAGCAGTCTTCATTGCATCGCAAATGTCAGAAGCGCTCATATCAGCGGTAACGCCTGCTTCCTTTGCAGCTGCAGCGATTGCATAAACTGCATCGTAGGAATCTGCTGCGAACTGGTTCGGCTCAATGCCGTATGCTGCTACATAAGCCTCGGTGAAGTCCTTACTGCTTTCATCGGTTGCGGAGAACGGAGTTAAGAGCATCAGGCCCTCTGCCAGAGAGGTATCAAAGTTCTCTACGGAAAGGATACCATCCATACCGTCACATCCGAAGAAGATCGGTGCGAAGTCCTTGTCGCTTGCCTGCTTTAAGATGATGGAAGCCTCCTGATAGTAGATCGGAAGGAATACCAGCTCTGCGCCTGCATCCTTTGCCTTATCAAGCTGTACGGAGAAGTCGGTGTTGCTGTCTGCAGTAAATGCCTCATCTGCTACGATCTCCAGACCCTGGTTTGCAGCCTCTTTTACGAATGCCTCACGGATACCGGAAGAATACTCGGTAGAGCTGTCATAGATGATTGCGATCTTGGTAGCCAGCTTGTGCTCGCCGATGTACTGAGCGGAAGCAGTACCCTGATCCGGGTCAGCGAAGCATACGCGGAATGCGTTGTCGGTTGCTACACACTCAACTGCGGAACCGGACGGAGTGATCATGAACAGATTGTCGGTACTTGCCTCTGCACCTACTGCGATACACGGCTTGGAGGTTGTCGGTCCGTCTAATACCTGCATACCCCAGTCTTTTAAGGTGTTGTATGCGTTGATGGATTTCTCCGGATCGTTCTCATCATCCTCAGCCTTGGTCTCGATCATCATGCCGTCGATACCGCCAGCCTCGTTGATCTCCTTTGCTGCCAGCTCTGCGCCGTTTGCAACTGCATTGCCGTAAGCTGCTGCTGCACCGGTTAACGGTCCGATCACGCCTACCTTTAAGGTGCCGCCCTCAGCGGTCTCTGCTGCCTCTGCTGCGGTGGTCTCTGCGCCCTCTGCTGCGGTGGTCTCTGCGCTGTCTGCTGCTGCGGTAGTTTCTGCGGTCTTGCTGCCGCCACATGCTGCTAAGGATGCAGCTACCATAGCTGCCATACCGAAACTAGCTAATTTCTTTTTCATAATAGTTCCTCCTCTTAATGAAAAACAGGCTTCCTGAACCTTCAGGAAGCCGTGCCCTTAAAGCTGAAATCATTATAGTAGTCTCAAAAAAACTTGTCAAGAGTTTTTATTGTCAAAAGTGCCTACCACATAGCCTTATCAATTTCTGTGGTTTTATCCCGCAGCATCAGGTCATTCACCGCATCCTTCGCTGATTTCCCGTTAAAGAGAACCTCATTGACTGCCTCGATGATCGGCATGGAAACCTGATACTTTCTTGCAAGAGCAAGTCCGGCCTTGGCAGAATATACACCCTCCACGACCATCTGCACCTCATCCATGGCTTCCTTCACGGAATATCCTTTTCCAATGAGGATGCCTGCCCGGCGGTTGCGGCTGTGCATGCTGGCACAGGTTACGATCAGATCTCCAATCCCGGTCAGACCGCCAAAGGTCTCAGGCTTTCCTCCCATGGCGGTACCCAGGCGGCTGATTTCTGCAACTCCTCGGGTGATGAGGGCCGCTTTGGTATTGTCTCCGTATCCGAGTCCGTCAGCAATTCCTGCTGCCAGGGCGATGACATTTTTTAATGCCCCGCCGATCTCGATCCCCAGGATATCCGGGCTGATGTATACACGAAATACAGGGCTCATGAAGATATTCTGGATTTTTTCTGCGGTTTTGCGGCTCTTTGCCCCCGCAACGCAGGTAGTCGGAAGTCCCCGGCTCACCTCTTCTGCATGACTCGGGCCGGAAAGAACTGCCACATCCGCTCCGCAAAGCTCCTCTTCCAGGATATCCGACAGCGTCATAAGCGTTGCCTCTTCAATCCCCTTTGCAACATTGACCACCAGCTGACCTTCCTTTAAGAAGGGCTTCATCTTCTGTGCGGTCTCCCTTACGTAGATCGAAGGGACTGCTGTCACCAGAAGGTCTTTCTCCTTCATGGCCGCTTCCAGATCCGAGGTGAATTCCATATCATCCGGAAGCACAAGATCTGGAAGTGTCTTTAAACGGCGTTCTCTGCGAAGACTCTCCGCATCTTTTTCAAATACAGACCATTCTGTTACCTGATGACCGTTTTTGTAAAGCAGGGCAGCCAGAGCCGTCCCCCAGCTTCCCGCACCAATTATGCCAACCTTTGCCATAGGTCTATTCCTTTCTGGCACCCAGCTTATTCTCTGTGCCGTTTAACAGTCTTCGGATATTGGCATGATGACGCCAGATCCCCATGACTGATATTACGCCTGCCTCTGCATAAAATTCATGTAAGTTTGCTGCTGCAATGCCAAAATCACCATGACGACCGCAGAGCACCATACCGATAAAGAAAAAGATCATGACCAGGATGGAGCCCAACGAAACATAGCGGGTAATGGCCACTGCCGCTATAAATACCACCAGACAGACAAGCATCACACGCCAGTCCGTAGCAGCGAGAAGGCCTGCCGAGGCGGCGATTCCCTTTCCGCCCTTAAATCCCATATAGAATGGAAAATTGTGTCCCAGGATTACACCAAAGCCGGTATAAAGCAGATACACATACAAAAGTTCCGGCTGACTGCGAAACAAAAAGCGGGTAAGCAGGCAGGCAAGGATCATCTTTCCGGCATCTCCCAAAAATACGATCAGCCCGGCTTTTTTTCCCATCACACGCAGCACATTGGTGCTGCCGGAATTTCCGCTTCCATAGTTGCGGATATCCATATGTTTGGATCTGCTGTAAAGGTAGCCTGTCTGAAACAGGCCAAACACATATCCCATGATCAGACAAAGTGCTCGTTCCATTTACTCTTCCTTTCCATTTCTTTCACGGATCAGGAATTTGAGGGCAGTTCCCTTAAATCCGAAGGAATCACGGATCCGGTTCTCTAAGTATCTTACATAGGAGAAATGCATCAGCTCTTTGTCGTTGACAAAAATGACGAAGGTCGGCGGTTTCACCGCTACCTGAGTCATGTAATACAGTTTCAGACGTTTGCCCTTGTCAGACGGCGGCTGCTGCATGGCAACGGCCTCAGTCATAATCTCATTGAGTACACCGGTTGCGATACGTAAGGTCTGATTTTCCCGTACCATATCGATCAGCTCAAACATCTTGTTTAAGCGTTGTCCGGTCACTGCAGAGATAAATACCATCTCGGCATACTGCATGAAGGACAGGGTATCTTTAATCTTTTTTGTAAACTCATAGATGGTTTTGTCATTTTTCTCAATGGCATCCCATTTGTTCACGGCAACAATAATGCCCTTGCCGCGGTCGTGAGCAATTCCGGCAATCTTTGCATCCTGCTCTGTCACACCCTCGGTGGCATCAATGACCAGGATCACGACATCTGCACGTTCCACTGCCGACACGGTACGGATGATGCTGTAACGCTCTAAGTCTTCCTTAATTTTATTCTTGCGGCGCAGTCCTGCGGTGTCAATGAAAATATATTCGGTTCCGTTGTATACCACCTCGGTATCGACTGCATCGCGGGTCGTACCTGCGATATTGGAAACGATCACCCGGTTTTCGCCAAGGAGCTTATTGATAATAGAAGATTTTCCTACGTTCGGTTTTCCGATGATGGCTACCTTTGGACGCTCATCCTCTTCTTCCTCGATCTGTTCAAGCGAGAAATGCTTAGAGACCTCATCCAGCAGATCGCCGATTCCCAGACGAGAGGCTGCAGATACCGGGATCGGATCACCGATTCCCAGGTTATAAAACTCGTAAACGTCATTTCCGAATTTTTGGATGCTGTCCACCTTATTTACCGCGAGGACGATTGGCTTGCCGGACTTGCGCAGCATATCTGCGACCTTGGAATCCGAATCCTGCAGTCCCTGCCGTACATCAACGATAAAAATAATGACATCGGCCGTATCAATAGCAATCTGCGCCTGTTCACGCATCTGTGCTAAGATGATGTCGCGGCTGTCCGGCTCGATACCGCCGGTATCCACCAGGGTAAAGTTCATGTTCAGCCAGGTGCAGTCCGCATAGATCCGGTCTCTGGTTACGCCAGGCGTGTCCTTTACAATGGAAATGGTCTCCCCTGCAAGTACATTGAACAAGGTAGACTTTCCTACATTCGGACGTCCTACAATGGCAACGATTGGTTTACTCATGTGTAATCTCCTTTAATTCATATCCGTCGTAAACGGTATCATGTTCTTCATTCAGGTCAAGAACGGCATCCACCAGATCCTGACCGCTTGATTTTACAATATTCACCGGAACTTGTAAAGCATTTTGCACATCCGTTCGGGTAAGGTCATCGAGGAATACCTCCTCTCCGCTTCGAAACATACAGATCGGAAGCAGCAGCCGTTCACCCAGAGGGACAAGCGCCATCTGCTTTTTCAGATCCTGTCCGGTGACCAATCCTGCCACTGTAATGCTCTCTCCGAAAAAGTCATTGCGGATCGCATACAGGTGGATCTTTTTCTGCGGAAATTTTGCTTCAATCTTGTCTAACTGCTTTCTTAAATACGGATAAGCCAGGCGCCCAGTGGCGATGGACAGCGTCTCTGTTTTTACCTGAAGATCATCCGGCAGCGCCTCAAGGGCTTCCGTCACCTCCGAATCCAAAAGGCGCAGCATCCCTACTCCGTTTTCCAGCTGCGGGAAACCGTCATACCGCTCTGTCTCCGGCAGCTCGCGCTCCGCCAGGATATAGAATTCGTCGCTGGCATGAATGAAGTGGATCCCATACTGCTCATAGACGATCTTCTGCCATTTTTCAATGATGTCAATGGCGCTCTCTGCATCTTCTTTTTCAAAGGGCTTTAAGGGATACAGTCCATTCCGATATTTGGAAAGCCCGACCGGCACCACGGAAGCACTCTGCATAAAGGGAAGATACTTTGTCATATCCCGGATGGTCTGATCAAGCTCCTCCCGGTCATTGACTCCCTTGCAGAGCACGATTTGGCCATTCATGGGAATCTCGGCCTCACAAAGCCGGTCGATCTTCTTTAAGGCATCTCCCGCGAAACGGTTATGCAGCATCTCACAGCGCAGCTTCGGATTTGTGGTATGCACGGAAATATTGATCGGTGCCAGCTTAAAATCGATGATACGCTGGATATCGTGCTCCTTCATATTGGTGAGCGTTACATAGTTTCCCTGCAGGAAGGAAAGGCGGGAATCGTCATCCTTAAAGTAAAGGGTTTCGCGCATGCCCGGCGGCATCTGGTCAATAAAACAGAAAATGCATTTATTGCTGCAGGATTTATAATCACTCATCAGTCCGTTTTCAAAGGTGATCCCAAGATCCTGGTACTCGTTTTCTATTTCCAGCTCCCACTGCTCGCCGTCAGCTTTTTTCACCAGCATGACCATGCTCTCGCTGTCTACATAATATTCATAATCAAAAATATCTTCCACCTCATGCCCATTGATCGTAAGCAGGCGGTCTCCCGGCTCAAGTTCCAGTTCCTCGGCAATGGAACCCGGATCGATGGATTTTATCAGATGTCCTTTTTGCTTCTTCATAAATCGTCCTTTCTGTATTGCACTCCTTTCATCATACCAAGGTTCACCTTCTTTGTCAAAACAATCAATCCGCAGTCTTTGTCGTTAACCTCGATTTTACTGTATTTTTTCACAAAATATTCTAAGACTCTTGACGCTGACATTTTTTAAAGATATAAATAGGAAGGGGATTACAACGATTATTCTACCTGAAGGAGTATGTACGAATGGCTAACAACTATGTATTTAATGACATTCTGCCGGTAGCACCGTTAAAAATTGCTGCCCTGGAAAGCTGTAAGGATCTGGCAACTAAGGTAAATGACCATATTGTTACCTTCCGCCGCAATGACACAGAGGAACTGCTTCGCCGCAAACAGGATTTAAACTATCGCGGTTACGATGTGGATTCCTATCTCTTAGACTGTAAATGTCCGCGTTTCGGTTCCGGCGAGGCTAAGGCCGTTATCAATGAATCTGTCCGCGGTGCTGACCTGTTTGCAATGGTGGATGTGACCAACTACAGCATTCCCTACAGTGTCTGCGGCTACACCAACCACATGTCACCCGACGACCATTTTCAGGATTTAAAGCGCATCATCGGCGCTTCCGTGGCTACCGCGCATCGCGTCAACGTTGTTATGCCATTTTTATATGAAGGACGCCAGCACAAACGTACCAAACGAGAATCCTTAGACTGCGCCATGGCCTTGGAAGAGCTGATTGCCATGGGTGTGGACAATATCATTACCTTTGATGCCCATGACCCGCGCGTTCAGAATGCTATCCCGCTGCATGGCTTTGATAACTTCATGCCGACCTATCAGTTTGTAAAGGCTTTGTTCACCCATGATACCTCCTTAAAGATCGACAAGGATCATCTCATGATCATCAGCCCGGATGAGGGTGCTATGAACCGTGCTGTTTATCTGGCCAATAACCTTGGCGTTGATATGGGTATGTTCTATAAGCGCCGCGACTATTCCAGAGTCATTGACGGGCGCAACCCGATCGTTGCTCATGAATTCTTAGGTACTTCCGTGGAGGGAAAGACCGTTCTCATCATCGACGATATGATCGCATCCGGTGAAAGCATGCTGGATACCGCAAGGGAATTAAAAGAACGCAAGGCAGCCAAGGTAATCATCTGCTGCACCTTCGGCCTGTTCACCGGCGGTCTGGACAAATTCGATCAGTACCATGAAAACGGCTACATTGACTATGTCATTACCACCAACTTAAATTACCGTCCGAAGGCGTTATTGGATCGCGAGTGGTATCTGGAGGCTGATATGAGCAAGTACCTGGCTGCAATCATCAACTCCTTCAACCACGATGTTTCGATCGGTGCCGCCCTTTCTCCGACCGAGAAGATCCAGAAGCTGGTAAAACGCTACCAGGCAGGCGGATACGATTACTATCAGACCATTCAGTAATTTTACAACAAAATGATAAAAAAAATATATAACGGCAAGAACCGCCCGGCATAACACCGGACGGTTCTTGCCGTATTTTCTTACTTTTTATTCCCGTATCGCCAAAAATGCAGCCAGATTCCCACGTTCTGTTCCCATGATCCGGTGAGAAAACAAATGCTTAGGGTTACATTTCGTACAGATATCGGTTGTATGGATCTGCTCTTTTGGAATGCCGGCTTCTGTAAGAACGATCTGGTTGGCTCTCCAAAGATCCACCTGATATTTTCCATTCGGTTTGCGATAAAAGAGCTCATTCTGATATTGCACTCCAAAGCTTTCTGTAAATTCTGCTGCTACCTCCGGTCCTACTTCAAAACAGTCCTGACAGATACTCGGTCCGATACAGGCGATCACATCAGCCGGATCCGTGCCGTATTCCCGGTGCATGGCCTCAAGCGTAGCCTGTCCCATGCGGTGGACGGTGCCTCTCCAGCCGGAATGAGACAAGCCGATCGCTTTATGTACCGGATCTGCAAAATAAAGCGGCACACAGTCTGCATAAAAGGTCACCAGCGTAATCCCGGGAATGTTTGTGATCAGTCCGTCTACATCTCGGTAATCCCGTTCCTTTACAATGCCCTTTCCGGCATCCTCCATTGTTACCTTACGGACATTGGTGGTATGGGTCTGATAGGAAAGCACCATCTGTTCCATATCTGTTCCGAGGACCGAAGCCATACGGCGGTAATTTTCTCTTACATGCTCCGGATCGTCATTTCTGGTAAAGCTGAAATTCATGGTGGAATACACTCCCTCGCTGACACCGCCATAACGTGTGGAAAAGGCATGGCTCACAAAACCGGCTTCATCAAGTGCCGGGAAAGCCAGATAAGTGACACCGTTTTTTTCACGGATATCAATTTTTTCGCTGTTTCTCTTCCGAATCCAAGCTTTCTGTTCCATTCGTATTCGTTCCTTTCTTTAAAAGGCATCCCGGATCCAGGAGATTTCATCACCCAGGATACTGATGACATCGAAACGACAGGGCATCTCCTCCCGGTAATGGTGGCTGTACAGATAAAACTGTGCCGTATAGCGAATTCTTTTCTGTTTCACATAGCCGACCGCCTCTGCCGGCATTCCGTTTCGGCTTGTTTTTCGATATTTTACCTCAAAAAACACCAAGTAACGACCGTCTCGCCCGATCAGATCGATCTCGCCCTGACGGCAGCGAAAATTTCGCTCAAGGATCTTCACACCCTGACGGAACAGATATTCTGCTGCCAGTTCTTCCTTTCTGGTTCCTGTCTCACGTTTATTTTCCATTTACACCTTTGCTTTCCTGCAAGTGCATCGTTTCATTATACGAAGTTTCCTATAAAACTCTTTCTGTGGATCTGGGTCGGTCCAAACTCCTTAAGTGCTGCAATATGCGCCGCCGTACCATAGCCCTTATGCTTCGCAAACCCATACTCCGGATACTTCGTATCGTACTCGACCATCATATGATCCCTGGTCACCTTCGCCAGGATGCTGGCTGCAGCGATTGAGACGCTTTTTGCATCTCCCTTGATGATCGGGACCTGGTTGATCGTCACGCCCGGGATTGTCACCGCATCATTCAAAAGCAGGTCCGGCTGTACAGACAATCCGGCAATTGCCTGCCGCATGGCTTCATAGGTGGCCTGCAGGATATTGATCTCATCGATCACCTCCGGCCCCACGATTCCCACGCTCCAGGCAACTGCTTTTTCCTTGATCTCTTCAAAAAGCGCTTTTCTGCGTTTCTCGGAAAGCTTCTTGGAATCATTCAAAAACAGGATTTCACAGTCCACCGGCAGGATCGCAGCTCCCGCTACGACAGGACCGGCCAAAGGTCCCCGCCCAGCTTCATCAATACCGCAAATGGCGCTGCAGGCAGCATAGGTATCCTCATACTCTCGCATCACGGCCAGGCGGGCACGCTCCGCCTCCAGTTTTTCTCCGGTTAAAGTTCTAAGTGCCATATCCTACGCCTCCACGTTCTCACTGCCTGCTTCTTTTGCAGCACTCTTTTGGGGCGGAAATTCCAGTGTAATGCGCCCCAGCTTTCCGCTGCGGTAATCATCGATCACCAGGGCTGCAGCACGGCTGTAATCCGGCTCACCGCCCTTTGCCAGACATCCGCGCACCTTGGCTACCTGGATCAGCAGGTTTTCCTCAGAATCCGCATCGATCTTATAACGTTCCTTTAAAACCTCCGGGTAAAACTTTTCAAGCAGTTTTAAAAGCTCTAGGGCCAGCTCATCCTTATTTAAGATTTCGTCGTTGATGGAGCCGATGACTGCAAGCAAAAGTCCCACTCTCTGATCCTCAAATTTCGGCCAGAGGATACCCGGAGTATCCAGTAACTCCAGCGTCTTGTTTAAGCGGATCCACTGATTTCCCTTGGTTACGCCCGGTTTGTTTCCGGTTTTTGCGCAGGCCTTTCCTGCAAAGGAATTGATAAAGGTGGATTTTCCCACATTGGGAATTCCTACCACCATGGCACGTACCGGGCGGTTTAAGATGCCCCTTTTCCGGTCGCGCTCAATTTTTTCCTTGCAGGCCTCCTGTACGACACCGTTGATCTGTTTGATCCCGGCACCGCTTCGGGAATTGATCTTTACGACAAAATAGCCCTTTTCCTTAAACCAGTTTGTCCATGCCTCATTATAACGCTCGCTGGCCAGATCCGACTTATTCAGTAAGATCAGTCTTGCCTTACCCTTTCCAAGCTCATCAATATCCGGATTGCGGCTGGCAAGCGGCACACGGGCGTCTACTACTTCGATGATCAGGTCGATCAGTTTGATGTCTTCTTTCATGGCACGTTTTGCCTTCGTCATGTGCCCTGGATACCACTGTATATTCACGGATTTTCCTCCTGTATTTCTGTAACTGTCGCGTATCTTCTTTTTTGCCGCTAAGAATGGATCAGGCTGATATGAATGAGCGGGAAGAGGCGAAGCCACACCTTTCCGACGATCTGATCCTCCTGCACATTGCCAATGTTGGCAAAGCGGCTGTCCTCACTGCTGTCCGGATTATCTCCCAGCAGAAAATATTCTTTCTCTTCTAATTTGATCGGATTCTCTGCCAGTCCGGAAAGCGCAATTTTTCGGTCCCCGGACAGAGAAACCTTCTCCTGATTTACGTATAGGTCTCCGTCTATGATCTGAACCACATCTCCGGGAATTGCCACAACGCGCTTTACATTGGTCTTTTTGTCTTCCCGCTCAAATACCACGACGTCCATGCGGTCCGGTTTGCTGATCTCATAAGTCAGCCGGTTCATCAGTACAATGTCACCGGAGTTTAACAGCGGATACATGGACTGCCCGTTTACCGTGATCTGGGTTCCAAAGAAAACCAGGCAGAACCAGGCAAAGGCCAGAGCCACCACCACATCCACGATCCAGCTGCACAGCTTCCGGATCAGGTTTTGTTCTTCATTCTGATAAAAATCCACTAAAATGTCCTTCTCCTGTTCATCGCCATCCTGGCTGCACTCTTTCTATGTCCTGCAAAAAAGGGGAGTTGCAAGCAACCTCCCCAGTTTCACGATGCACGGTCAAAATCATCGAATTACGCTTCCATGCTTTTTCGTGCATAAGACGCAGAAAGGGACAATTTTCATTGTCCCCTGTTCCACGCAAAATTATTTTACTAACTCTTTAACCTTAGCAGCTTTACCTACTCTGTCTCTTAAGTAGTTCAGTTTTGCACGTCTTACTTTACCTTTTCTTACAACCTCGATGTTGTCTACGAACGGGGAATGTACCGGCCAGGTCTTCTCAACACCGATGCCGTTGGAGTTCTTACGAACGGTGAATGTCTCTCTTGCGCCGCCGTTCTGTCTCTTGATTACGGTACCCTCGAATACCTGGATTCTCTCACGGTTACCCTCTTTGATCTTGTTGTAGACCTTAACGGTATCGCCTACGGAAAACTCCGGTACGGAAGCCTTTAACTGTGCTGCTTCAATGTTCTTAATAATTTCGTTCATTTGTGTGATCCTCCTTCATATGTTTGATGTTCTTTAATGCTTCCTTCGCAACAGAGGAACATCTCTTTTTCTAGTCACAACGATGTAATGATATCATAGAGGCAGATAAATTGCAAGTGCTATTTTTCAGGATTTGATGCAGAATTTAATACGTTAGCTGAAGCTTTCTGCTCCTCCATCAGCTCCGCAAGATACTGCCTCTCCTTCTTCGACAGATTTGCTTCGCAAAGCAGATCCGGCCGTCTCTCGAGGGTGCGCTTGATGGACTGCTGTCTTCTCCAGGTCTCGATGTTCTTATGGTGTCCGGAAAGGAGCACCTCCGGCACGCGCATTCCCTGGTAAACCTCCGGTCTGGTGTACTGCGGATATTCCAAAAGATTGTCATGGAAGGACTCGATCTCCGCGGAAATATCATTGTTTAAAACCCCAGGAACCAGGCGGGAAATGCAGTCGATCATGACCATGGCCGGAAGCTCACCGCCGGTCAGAACATAATCGCCCACAGAAAGATAGTCTGTCACAATAAGCTCCAATGCCCGCTCATCAATTCCCTCATAATGGCCGCACAAAAACACCAGATCCTCCTCCTTCGCCAGTTCCTCGGCGATCTTCTGATTGAAGGTCTGTCCCTGGGGAGTCATGTAAAGCACGCGCGGGCGCTTGCCGATGCGCTCACAGAGTGCTTCATAGGCATCGCAGACCGGAGCAGCCTGCATCACCATGCCGGCACCGCCTCCATAAGGTGTGTCATCCACATGACCATGCTTTTCCTTCGTATAGTCACGGATATTTACTGCCTCGATCGAAAGCAGACCCTTGCCTGCTGCGCGGCCGATAATACTGGTGTTTAAGCCGTCCAGGACCATCTCCGGAAAGAGCGTTAAAATGTGGTAATTCATAATTTCCCCATCCTCCTGTCTTTCTTAAAGATCCAAAAGTCCGTCCAAGATATGGACAGTTACGGTCTGATTTTCCAGATTTACATCCAGAATACACTGCGGGATAGCCGGGAACAGGTACTCCTTGCCTTCCTGATCTTCGATCACATAGACATCGTTTGCTCCGGTCTGCAAAACATCCGTCAGAGTACCGAATTCTTTTCCTTCATCGGTCACGACCTTAAGGCCGATCAGATCGGTAATGAAGTTTTCGTTCGGAGCCAGTTTTACAGCCTGATCTCGGCGGATCAGCAGATCCTTTCCCTTGTATTTTTCAATGTCGTTGATATTGTTAAACTCCTTGAACTTTAAGATGACCATATTCTTAAAGAATTTGACACTCTCAATAGACAGAGGCATCTGCTCTCTTCCTGTATCAAGGATGACGGTTTTCAGCTTTTTAAAACGGTTTACATCATCGGTGGTAGGGTAGACCTTGACCTCACCGCGTACACCGTGAGTGGATGAGATCACACCGACTCTTAAGGTATCCTCCATCATGTTCCTCCAGAATTCCAGAATTATAGTAAGATAAAAGAAAAACTGCCGTTGGAAATTCCGACGACAGTTTCTGATGGCTACTGTATGTCTACAATAACCTTTTTTTCTTCTTTGGAAGCGGCTGCCTTGACAACGGACCGGATTGCTTTCGCAATACGTCCCTGCTTGCCAATCACCTTTCCCATGTCTGATGGGGCAACCTTTAACTCAATAAAAGTGCCGCTTTCCTTTTCGGTCTCGGTAACAACCACCTCGTCCGGATTGTCAACTAATGCTTTTGCAATAACCTCAACCAATTCTTTCATAGCGTTCACCTCTCAGATTACTGAATGCCAGCGGTCTTCAGAAGCTTTGCTACACGGTCGGTCGGCTGTGCGCCGTTTGCTAACCACTCCTTGGTAGCCTCCTCGTCAAACTTAATAACGCTCGGCTCCTGGTTCGGATCGTAGGTACCAACCTCAGCGATGAATCTACCATCTCTCGGAGATCTGGAATCTGCAACGATAACTCTATAGAAAGGTTTCTTCTTAGCACCCATTCTTCTTAATCTCATCTTTACTGCCATGTCAATTTCACCTCCTTAAATTATACTGAAAGATATCAACAAATACGAAACAATGGATATTTCGTATTGTCATCTTGTGCTTAGCCTTAGAAAGGCATTTTCAGCTTTCCGAGCATACCGCCCAGTCCGCCGCGTCCGCGCTTACCGCCCATCATGCCCGGAAGCTGCTTCATCATCTTTTTCATCTGATCAAACTGCTTGGCAATGCGGTTTACCTCGCTGATGTCCACTCCTGCTCCCTTCGCAATACGCTGCTTGCGGGAAGGATTGAGAAGACCCGGATTTGCGCGTTCTTCTTTTGTCATGGACAGGATGATAGCCTCCACGCGATCCATGGATTTTTCATCCACCTCCGGGATACCGCCTTTCATCTGTGACATCCCCGGCATCATGCTCATGATGCTGGTCAGTCCGCCCATTTTTTTGATCTGACGCATCTGGTCAAGGAAATCGTTGTAGTCGAACTCTGCCTTGCGCAGCTTCTGACTCATTTCCTTTGCCTTTTCCTCGTCAACCTCCATCTCGGCTTTCTCGATCAGGGTAAGGATATCACCCATACCCAGGATACGGGATGCCATACGGTCTGGATAAAACTGTTCCAGGTCGGAAAGTTTTTCGCCCATACCTATATATAAAATCGGTTTTCCGGTGACTGCCCGGATGGAAAGGGCTGCACCGCCTCGGGTATCGCCATCCAGCTTTGTGAGGATGACCCCGTCGATACCGACTTTATCCTGGAAATTTGATGCTACATTGACTGCATCCTGACCGGTCATGGCGTCAACCACCAAAATCGTCTGGTCTACATTTACAGTCGCTTTGATGTTCTGTAATTCCTCCATCATGCCTTCATCTACATGAAGGCGGCCGGCGGTATCAAGAATCACCACATTGTAGCCGTTCTTTGCCGCATGTTCCATGGCGGCCTTTGCAATGTTGACAGGATTCTGGTTTTCTCCCATGGAAAAGACCGGAACACCCTGTTTGTCTCCATTGATCTGAAGCTGCTGGATTGCTGCGGGACGATATACATCGCAGGCAACTAAAACCGGCTTGCGGCCCTTTGCCTTCAGCTTTCCTGCAATCTTCGCTGTTGTTGTTGTTTTACCGGCGCCCTGAAGACCCGCCATCATGATGACAGTGATCTCATTTGCCGGTTTTAAAGCAATCTCGGTTGTTTCGGAGCCCATCAGTCGAATCAGCTCTTCATTAACGATCTTGATCACCATCTGTCCCGGCTGTAGGGAGCCTAAAACCTCTTCTCCGACAGCACGTTCCTGAACAGAACTGATAAACTGCTTTACAACCTTGAAGCTAACATCCGCTTCCAGAAGTGCCATCTTGACTTCCTTGAGAGCAGTCTTGACATCCGCTTCGCTTAAGCGGCCCTTGCCGCGCAGGTTTTTGAATACATTCTGCAGTTTATCGGATAAGCTTTCAAATGCCATGGATAACCTCCTGTTTTGAACCGATCACGGATCCTTCCGGAATCAAAGCTCCATGATGTCATTGGAAATCTGCTCGATCTCATCGATCAGGCTTTCATCCTTCGTTTCTTTAAATATCCTTGTCTTTTTATGGATCTCCTCCACCATGCGGCGCGTCGTTTGGAACTTGCTGATTAAGTGCAGCTTGTCCTCATAGGCACTCAAGGTTTTGTCGCAGCGCTTGATCAGGTCATGCACGCCCTGTCGGCTGATCCCGTTTTCTTCGGCGATCTCGCTTAGGGACATGTCGTTGTATACCACATCTTCATAAATCCCGCGCTGATGCTCTGTGAGCAATTCTCCGTAAAAATCATAAAGCAAACTCTGTTTTACAATGTTTTCCATAACATCACCTTGGCTATCATACACGAAAGAAATCGGTCTGTCAAGTATTTTTTCTTGACACCCATATATTTTTTTACACACCGTTCTTTTCGCAGATATCGTTAAGACAGCAGCGGTCACAGTACGGCTTTGTGCGGGCTGTGCAGATTTCTCTTCCGTGCCAGACCAGGCGATGACAAAAATCGCTCCCCTCTTCCTGCGGCACAAGCTTCCAAAGCTCCATTTCCACTTTTTTCGGATCCCGAATTCCATCCACCAGCCCCATGCGGTTTACCAGACGGATACAGTGCGTATCGGTCACAATGGCCGGCTTTTTGAATACATCCCCCATGATCAGGTTTGCACTCTTTCTTCCTACACCGGGAAGCTTTAACAAAGCCTCAAAGTTTTCCGGTACCTTGCTTTCATATTCATCCCGCAGCATTTTCATGCAGGCGCTAATATCCCGCGCCTTACTTTTTCCAAGGCCGCAGGGTCTGACAATCTCTTCAATCTCCTCCACCGGTGCACCGGCCAGGGCATCTACGTCCGGAAACTTCTGAAAAAGTGTCGGAACCACCTTGTTGACCCGTTCATCCGTACACTGCGCAGCAAGACGCACACTGACCAAAAGCTTCCAGGCCTCCTCGTATTCCAGGGTACAGTCCGCATTCGGATATGCTTGCTTCAGTCTCCGGATGATCTCAAGGGTCTTTTCTTTTTTTGTCATATCATTCTTTCCTTTGTATCCGGTCATTAATCATTCGACTTGCGGTTGATAAATTCTGTCCGGATCTTAGAATATACAAATTTCTGACTGTGATACAGTCCGTAATATCCGGACAGGGTAAAGCATACTGCCACCGCAATGGAATAATACGGCATGGCTGCAAAGCCAAACAATTCAAATGCCATGAACATGGTAGAAACCGGGCAGTTGGTCACGCTGACAAAAAGGCAGGCCATCCCGGCAGAGGCACAAAGTCCTACCGGAAGCCCGGTAACCAGGGATACGACATATCCAAAGGCTGCGCCCACCGTCAGTGTCGGCACGATCTCGCCGCCCTTAAAGCCTGCTCCCAGTGCAACGCCGGTAAATACGATTTTTAAAAGGAAGGCATATACCGGGATTGCCTCACCTTCAAAAACCAGCTCTATGATCTGGGCACCGCTTCCGTTGTACAGACGGGACGGAAACAGTAAGGTCAGCCCGATAAAGATCACAGAGCCAACGACCACCCGCAGATACGGATTTGGAAGATACCTTCGGTACAGATGACCGCACTGGTGCAGCCAGACGCAAAGGAAAATACCGACGCAGGCGCACAGGATTCCGAGGCAGACGGCAAACATGACTCCGGAAGCATCAAATTCCGGTATTGTACCAATGTCGTAGTGTTCCGGTACAAGTCCCAGTTTTCCGGAGATGGCTGCACCAAGGAAAGACGCAAAAAGGCAGGGAACCAGAGCCGCATAATACATCACACCAATGCTGATGACCTCCATGGAAAACACCCCTGCTGCGAGCGGCGTGCCAAAGAGGGCTGCAAAACCGGCACTCATGCCGCACATGATGGCGATCTTACGATCCTTTTCATCAAGACGGATGACCTTACCTATGATATTTCCCAGGCTTCCGCCAAGCTGCAGAGCAGCTCCCTCTCTGCCTGCGGAGGCAGAGACGGCATGGCTGAGCAGGGTAGAAAGAAAGATCAGGGGAGCCGTTGCCGCTGTCACATCATCTCCGGAGGAGATGGAATCGATCACCATGTCTGTGCCTCGATTTTTTTCCTCGTGTAAGACTCGGTACAGCCATACGATGGCCAGACCAGCAGCCGGAGCTAAAAATAACGTCCAGCTATGCTCCTTCCAGTATGCAGTTACAAACTGGATCCCATGACCAAACAGGGTACCGATCAGCCCGACTACACTGCCGATCACCAGAGAGATCAGAGACCACTTCAGAAAATATTGAATATTCTGGCGAAGCGGCTTTAATTTTTCATCTGTTATACTGTTCATACTTCATCCCCGTTTTGGATCAGTCACTGTAGGTACCTTTGGACTTCACCAGCTTCGGACGATATCCTGCATCATTGAGAGCCTGGACAATGCGGTTTTTGTGATCGGTTCCCTCTGCCTCCAGGGTAATGCGAAGCTCTACTGCCGCATTGCGGTTGATGCTGATAAACTGATTGTGCTCAAGCTTGATTACATTTCCGCGCTCATCTGCTAACAGAGCTGCCACCTTTGCCAGTTCGCCCGGCTTATCCGGAAGCAGAACGGATACGGTAAAGATACGGTCTCTCTGGATCAGTCCGTGCTGTACAACGGAGGACATGGTGATCACATCCATGTTGCCGCCGCTTAAGATGGAAACGATCTTCTTTTTCTGTACATTCAAATGTTTCAGGGCTGCTACGGTCAGAAGGCCGGAATTCTCTACGATCATCTTGTGGTTCTCCACCATGTCGAGGAAGGCCACGATCAGTTCAGAATCCTCCACAGTAATGATGTCATCCACATTTTTCTGGATATACGGGAAGAGCTTTTCGCCCGGACGCTTTACTGCGGTGCCGTCTGCGATGGTGTTTACGGTCGGAAGTGTCAGTACATGCCCTGCCTTTATAGATTCCTGCATACAGTTTGCACCTGCAGGCTCTACACCGATCACCTTGATCTTCGGGTTCAAAAGCTTTGCGAGGGTGGAAACGCCGGTGCAAAGTCCGCCGCCGCCGATCGGAACCAGGATGTAATCTACCGTCGGAAGTTCCTTGATAATCTCCATGGCAATGGTTCCCTGACCGGTCGCCACATCCAGATCATCGAACGGGTGAACAAAGGTATAGCCATGTTCAGCCGCCAGCTCATAAGCATGATCGCAGGCCTCATCAAACACATCTCCGTACAGAACAACCTCTGCGCCATAGCTTCTGGTGCGGTTTACCTTCATGAGCGGAGTGGTCGTCGGCATCACGATGGTTGCAGGAATTCCTGCCAGTTTTGCCGCATATGCCACACCCTGTGCATGGTTTCCTGCAGACGCGGTGATCAGTCCGCGCTGTTTTTCCTCCTCGGAAAGGGTGCTGATCTTATAGTAAGCACCGCGCACTTTGTAGGCACCGGTATACTGCATATTTTCCGGTTTGAAATAAACCTTGTTTCCGGTTGCATCAGAGAAATACTCACTGTATACCAGCTTTGTCTCCTGTGTTACCTTTTTGACCTCCTCAGAAGCCACCTCAAATTTCTCCAGGGTTAAGCCCTCTTCTTTTATTTCCTCAACTACCTGCTCTTTGTCCATTGTTTTATCTCCTTTTGCTGTCTATATGCTCCCGAAGCCTCTCTTGCACCTGTCTTTGCGGCTGATTTTCCGAGAGTACATGTTTTTGTAACTGTTCAGAGCCAAGCAAAATTTCATAAATCGGACGTGAAATGCTTGCATTTCTAAGGCTGATTTTGAAATTTTATTTGGCGGATA
>CAVALB010000036.1:0-25327 GCA_963589345.1 uncultured Selenomonadales bacterium | reverse complement strand
GTAGCACGAAACAATCCGTGTAACCAGAGGTTCGGGCGTTTTGACACCCGAACCAATTTTGACACTGTAACCAATCTGGTGTGGCTGTCAAAACACCAGATTGGTTACAGAAAAAAACCTCCCAAGATACCGATCGCATCTCAGGAGGATTCTATTTTCATGTTGTAGATTAAGCGTTTACAAGATCCTTTAATGCCTTACCAGCTTTGAACTTCGGGGTCTTGGAAGCCTCGATGGTCATGGTCTCGCCGGTTCTCGGGTTGCGGCCTTCTCTTGCTGCTCTCTCAGATACCTCGAAGGTACCGAAGCCAACTAACTGAACTTTGTCTCCTGCCTTCATAGCCTCTGCAACTACATCAGTAAATGCCTTTACTGCTGCCTCTGCGTCCTTTTTGGAAATACCAGCCTGCTCGGCTACTGCTGCTACTAATTCTGTCTTGTTCATGTTTATTCCTCCTAAATGCGATAACAGCCGAAAGGCCGTTTGCTCATGCTTTCATTGCCTTTTATTTATATCCGTTTTACCTAGCTTTGTCAAGGTTTTTCGCCTTTTTCTTTCCCCTAAACACCAGAACCGAACGGGACGGAACCATGTAATTCTTCTGGTTTGAAAGTGCGCGCTCCTGCCCTTCTTCATAGAAACCTCCGGCAGCGCTGTCACTGGTGTCAAATGACAGACTCCACTCCAGATTTTTCGGAAGATTCGGCAGGGCAAACTCATGCGGTTCCCAGTGCATATTAAAGATTACAAAGAAAAAGTCATCCTCCTGCCCATCCGGCTTTTTGGCATATGCTCCACAATACAGGATCCCGATCTGACGGCGGAAATTTTCAAACTCCGGCTGCCAGGCGTTCACTCCGTGATAAGAGAGATCCGGATGTCCGCAGGCCAGGTAATCCAACACCCGCGGCTCCTGCTCCATATGAAAAACCGGATGCGCCTTTCGGAATGCGATCACCTGCTTTACAAAGCTCAAAAGCTTCTGATCCCATTTATTCAAATTCCAGTTCAGCCAGGATAGTTCATTGTCCTGACAGTAGGCATTGTTATTTCCGTTCTGGGAATGACCGAACTCGTCACCAGCTAAAAGCACCGGGGTACCCTGGCTTAAAAACAGCATCAGCATGGCATTGCGCAGCTGTCTTGCCCGCAGATCCAGAATCTTTTTCTTGCGAACCGGTCCTTCCGCGCCGCAGTTCCAGGAATAGTTGTAATCACTTCCGTCACGGTTATTTTCTCCGTTGGCCTCATTGTGCTTCTGGTCATAGGACACCATATCCATCATAGTAAAACCATTCGTCCCGGCCATGAAATTGAGTACGCCAAAGTTTGCCGGATTACGCCGATTGCGATAGATCAGGCTGCTCATCTGCTCCTCATCGCCCTTTAGCGCACGGCGCATGTCGATGAGGAAGCCTTCGTTGTATTCACCGAGATGCTTTTTCTCGCCGGATTCCGGCTTCTCCTCATCCCAGGAAACTGCCCAGAGCTTGGTGTCTGTCAGATACGGATCCTTGGCCAAAAGAGCGGTCGGTGCATAACCCGTGAGATGGATTCCGTCCACATGATACTCTCGCACCCAGAACCGAACCGTTTCCAACACCATTTCCGGTGTTTCCTTCCCGGTAAAATAGAGCTCCGGCACAAGCTCGATCCCTGCCTTGTGAAGCTCCCGGATCATATACTTCAGTTCCGTCACCGGATTTGTGCCCGGATCTGCGTAGGAGGCCTTCGGCGCAAAAAGGCCGGCCTTTGTGTAACCCCAGTAATTTAACCGGCCGGTCGGCTCGCTGCTTCCATAGGGATTTCCCTCCTCATGCTCCGGCATCATCACCTCCTGAAACTCCACGATCGGCAAAAGCTCCAGGGTGGTGATCCCCAGCTCCTTCAGATACGGAATCTTGTCTACCACGCCGCGAAAGGTTCCTCGATGCTCCGTTCCGGAGGAGGCATGCTTTGTCAGGCCGCGCACATGTGCCCGGTATACAATACAGTCTTCGTACGGAATATGAAGAGGCCGGTCACCTTCCCAGTCAAACTCCGTTTCCGCAACCGGAGACAGCAAAAGCCGTTTTGCATGACTTAATCTCCCCCATCGTTCTCTGCCTGTAAAGGCACGGCCGCAGGGGTCAGAAAAACGCTCGCCATCTGCCTCAAAGGCATAATAAAGCGTATCAAACGAGCCCCTGATCGTCATAGACCAGACCCGCCCCGTTTTCTGCTCTTTTGGAAACGGGATGCACAGGATCTCCTGAAATCCGGTGTCTTTTCCGGCTTTTTCTTTTTTCTCAAACAAAAGCAGGCTGCAAGCCTTCGCTGCAGCCACTACGGATACATGGATCCCGCCTTCTGTATGCGTAAGACCCAGAGGATATACATTTTTGTCTTTCCAATTAATCTGATACTTTTCCACTCCTGCCCGCCTTTCCCATCGCCGATCAGCTCCTGATCAGCAGTGCGTCAAAATGTATTTTTATTTCAAACACAGTTCCACGGGGCAGTGGTCAGATCCCAACACCTCCGTGTGGATCTTCGCGGACTCCAGCCGTTCCTTCAAACGGTCTGATACACAGAAATAGTCAATACGCCACCCGGCATTCTTTTCCCGGGCTTTAAACCGGTAAGACCACCAGGAATAAATGCCCTCCTGTTCCGGATAAAAATGGCGCCAGGTATCGGTAAAACCTGCAGCCAGAAGCTGCGTGAATTTTTCTCGCTCCTGATCCGTAAAGCCGGCATTTTTCCGGTTCGTCTTCGGATTTTTCAGATCGATCTCCTGATGTGCAACATTGAGATCCCCACAGAAAATGACCGGTTTCTTTTCGTCAAGGCCTTTTAAGTATTTCCGCCATGCAGTTTCCCACTCCATGCGGTAATCAAGCCTTGTCAGTTCACTCTGAGAGTTCGGCGTATAGCACGTTATCACATAATATTCCGGAAATTCCGCGGTTATGACTCTTCCCTCATGGTCATGTGCCTCCACACCGATCCCATAAGTGACAGAAAGCGGCTCTTCCTTTGAAAAAAGAGCCGTTCCGGAATAACCTTTCTTTTCTGCATAATTCCAGTACTGATGATAGCCCGGAAGCTCCAGATCGATCTGACCTGCCTGCAGTTTTGTTTCCTGCAGGCAGAACACATCTGCATCGGCCTCCCGGAAGAAGTCCAGGAAGTTCTTTCCCACACATGCCCGCAAACCGTTGACATTCCAGGAAATCAGCTTAGTCATATAAGTTCTCCTTATATACGCCGTCAGCAATCAGCTTCCGGATGGAGGCAACCACTGCATCCTTATCTTCTTTATAGGTCACGCCAAACCACTTATCCTGTGTCTCAAGAACCTGAACCTGCGCCTTTCCTGCCTTGATCTGCTGATCGATGATCTTCGGGAGCAGATACTCGGTCTTTACATCGCCCTCCTTCAGGCTATCCAAAAATTTCGGGAAGCCTTCTTCCAGAGACTCCAGGAATTTCGGCGGCAGTCCCCACATGTTCATGGAAACAAACTGTTTTGCATCTACTTCCGCCGGGTTCCCCTGCTCGTCCTTTGCAGACATTTTGCCGTCCTTGCGCTCAATGTCATAGGTCTCGGTTACCTTCTTTAAGGTGCCGTCCGGATTCACTTCACAGACGCCACGGGTTACGGTACCGTTCTCACTTAAGGTATTTTCCAGGATGAAACCGCCCATGCACATATCGTAAGTGTCACTCTCGGTATCCATCTGATTTACCATATAATCGTGGATCTTAAAAAATCCCTCTCTGCCATAGTAATCGTCTGCGTTGATAACCAAAAACGGCTCATGCACCAGATCCTTCACCGTCAGCACGGCCTGACCGGTTCCCCAGGGCTTCTTTCTTCCCTCTGTCACCTGGTAGCCTTCCGGCAGGGCATCCAACTCCTGGAATGCATACTCCACATGTGCAACCTTCTCAATGCGGTTTCCGATGATCTCCCTGAAATCCTTTTCCAGATCCTTGCGGATGATGAAAACAATCTTGTTAAAGCCGGCTGCCAGTGCATCATGGATGGAATAATCCATGATGATCTCACCATTCGGTCCTACCGGTGCCAGCTGCTTGATTCCGCCTCCAAAACGGCTGCCGATCCCGGCTGCCATAATGACTAATGTCGTGTCCTTCATTTTGTTCCCCCTTTTTACTACAATGTAACATCTACTTTAACATTCCCGGATTCGGGAAGTAACGGAACAATACCTTCGCAATGATCTTCTCACGCTTGACATAGGTATTTTCCCAACGGCGCGCATCCATGGAATAATTCCGGTTATCGCCAAGCATAAAGTAGCAGCCTTCCGGCACTTCAAAATGCATGGGATCCTCCGGGATCATAGGTTCGCGGATGTAAGGCTCATCAAGCGGTTCATCCGATCCGTTGATATAAACCTTTCCGTCTATGATATCCACCGTCTCCCCCGGGAGTCCGATGATACGCTTCACATAATAAATCTTTTCATTATCCGGGAAGCGGAATATGGCAATATCGCCGCGCTTTGGATCCTCAAAGTGGTAAGAAAGCCTGCTGCCGATCACGCGGTCACCTGTCATGATGGTGTTTTCCATCGATCCGCTCGGCACCTCGCTGTTGGCAATGATAAAGGTATTCAGCACAAAAGCGATGACCGCTGCCGATACCACGATTTTTACCCACTCAAAGATTTCTCTTCCGATGCCGCCGGACTTTTCTTTATCTTTATCCTTGCCGGATTTCTTTTTTTCTTCCGGTTTAGGTTCCGTGTGCGGTACCTCGGTTTCTTTTTCGGTATTGCCGGTTCTTACCGCTTCCCGGTGAAGCTCGTTTGCAATTCTTCTTGCTTCCTCTTCTGCGGACTGTACCTCGTCCGTCTCATAGGCCGGACGCTCCTTCGCCGGATTTTCCGGATCCGAGCCTGATTTTTCGCCGGATCGTCCGTCTTCTGACGTTTCCGCATCCTTCGGAGCACCTTCCCACGTCTGTCCGGTACTTATCCCGTCAAGTCCTCCAAAGAGTGGATCCCCACCCTCCGGCATATCCTGACGATCCTCACCGTTTGTTCTGTCTTCACTCATGAAATAACCACCTTATTTGCTGCGGTACTTGTCCAGGAGTCTGTTAATGCGTTTTGTCGGGCTTAACAGTTCACTTAAGGAATCATCGTGGTTTAAATTGTCGATGATCAGGGCAATGTACTTACTCATATCTACATCAATGTAATACGGTCTGGATAAAAGCTCCGGAGTCTGATAAACCACATTGGTCGTCAAAAGCCGGTCGATCAGGCCGTTTTCATAATATTCGTCAAATTTTGCCAGGCCGTTGGTAAACAGGCCGAAGGTTGCACAGATAAAGACCTTTCTCGCCTTTCTGCGCTTTAATTCTTTTGCGACATCCAACATGCTCTCGCCGGAAGAGATCATATCATCTACAATGATGACATCCTTTCCTTCTACACTGGAGCCCAAAAATTCATGTGCCACGATCGGATTGCGTCCATTGACGATCTTGGTATAATCGCGGCGCTTATAGAACATACCCATATCCAGACCGAGCACGTTTGCAAAATAAACTGCACGGCCCATGCCGCCCTCATCCGGGCTGATGACCATCATATGGTCACTGTCGATCTGGAGCTCGGTTTCATTCTTTAACAGATGCTTGATAAACTGATAGATCGGCTGCACTGTCTCGAAACCCTTAAGCGGGATTGCATTCTGAACACGCGGATCATGTGCATCAAAGGTAATGATGTTCTCCACACCCATGTTGGTCAGCTCCTGTAAAGCCAGTGCACAGTCTAAGGACTCACGGCCGGAACGCTTGTGCTGACGGCTCTCGTAAAGGAAGGGCATGATGACATTGATACGTCTTGCCTTGCCTGCTGCTGCCGCGATCACACGCTTCAAATCCTGGAAGTGATCGTCCGGAGACATGTGGTTGGTCATGCCGCACAGGGAATAAGTCAGATTATAATTGCACACATCTACCATGATGTAAAGATCGTCACCACGAACAGAAGATTCAATGGTTCCTTTTCCCTCTCCGGAACCAAAACGCGGAGTCTTTGCCTCGACAATATAGGAGTCTCTCTGATAACCTGCAAACGCGATGGTGGATTTGTGCTCACTCTCACGTTCCTTTCTCCAGCTGACCAGCCAGTCGTTTACCTTTTCTCCAAGAGATGCACAGCTTTTTAACGGGATCAGTCCTAATGGTCCTACCGGAATGGTCTCAATGGTCTTCTCTTCGTAAATCATCTTTTCCTCCATGCAGTGTATATTTTTCATAGCGTTTCCTTTATAACATTATGCCTTGGTTTAGTCAAGCCAAACCCCTTTTTTTCATACGGATATCCGCGCCGTACAGCGGCACGATCCGGTAATTGCTCATGATACGGGATGTAACGCGGTCGGAATAGGTGTCCTTTAACATTCCCATGGACAGATTGGTGGAAATAATGGTTCCCTTCTTTCTGCCGATCCGCTCGTTGATGCAGTAAAAGAGCTGTGAGGAAACAAAAGAATTATTAAGCTCCGTCCCCAGATCATCAATGATGAGCATATCGCACTCCAGGATATAACGGTAGCTCTCCTCTGCGTCCTCCTCCCCGTCCCGGCTGAATTTGTATCGGGAAAAGATCTCAAACAGCTCATTCGAGGAAAGATAGATCACGGAAATACAGCGATCGATCAGCTCTTTTGCGATGCAGTTGGTGAGAAAGGTTTTCCCAACGCCGGTACCTCCGGTAAACAGGATGCTGTTCCCCTTGTCCGGATACTGCTTTGCAAACTCCCGGCACTGCCTTACTACCACCTCCATATAGGCGCGCTCCGTCATGCCAAGCTGAGGAACAGTTCTGCTGTCATCATAAAAATCAAAACGAAGGCGGTCAAAATTCTCTTCTTTTAAAATGGACTCGATATTGGACTGGGCATACAAAATGTTTAGGCGCTGACGTTCAAAGCAGTGACACCGTTTTCCGTTTACATAACCGGTATCCTGACAATCCGGACAGTCAAAACGAAGCTCCATATAGTCTTCCGGAAAACCGGCCTCCTTTAACAGATCCAGCTTCTGCCTTCTCAGTGCAGCCAGTTCTTCCTTTAAGTGTTCGCGGGCTTTTGTATCTCCGCCAAGGACTCGCCTGGCGCATTCGGCCGCCTGTGTGCTGATCCTTTGTTCCAGTTTCCTGATCTGCGGTACCTTTTCATATACCTCTGCTATGCGTGCTTCCATGGCGCGCCGCTGCAGGCGCCGGCGTTCTTCATACCCACGCATCACTGCGTTGTACTGGGAATTGTTCAGTGCCATACTCTGTTCTCCTTACTGTTCTCCGATCCAGTCCTTTACCTGATTGAGTACCAGGGAGTCGTAGTCTGTATTCCTCTGTTCAAAATTCAGGAACTGATTGTTGGACTGGCGGCTGTTCTTCTGAGTTTTCTGCTTCTTCTGCCCCTTATGCTTTTCATCCAGAGCGGAAATATCATGCAGACTGTGTACCCCCGCCTTTCTCCATTCAGAAAGGATCCGATCCGCATAACGGAAGCTTGGATTGTGCGTTGCTTCGATCGTGCGGTTGCATGCCTCTAACACAACCTCTTTTGTAAAGCCATACTCTCCAAACCAGCGCTCGATCATCTCCCGTTCCATCTCTCCCGGGTTTCTTCCGGTAAGGCCAAAGGCACGCATGACCGAGAAGGAGTTCTTGGTAAAGCCACTGGCATAGGCCTTGGCCTGCTCCACATTTGCAAATCCCTTCTCATGCCAGTTGATCGCTACCGTTTCGATGTAGCGGATGCTGGTATGGCCTCCCTGTACACAGTATTCCACCACATACTCCAGAAGCTCAGCAGACATATGCAGTCCATCGTAAAGGTAGGCAAATACTTCTAACTCTCTCTGAGTAAAGATCTTATTCAGATAGCGCTGGGCGATGTAGAGCAGCTCAGAAAATTCATCATTGCCCTGCAGACGATTTACCTGCTCCTGACTGTATACCGGTCGTGGGTCTTTTGTCGTTACTTCTGAAGCCGCCAAAGGTTGCTGCTGTGCTGCTTCTCGATCGGTTTCCTGATCCTGCCGCGTCTGACCGGCACCGGCTGCTGCCTGAGACGAGCGAACCGAATCCGTACTCAGAACGCCAAGCTTCTCCCAATAGGAAACGGCGCGCCGGATATCGGCCTCTGTATGGTTCAGACCGTCTGCGATCTGTTCCAGACTTACGGACTCTTCCTTATGGCGAAGCAAATACAGATATACCTTTACGTATTCTCCGTTGGCCTCAGCCAGATATCGGTCAATAAATTCGTTCGAAACCAGGGTTGCGTCCACCTGAAAATGATATGTAAAGCTCATAAAAATCTCACCTTTCCTGTCTGTTACCAGTGTACCACATCCCATTTTAAAAAGAAATAGGCGAGTTTATCCACAGAATTGGTTGTGGATACTGTGGATAATGTGGATATGCACATATTCTATTCTCGGAAATGTTCGCAAAAAACGCCAAATTTCAAATAAAATCGCGGTTTCTCAAATTTTGTGACATCTTCTTATGTTAATCAAGAAATCCACATAGTCTCTTTACATAAAAAGTGGAAAACTATGTGGATAATGTGGATAACTATTCACTTAAGAGCTTTTCCCCAACTTTTACAATGTCTCCGGCCCCCATAGTTATCAACAGATCGCCGGTGGAACAATTTTTTAAAAGAAATGCTTCGATTTCTTCAAAGCTCGGGAAATAGTGGACCTCTGTGCCCAGCTTTTCAATGCGGGAGGCAATATCAGCGGAGCCAATCCCCAGTGTATCGGTCTCTCTTGCCGCATAAATATCCGCAAGGACCACCGCATCCGCTGCTGAGAGCGCCTCGGCAAACTCGTCTAAAAAGGCCTTCGTCCTGGTATATGTGTGGGGCTGGAATACACACCACAGCTTTTTGTGTGGATAATTCTTTGCTGCCTTTAAGGTAGCTGCGATCTCCTGCGGATGATGTGCATAATCATCGATGATGGTAATGCCGTTTATCTCTCCCTTTTTCTCAAAGCGGCGGTCTGTTCCGGTAAAATGAAGAAGACCGTCTACAATGGCTGCATCCGGGATACCAAGAGCCTTCGCAGCGGCAATGGCTGCCAGCGCATTGTATACATTATGCTCACCCGGTACGCCAAGGGTAATGATCCCGGCATTCTTTCCCTGTTCCAGAAGGGTAAAGGTCGGGCGGGCAAAAGCGTCGTATGTAATATCTGACGCGCTGTAGTCACTCTCTTTGCTGTGTCCAAAGGTTACCACCTTACACGGCAGTCCTCCGCTGATTTCCTCGTAATTTTTAATGTCACGGTTGATGATCAGAAGTCCCTTCTCATCCAATTTCTGGGCAAACAGGCGGAAGGAATGGCGGATATCATCCAGATCCTTGAAGAAATCCAGATGATCTGCTTCTATATTCAAGATGATCTCCATGGTTGGGAAGAAGGAAAGGAAGCTGTTGGTGTATTCACAGGCCTCTGTCACAAAAAGCTCCGGGCCGCCCACACGGATATTTCCGCCAATGGAGTGCAGGATTCCGCCCACGGAGATGGTCGGATCTTTCTCTGCCGCCAGAAGGATCTCGGTCACCATAGATGTGGTCGTGGTCTTTCCGTGGGTTCCGGAAATGGCAATGGCCTCGCCATAATTTTTCATGATCTGGCCTAACAGCTCTGCACGGGTCATCATCGGAATGCCGCGGCGCACCACCTCAGCATACTCCGGATTATCCGCATGCACGGCTGCGGTGTAAACCACCAGGTCGATGTCATCGGTAATATTAGCTGCCGCCTGACCGTACATAACCCTTGCTCCGGCTGCAGCCAGGTGGTCAGTCAGTTCGCTCTCATGGGCGTCAGAACCGCTGATACGGAATCCCTCCCGCATCAAGATCTCTGCGAGGCCGCTCATGCTGATACCGCCGATCCCGATAAAATGAATTGCAATTGGTTTTTTAAAATCTATCTGATACATCATGATTTCCATCCTTTTCGATTATTCTTATGCTTCTTATATATATGCTCTTTCATATGCCTCTCCTTTTTACTTCCTTTTCCGGGAAAAGTCAATGTTTTTCTAGTCTTTCCCGACAAATTGCGATATAATTGGGGAGAATGTTTTTGACCCTAACATCATTGGATTGAAAGGAATTTGTTTACTGAGGTATCGTACTATGAAATCTAATCCTACACAACACTCACTCATGCGTGCCTTTTCCGGCTTTTTTGTCAGCCTGTTCGGGATCCTGGGATGGCTGTTCCAGTCGATCCTTCATCTTCTGACCTGCGGGCTGATCCTTTGCGGCCTCATCGGCCTGCTCATCTACGCCAAAGTGCGTCCGGAGTTAGACCATTGCCGGGAAGTTGCCTACGATAAGCTGGCACAGATGCAGCGACAGGACTTCCATATGCTGTCCGACACAGAAATATACGACAAAAACGACCAGCTGATCGGTCTGATCAATGCCGGACATTATGAATATGTCCCCATCAATGAGATCAGCATGAATCTGCAGAATGCTTACATTGCCCAGGAGGACCGGCGTTTTAAATCCCACTCCGGAGTCGACTGGATCGCCACCTTCCGTGCCGGTCTTGCCCTCATCAAAAATCACGGAGAAATCACCCAGGGCGGAAGTACGATCACACAGCAGGTGATCAAGAATACCTACCTGACCCAGGAAAAAAGCTTTACCCGAAAAATTGTCGAGATCCTGCTGGCGCCTGAGGTGGAAAAAAAGTATTCCAAGGCAGATATCATGGAATTCTACTGCAACACCAATTTCTACGGCAACCACTGCTACGGCGTAGAAGCTGCCAGCCGCTATTATTTCGGCAAGGATGCCGGTGACTTAGAGGCATACGAAGCTGCCGTCTTGGTCGGCATCAGCAACAGCCCCACCGCCTACAATCCTGTCCGCAACCCGGAAGCCTCACTAAAAAAACGCAACGATGTACTCCAAAGCATGCTGGAGGTTGGATATCTTACTGAAGATGAATATCAGAATGCGATCAGCCAGCCTTTAAACATCGTTCAGGAAGAGGGCGAAGGCAGCAACGAAAACTATATGAGCAGCTATGCCATCCACTGCGCTGCCCTGGCGCTCATGAAGCTGGACAATTTCCAGTTCCAGTATATCTTCCAAGACAAATCCGACTATGACTCCTACATGGAAAATTATCAGGCCACCTATACAGAAAAAACCGATGATATCCGTGCCGGCGGTTACCGCATCTATACAACTCTGGATCAGGATCTGCAAAATGCCCTGCAGACCCAGCTTGACAGCGTGCTTTCTCCTTATACGGAGCTTCAGGATAACGGAAAGTATGCCCTGCAGGGTGCCGGTGTGATCGTAGACAATATGACAAACAGCGTTGTGGCTGTAGTCGGCGGACGTGGCACAGATGATGTTTATAACCGTGCCTACTTAAGCGCAAGACAGCCCGGAAGTACCATCAAGCCTCTGATCGATTACGGTCCGGCCTTTGATACCGGTGAATACTACCCGGCTCGCCTCGTCGACGATCACAAGTGGGATGACGGCCCTTCCAACAGCGGCGGCTCCTACTATGGCAATATTTCTGTCCGTGAGGCCTTAAACCGCAGCTTGAACACCGTAGCCTGGCAGATCCTTTCCGACATCGGCGTAGACTATGGACTAAACTATCTTGGCGAGATGGAATTCCAGAAGATCAGCTATGTAGATAACGGAATCCCGTCCCTAAGCATCGGCGGCTTCACCAACGGTGTCCGTGTCGTTGATATGGCCAAGGGCTACAGTACCCTGGCTAATAATGGTGTATACAATGATCAGACCTGTATCCGCAAGATCGACCACGAACACAACGGAGAACTGACCAAAAACCTGAAGGCGCATACCCAGGTCGTTTATCAGCAGGATTCCGCTTATATGCTGACAGACATTTTGAAGGGAACCCTAAACGAATCCTACGGAACCGGCTATGGACTGGCATTGGAAAACGGAATGCCGGCTGCCGGAAAGACCGGTACCACCAACAGCAGTAAGGACACCTGGTTCTGCGGCTATACCCGCTACTATACCACCGCGGTCTGGGTCGGCTATGATACACCACGTGCAATGCCCGGCATCTACGGAAAAACCTATGCCGGAAAGATCTGGAAACAGGTTATGGATCAGATTCACGAAGGAAAAGAACCTTTAGACTGGGAGCAGCCGGCCACGGTGGAAATGACGACCGATTCCCAGAGCGGTATTACGGATCTGTTCAGCTCCACCCTGCACGAACGTGCCGAGCAGAGTATCCACGACAAAGAGCAGCGCAAACTCGAAGCCGATCTGGAAACAGCAGTAACCGCCTTTGAAGACAAGACCATCGAAACGGTAGAAGACACCTACTGGGTTAAGGAACAGTATCAAAGCATCATTGCCAAGCTGAACCTGATGGACGGCAGCGACAAGCGTTCCGATCTCTTAGAGCGCATGACAAAACGCAACGAGGAATTTGCCCCGATCATCAGTGAGATGCAGGATACCATCACCCTGTACGAAGAGCAGAAAGCCAAAGAAAAGGCCGAAGCCCAGAAGAAGGCGGAGGAAGACGCTGTTACAGCACGGAAAAACGAAGAAATCCTGACTCGAAAAAATACCTTCTTAAGTGCCCTTGGTGATGTGGAGGCGCTGGAATATCAGTCCTCCGATGCTGAAAGTCTGGTGCAGGATGCCATCAACAAGCTCTCTCTGGTTGAAACCTACGATGAGGCTGCCTCCTACAAGGAAAGACTGCAAAAGGCCATCGATCGCATTGCCACCCTTCCTACCGAACGGGAATGGCAGGCCGAGCAACAGCAAAAGGCTGCAGCCGAAGCCGAGTCCCAGGCTGCAGACCAAAAGCAAATCAGCCTTGAGCAGCAATCCCTGAAAAGCTATTTAAACCAGGCCAAACGCAATTGGACTACCTGGAGCACGCAAGACTCTTCGGGGCCGGGAGCTGTTTCAGGTTCATCAGCAGCAGCTTCGACCATGGCACCAACGACAGGAGGAACAAATTAAATGCAGAAGCATCACTCCAAATCAGAACCGATTCTTCCGGGCGACACCACGAATCAGCAGGCAACGGACAGCAGCGATGTTCCGGTGGATACCGCAAAAATCCAGAAGGCTCTGGAAAATCGTGCGGATCAGGAAACTGCCTCGCTTCCTCCACTTACACTGCCGGATTCCGATACCTTGGATCCGGCCTTCCATGAAACATCTGCGCATGAAACCGGCAGGCTGCCACATAAAAAAGAATGTGCCAAGGCACATTCTCGCACCGAGGCACGGTTGCTTCGGCAACCATCTACCCTTGCGCCGAGTGCGCATCCACGCGGAGCGTTTTGTATGATAGGGCGCAATTTCCTATCATACAAAAAAGCGCGTACCGGTCGTTCCACTGACAAACGTCTGTGGACTCCCGGCACCCGCTCCTGGTTTTTCACCTTCATGTGCATGAATATGCCCGTTGTCGGATGGTTCTACCTTTTTTACAAAGCCAGACATGAAGAAGACCCGGCACGAAAAGAATTCGTCCGAGCCTACCTCTTTTATAAACTTGTATTTTTAATTGCCGGACTTGTAGTCCTGCTGATCCTCATCTGGATCGGACTGGGACTCTTAGACCAACTCTTGGCTTATATGGAAATGCTGTAAGAAAGCCGATAAAGCAGAAGCCGGTCGGAGCCGTGTCCCGCTATGCAAAATATAAGTGTTGTGTTCGGACGATGTAACTGACAGATGTTTGCGGACAGTCGGACAAAAAGTCCGCCTACCTCAAACATCTGTCGTGACATAGCCGGACACAGTACACTTATATTTATGCTACGCGGAACATGGCTCCGACCGGCTTCGTACCTTATGCTACGAATTAAATACCGCCTCTTTATTTCGGCTCAGTGCCAGAAGTAAAACATTGCCCAGCACTCCGATGGCGAGGATCTCTCCGATTCCTACAGTCAGCATCGCGTAAGGGATCAGGTCTGTGGAGCCATAGGCATAACGCAGTACCCACGGAACGATGATGGTGTTGGATAAGATCGGTGGAAGGCATACCAGCCATTTGTTCTTCTTGCCAAGATAGTAAGAGCCGACTGCACCGATCAAAGTTGCGATCGTGCCGAAGATGACATCCAGTGAAGCTGCACCGCAGAGCAGGTTTGCCAGGAAGCATCCGATGGTAACACCCGGCACTGCCGCAGGCAAAAAGTACGGGAGCACACAAAGTGCCTCGGAAATTCGAAACTGGATCGGACCGAAGGCGATCGGGGCAACGATCATCGTCAGGACCACATAGAGGGCAGCAATGGCTGCGCCCTGGGTAATGCGGCCGGTTTTGGATTGGTTACGCTGTTTGTTCATTTTTCATTCTCCTTTAGTTTTGTTTTACGAGTGGAAGGTCACGAACACTCGGCACATTTTAAGGCGGTGACCGCCTTCAAAGCCCTGTACGACCTTATTTTTGCGGGCTTTGGAACGGGTAAGAGTATAGCACAGCCGTCTGTGAAACACAAGTCTATCCTTTGTGAATTGCCATCGTTTTCAACTTCTAAGCCTCGGTCTCGATCAATCCGAAATGAGCAAAGAGCGGATAAATATAGGATACTCCGCGGATATCTCCAAGATCCTTCGGTCGTTTCACATAGGGTTTTTGATCTCTTGGAAGGTCTTTCTTCATCTTCAGCACATGTTCAAAAGCCATCCTGACAGAGCTCCAGGTAATGGACTTGCTGTTTTCTCTTCGGTCTACCCAAAGCTCCTTTGTCAAGCCTCCGCGCTTTCCCTTTTTTAAGGTGTAAGAATACGGAAGGCCGGACACGGTCTGAAGCGGTTCTCCCTGAAAAGCCACGATGCACGCCCATAGATGTTCATCCGAAAAGTCTTTTAAAAGTGCTGCAATTACTTCTTCTTTCTCATCTTGTTCCATAATCTGCACACCCTTTCCCGATTCGATTTATCATAAGCGATATCTTTGAGCATGTCGTGGATTCAGCCTTTTGATACGGCAGCAAATGTTGGTTACAGGGTTACGGTCTGGCAAGTTCTCCGTTCTCCATCCGCTCTTCCATGATCTTTCTCAGCTCATCCACGCAGACTCCCAGGTTTTTTCCGGTCTCGTCAATGGTCACGTCTGCGTATTTCTCATAAAGCGGCACACGCTCATTGTAAAGATCAAGCAGAGTCATGCCGTCTTTTAAGGCTACACCGCGGTCTTTCAGATCACCCAGGCGCTGCTTTACGTCTTCATAGCTCAGCTTCAGATACACGACAGTACTGATCTCATGCAGATGCTCCATGGCCTTCGGGCCGTAGATCACGCTGCCGCCCGGGGCGATCACAGAATGTTCCGCCTCAAGCTCCGCGTTAATGTCTTCTTCCACCTTCAAAAACCCGTCCGTTCCGCGCTCCTCAATGATCTCCTTTAAGAGCTTTCCGGTTTTTTCCTGAATCACGATATCCACGTCTACAAATGAATAACCCAGGCGTTTTGCCAACAGAACGCCGATGGTGCTCTTACCGGATGCCGGCATGCCTACCAGTGTAATGTTTGATTTCATTTTGCTTTCCTCCCGCGAATGTGCTTTCCTGTCGTTCCCTTTTCTTTCGGTTCTTTGACGGATTTTCGTTTTTCGGCTGTACTGCTTCCCTTGCGCACCGAATATCCGAATGTTCCGAGCTTCTCTCCCAATTCAAAATAAGTTCCATGGGAATAGCTTACCAGCTTCGCGTCATTCAGATGGAAGGTGCCCTTCTCATCCATGTACCGGTCATCCACCGTCACACCAAGGATCTCTGCAAGGAACAGATCATGGCTTCCAAGTTCCACCACCTGCTTTACCTTACACTCCAGGTTTAACGGACTCTCCGCAATTCCCGGAGCATTGATATGCTGTGATGGAAGCGGTGTTAGCTTCATTTCTTTAAATTTATCGATATCGCGGCCGGATTTTACGCCGCAGTAATCGGTGGCAAAGACCAGATCCTTTGTCACCAGATTCACCACAAACTCTCCGGTTTCCTTCAGAATATCATAGGAATAACGTTCCTTTCGCACCGAAATCGAGAGCATAGCCGGGGCGGAGCAGACGGTTCCTGCCCAGGCTACGGTTATGATATTTGGTTTTTCACCGAGCCGTGCACAGCTTACCATCACGGCCGGAACCGGATACAGCATATTGCCGCCCCGCCAGCTTTGCTTTCCCATCGTATTCTCCTTTTATGCTTCTGATGCGATCATGATGGATGGGATCAGCTGTTTCTTTCTGGATACCACACCCGGAAGCTCTACTACGTTCTTCTCTGCATTCTCGCCTGCCTCTTCTATATGGAAGGCAGTACGAATCAGATCCTCGGCTCCGTCGCCCTCGCAGAGCAGGGAGGTGGACTCTGTCAGAATATTAGTCAGCATGAAGAAGATCATGTCCACGCCATGTTCCTCGTGCGGCTTCTTTAAGAACGGAAGCAGGCGCTCCTTTAACTCCGTCAGCTCATCCGCATTCAGGGAACTGATCTGGCCTACGCCATAGCTGATCTTGCCGGAATTAAACAGCTTGAAATCCTGGTAAAAGATCTCATCATTGGTCTTGCCGCGCAGATTGCTTCCTGCAGAGAACATATCTGCTGCATAGCGATCCATGTCGATCTCTGCGATCTTTGCAAGATCGGTCGCTGCCATTTTATCGATCGGCGTGCAGGTCGGAGAGCGGAACAACAGCGTATCGGAGATGATCGCACTGCACAGAAGACCTGCGGTAGCCTTATCAATCTCTACATTATTCTCGTGGTACATCTGATAAATGATCGTTGCGGTACATCCCACCGGCTGGTTGCGGAAGAATACCGGAGAGATGGTCTCAACGGTACCCAGCTTATGGTGATCGATGATTTCCTGGATATCTGCATTTTCCAGACCATCCACTGCCTGGTTTTTCTCGTTGTGATCTACCAGAATGATCTGTTTTCCCTTTGCGCCGAGTAAGTTTCTGCGGGAGATCATGCCTAAATATTTGCTGTCCTTATCTAAAACCGGGAAATCGCGGTGACGTTTGCTCGCCATAACATCCTTCACATCGTCGATGCAGTCGCTGTCCTCGAAGGTGATCAGATCCTCCGTCTTCATGAAATGACCGATCGGCATACTCTGGTTGATCAGACGTGCTGCCGTGTAGGCATCGTACGGAGTCGTCATTACAGTGCAGCCATGCTCCTGCGCCAGCTTGCGGATCGTCATGGAAACTGCAGCACCCTCACAGACAATGATGCAGTCTGCCTCCATCTCGATGGCACAGAGCTGGGACTCGTAGCGGTTTCCCAGGATCACCAGGTCATGAGGAGCAATATAATACTCCATCATATCCGGGTTTGCTGCTGCAATGAGGACCTTACCCTGATCGAAGTAATCATTCTCATCACCCACTACCATAGCACCCTCTAAGGTCTCTAAAATGTTCTTGTACTGGGTATGCGCCTTGGATAAAATGCTGCTGTCAAGCACGTTCATGTAGGATTTGGTGATATCACCGACGGTGATGAGTCCCTCCAGCACGCCTTTCTCGCTGACTGCCGGCAAGGTCACAACATGAGCATCCTGCATCAGATTCCATGCTTTCTTTAAGGAAATATTGCGATCCACGCCCTTTGTCGCACGAATCTCGATGTCCTTAACCTGGGTCTTTACACTCTCAACCAACTGCGGAGCCTCCACGTTAAAGTAATTCAGCACATACTGGGTCTCCTCGTTGACATGACCGGCACGGCCTGCCACATATTCATTTCCGGTGATTTTTGATTTTAATGCTGCATAACAGATTGCGGAGCAAATTGAATCGGTATCCGGATTTTTATGTCCGATCACGATCGTCCGTCTTCTTCTCTCTTCCGACATAATGTCCTCCATTTCTTGATATCTTCTTAATTTTGTTTTGCTATTTTCACAAAGAACCGCTTTTTTGCAAAGGATATTTATAGTTTTTGCACTAGTTTTTACATTTTGTTCATGTGATATTCATAATTTGTTCACAATTGCGCCCTATACTAAAAACATCTTAAGAAAACGGTTGTAACTTGATGAAACAGTCAAATTGCACATAGATTTTTCATAATTGCCCCGGTTGGACGAAAGTCCTCCGGGGTCTCCTCATTTTAAATGATTTTATGCGGTTTTGCAATAGTTTACCCGAAGCGTATCTGCTCCGGGCATTTCTTTTTTTCATACATCCTCTATTAACCCAACACCAAACGGGCTGCACCGTAAATTCCGGCATCATTGCCAAGCTTGGCAAGGCCGATCACGCCCTTATTCTGAGAAATCGGGGAATAATGCTGATAATACTTATCGATGATATCGATCAAAAACTGTCCTGCCTTTGACACGCCGCCGCCGATGACAAACATCTGCGGATCCACAGTCATTGCAATTCCGGCCAGTGCTACTCCCAGGTAACGACCCACGGTTTCTACAACAGAAAGTGCCAGTTCATCTCCGTTCTTAGCTGCATCCAGAACATCCTTTGCCTCAAAAGCCCCGTTATACTGACGAAGCACGGACGCAGTCTCTTCACCGGCCAGGCGACGCTTCGCCTCTCTGACAATTCCGGTTGCACTGGCAATCTGTTCCAAACAGCCCACACCGCCACAGTTGCAGTGCTCCCACTCCTCATCGCGCACATGGATATGTCCGATTTCACCGCCAAGACCATGCTTTCCGGCTACGATCTTTTCGTCAATGATAATGCCGCCTCCGACACCGGTTCCCAGGGTTACCATGACGATGTCGGTAAATCCCATGCCACCTCCGCGCCACATTTCACCAAGAGCTGCCACATTGGCATCATTTCCGCTCAAAACCGTCAGTCCATCCAACATTTCACTGAGTTCCTTCTGTGCATTCACATGCTTCCAGCCCAGATTGACGCAGACTTCTACATAGCCATCCGGCATGACCGGACCCGGAATTCCAATTCCTGCACCTAAAACATCAGTCAGATGGATTTCCTTTTCCATCAGGACTGCCCGGATCGATGCTGCCACGTCCTCTAAAATATAACGGCCGTTCTCTTCCTTTCTGGTTGGAACCTCCCATTTAAAGAGCAGAGTTCCGTCTGTTTCAAACAAACCAAGCTTAACAGAGGTCCCCCCTACATCAATACCAATACATTTTTTCCCGTTTTTGTACATATTTGAAGCTGCTCCTTCCTTTAATCCATATCGCCCGGCAGATATACCTGCCGGGCGATACGAACTCTTTTACAGGCTGCGTGCCACCTCGGCAACGTGCTCTGCGGTAAATCCGAAATGTTCAAACAGCTGTGCTGCCGGACCGCTTGCACCGAATCCGGTCATGGTCACACAGGCACCGTCCAGGCCGACATATTTGCCCCAGCCAAAATCACTCAGTGCCTCTACTGCAACACGTTTGCGAACCGCCTTCGGAAGTACGGATTCCTTATATTCTGCGGACTGCTCCTCAAACAGATCCATGCACGGCATGGATACGACGCGCACCTTTTTGCCCTCTGCTGCCAGGATTTCTTTTGCCTTTACAGACAGCTCTACCTCGGAGCCGGAAGCGATAAGGATCAGATCCGGGGTTCCCTCACAGTCATCGATGACATAGCCGCCCTTTAACGCATCCTTGCAGCTGCCCGGCATCGGAGCCAGATTCTGTCGGGAAAGCACCAGTGCGGTCGGGGTGGTCTTAGAGGTAACAGCGCTGTACCATGCAGCCGCAGTCTCCGTTGCATCACACGGACGGAATACATGGAAGTTCGGCATTGCGCGGAACATAGCCAGCTGCTCGATCGGCTCATGGGTCGGTCCGTCCTCGCCTACGCCGATGCTGTCATGGGTAAATACAAAGGTTAACGGCAGCTTCATCAGTGCAGACAGACGTGCCATCGGCTTGGTGTAATCACTGAATACGAAGAAGGTGGATACATAGGTGCGCAGACCGCCGTGCAGCATCATACCGTTTCCGATTGCTGTCATGGCAAGCTCACGTACACCAAAGTGCAGGTTTCTTCCGGCATAATCTGCCTTGGAGAAATCACCGGCATCACTCATGTTGGTCTTGTTTGACGGAGCCAGGTCAGCAGAGCCGCCGATCAGATTCGGCATACGATCTTTTAACTTATTGATGACCTTGCCGGACAGGTTTCTGGTTGCCTCTGCCTTCTCGCTGTTGGCCCAGAAGGAATCATCCTCCATCAGAGCCTTAGCAAGCTCATCACTGCCGCCGTAATACTGATTCCAGAGAGCCTCCATCTGTGGATACTCCTGGCAGTATGCGGCAAACATCACATTCCATGCAGCCTCAGTTTCAGCCTTCTCCTCTGCTGCCTTCGCATAGTGGTCATAAACCTCCTGCGGTACATAAAACGGCTCTTTGGACGGCCAGCCAAGGAAATCCTTCATAGCCTCAATATTCTCCTCACCTAACGGCTCGCCGTGTGCGCTTGCCTTGCCCTGTTTTGCCGGGCAGCCATAACCGATCTGGGTATGGATGGTGATGAAGGACGGGCGGGTGGTATCTGCCTTTGCTTCCTCGATGGCTTTGCCGATCTCTTCTAAGTTATTGCCGTCTGCAACGTCCAGGGTCTGGAAGCCGAAGGCTGCCATGCGCTCCTGTACATTTTCTGTAAATGCAATATCGGTGCTTCCCTCGATGGAAATGCGGTTGGAATCATATAATACGATCAGTTTGGAAAGTCCCAGAGTTCCTGCCAGAGAGAAGGCCTCGGAGGAAATGCCCTCCATCATACAGCCGTCACCGCCCAGTACGTAAGTATAATGATCCACAACCGGATAATTTTCTTTGTTGAAGATGGCTGCCAGATGTGCCTCTGCAGCTGCCATGCCGACTGCCATGCCCATGCCGGCTCCTAACGGTCCGGTAGTAGCCTCAACTCCAACGGTATGACCGTACTCCGGATGGCCGGCAGTCTTAGAACCCAACTGGCGGAAATTCATCAGATCCTCTTTGGACAGATCCCCATATCCAAACAGATGGAGCAGGGAATATAAGAGCATGGAACCATGACCGCCGGACAAGATGAAGCGATCGCGGTTTGCCCACTGCGGATCTGCCGGATTATGGTTCATGTGGTTCATCCAGAGCTCGTATGCTGCCGGAGCGCTGCCTAACGGGAGACCCGGATGACCGGATTTTGCTTTCTGGATTGCATCTGCGGATAAAACGCGAATCGCGTTCACAGACAGGGTATCAATTGTGTTCATTAGTAAGACCTCCTAATATTTTATGATGTTGCGCTTCGTTTATCGCAGCTTCAGCTCCCGCATCTGCTGCGGTCCGGTTACCACCAGTGTTCCCGGGAACCGTCCCTTTCTGATCCTGGAAACAGGGAAATCAAAGGATGCACCAAACTTCTCTGTTCCATTTATATTATAAATCCTGCAGGAATTTTCATTGTACAGGATGATCAGATCACCATCAAAATTTGCATGACTATATTCAAAATTGAACTCTTTACTCAGCACGTGGGTGCCGTCTTTTTTGTAGACCTCCAGGCGGCTTGCGTATTCTCCGTTGGTATTGCGGACAATTGCAGCCGCATATTCATCCGAATAAAATACACTGTCGATCCGCTCCTCGATCGTTCTTTGTACCAAAAGCTCCGGCGATGCTAAGTTTCTGGAAGAGAAAAAGGTCAGCGCCTTGCCCGAAAAGGCACAGGAATACGGACTTCCCATGTAAGTTACCCTAGGAACCATATCTCCCTGAAATTCATCGTCAAAGCCTCCCACCAAACGATTGGGAACATTCTTTCCAATCTCCGAAAAATCATAAAATACCACGCGGTTTTTCAGTTCACTGCCCTGGAGATACACAAAGGAACACATCAGCTGGGTTCCGTCATCCGACAGTGCAATGTCTAACGGATAACCGTCTCCGGACATATTTGTTTTTACGGTAATATCCAGAGAAGTTCCGTCCTTCTGGAAAAATGTGATATAACTGGATGCCGAATCCTCCAGCACAGCTGCTGTAACACCGGTTCCTGAGACGGCTACCTTGCTGATGGGAAGTACCGTTGTCGCCTGTCCCAGCGTTCCGTCGGTATTGCAGATGTAAATACTGTTGCCCTGTATATCCGCGATCGCTGCATAATCACCCTTTACCGAAATGACCGGCGAATTCATCTCATAGCTTTCTGTCCATACCGTGCGTCCCCGATTGTCCAGATAGGACGCTCCATCCTTTGTATATTTAATAACATTGGTTCCGAAATCCTCATACCCAACAAGACTTCCTTCATTCAGGTCAACCTGCCACGCTGTTTCATAGCTGGCATAATGGTAATTTCGCTGATAAAAGAACCATGCAGCTGCTCCTCCTCCAAGCACAAGCAGCAACAGGATCACCAGGATCCATCTGTGGCGCAGCACACGAATATGTGCCCTTCGTACCACTTCCTCACTGTCTTCTTCCGAATCAGCATTCCATGCGGGCTGCTGCGGTCTTACGATCTGTTTTCGCAGCTTATCTTTCTTGCTTTCTCTGCTCATGGAGCTGAAATCACTCATCGTTTTTGTCTCCTAACGCCTTCCTGTTCCTTTGACGCTGCTGCCCATGCATTGTATGGTCGGCAGTGTTTGGGTAAGTATACCTCATTTTTCCGGAAGATACAACAACCGCCTTTCCTCGCCGATCACTGCTTTCCTTCTTCCTGATACACGCGGATCGCCTCACTGATATTGGCTGCGCGTCCCTGCTGAAGGATACTGCTCAAATCCTGCAGCTTAAAGGGATCCAAAAATTCCTTCCCGAGATGACTTCCGTATCGGTCTGTCAGAGTAAGACGGCGTGATTTCACCTCCGCCGTGGTAAGCCGAAGCTGCTTATTTACTTCCTCATGCTCGTGCTCCAGTTTCTCGATTTTTTCTCGATATCCATGCTCGATCTCGTCCTGTAAAATATTTTTCGTAACGGCTTCAAAGGTATTTAATGCCTCTTTTTTCTTTGCAGCCACCTCATTCAGCTCCTGAGTCAGCCGTGCAATCTCATCATCATATTTTTCCAGGTTATAAAGAGATTCATTGCGATCCTTTCGAATGGTAGCTGTAATGACCTTGATCTTTTTATCGTTGGCATGCATCTGATCGAGGATCTGGCGTCCTGCCCGCAGGCACTCTGCATACTGAAGTTTGGTATGATTGCCAATCCACATATAAATGCCGCCCACGATCAGGATATCTGCCATATAGATCAGCGCCAGATACAGTGTCCGACGCTGGGGAAGCAGCATATACGTTCCAAACGGCAGCACCAAAAAAAACAACCCGATAAAAATCAGCAGGGTAAAAAATTCCTTCGCCCAGCGCGGCATGTAAAGGCTGTAATACAAGCGGCTCCTACACCAGGACGGTGCATGATACTCCCTGAATTTTGCCTTCATGTTGCTGATCAGTTCCTTATTGTATTCACGAAGCTCCAGGGTTTCCTCCGCGATCCGTTCCTTAATTCCCTGATGCTTTGCCTTTTCCCGCTTTACCCGCGCTTTTTTCAGCAGATCCTGTGCCTTGTTTATCTCTGTATCGTAACTGGAGGTCAGATCCTCCCTGCGTTTTTTCACGGTAGATCCAACGGCATCTGTCATATGTTTCTTTTCTGCATCCAGTTCCTTTTTCAGACGGCTTTCGTCCTGCTTTAACTGCGTTTCCCGGTCTGCTGCCAGCGATAATTCGTCTACCGATTCTCTCGCCGCTGCCAGATAGTCCAGGCATTCCTGAATCGTTTGTGCCATATCTTCTCCTCCTTTACAAAAAAGAGTAAACCATACATACAGTTTACAACATTCTGAGCCGAACTACAAGCAAACTGTTCGCCACTTTACAGAAAAACAAAAATCACGTATACTCATAAACGATTCCGTATTTCACGGGAATGATAACTGTTCAGAGCCAAACAAAATTTCACAAATCAAATGCGCAATGAAAGGCATTTTGGATGTAAGTTCCGAACAGTTGCAGAAATGAAAGAGCACTGAAAGGAGAAGGACTATGTTTCGTATGTGGGGAAAAATCTGGAAAGATAACCACCTTGTCCGGGATGCCGTAATCCGTCAAACCGATTACAGCATGTCCCGCACCAGTATGGTATTCCAGTCTTTAGATGAACTCTGTTATGAATTTGATCTCGGAAAACCGATCTGGCTTTCTTCCAATATCAATGACTTTAAACGTCACTCCAAAACGCGGTTTACCAAAGACAGCTTTATTGAACAGATTGATTTTGATTATCTGGAAATTGAAGTGATCGAAGAATGATGCACGATTACAAATGTTTTGAGAATTGCGGGAGTGCAAAGCACGCAGCAATTCGATATCAATAGGCCAGGATCAGAGCACGGGTCAGGTTGGTGCTGTGGATGATGGCCTGACGTTCAAACTCCGGATAGTCCATGGATGCGCTGTCATCGGCCTTATCAGAGATCGCACGCACGATCAAAAAAGGGATCTTGTTTAAGTAAGCCGCCTGGGCAATAGCAGCCCCCTCCATCTCAGTGCAGGCACCGTTAAAGGTCTCGCTCAGCCATTCTTTCTTATTTTTATCACAGATAAACTGATCTCCGGTCAGGACTCTGCCCTCGTATACGCTGATATCCGGATTTACCTCCTCACAGCACTTCTTCGCCAGGCTGCGCAGACGCTCATCGGCCTCAAATTTCAGGGTTCCAAGCTGCGGGATCTCTCCTAATGGGTAACCAAAGTTGGTTGCGTCCACATCGTGCTGGATTGCATCGGTGGAAAGCACCAAATCACCGATGTTGATCTTTGCCTTCAGAGAGCCTGCGATACCGGTATTCACCACGCCGTCTACTCCAAAACGGTCTGCAAGGATCTGTACGCACAGCGCCGCACTGACCTTGCCGATCCCGGACTGAACCACAACGACTTCTTTTTCTCCAATGATTCCCTTATAAAATTCCATGCCGGCCACGGTCACAACCTCCGGCCGGTTCATCTCCTGCTTTAACTGCTCAACTTCCGCCTTCATGGCGCCGATGATTCCTAACATATATAATTCCTCTACTTTCTGTAACTGTTCTTTTTTCAGACCTTATCAGTCTAACAAATCTTTTCCGGAAAGGCAACGGGTAACAGAACTGATTATATGTTACAGGGTTGACATTTTGAAGTGGACAGGTACTATAGTAGTACAGATATTTTTATAATCCTGATTTGTAACTGTTCAGAGCCAAGCAAAATTTCATAAATCAGACGTGAAATGCTTGCATTTCTAAGGCTGATTTTGAAATTTTATTT
>CAVALB010000035.1:0-25330 GCA_963589345.1 uncultured Selenomonadales bacterium | reverse complement strand
TTGATGAATCGTCTTTGAGAAAAAGAAAAAGGCTGACATTCCTGCCAGCCAATTTTCAGCTCATTATGCTTTTGTAATGTAAGCAGAATGCACGAATCCATAGATCCGCCCATTAATGCGGACATAATACCAGGTGCTTCCGTCACCGGCCTTCACGCTGTCGCAGACATCTACAAGATTGCCCTTGCTAAGTGTAGGCCATGATTTGATATTGGAATACTCCGTTCCGGCCCAGCTCCGCACATTTAAGGATGAAGCCGTAACTTTTCCTCCCCATTTCGGGGCTTTATTAAGGGCACTGGAACTGCTGCCCATATTTCCTGACTGGCTGTCCTGTGTTGCCCCGCTGTTGTATTTCGGCACACCATATCCACGGATATATTTTCCGTTGACCTGCATGGTCCTGCGTCCTACCGCATTCCCCTTATTCCCCTCAATCACGGTAATGGTGCTACCGGATACTTTTTCTACGATCCCAACATGGTCCGGCCATCCAGTGTTATCCTCTCTGCCGGAATCATCCCAGTCATAAAAGATGATATCTCCTGCTTTCGGAACTCTTGCGTCATTTTCATCCCACTCCCCAAGATTCTGGAACAGGGCGATCATCTGTCCGCATCCGCACTCTGTAGGAATGATATCCGTCATCCCAGTCTTAATGGCACACGCTGATACGAACGTTGCACACCACGCATCCGTATATTTTACAGAATAGTTCCTTGCCAGTGGTCTGTGTGCATTATAAACATCTATGATTTTTTTATGGGATCCGTCTGCCTCACGGCATCCGATCCATTTCTGTGCCTGTGTAATAAGTTCTGCTGCTGTTTTTCCCATCGTGTTTTCCTCCCCTGCTGTGTCATATTTTGTAAGGCTGTACTGGTTGATCAGTGCCATTGTGTTCTTCACATAAGTGGAACTGGTCGCATAGCCGTCTGCCCTGATGGTCTCCAGATACTTCTGCGGATCCGTAATACCACGGAGATTTTTGTATCTCTCAAGCTGGATAAATTCAAAATATCCCTTTACACCTTCTTCCATGGAAGAATAGGTACGGAAATAATCTTTGATTGTGGTAAGTGTCCCGGCAGTATATTCCTCTCTGGTTAACAGATTGACAGAACCGCCTTTCCACTTTGTCCCACATTTCAATCCAAAATAATTATGGTACTCTGCGGCTAGGGTGCTTTCACCCCAGCCGGATTCCAGGATCGCCTGTGCGATCACGGGAGAATGCACCCGTATCCCGTAGGATGCTGCATACTTCTGCACATACCCTGCGATACCGGAAATAAATTCATTCTTTGTCATGCTGTTCCTCGCTTTCCGAGCGATCATGAAGCTGCTCTAATACTGCCTTGATCTTCTGCGGTACTGGCAGCCCCAGGTAGGATGCATTTTCCAGAAGGGAAATCCCTTCATTAGAAATGTAGAAGAAAATGGCTGCCGTCCTTAACACATTCCCCGTGCCGATGATATGCACGTCCAGGATATTTGCTATCCCAACCATAAGAAAGATCAGCACCTTACGGCAGATTCCCCTAAAGCCGACCGCGCTGGACAGTTTGTGGTCACTGGCCGCACACATGACTCCCGTAATGTAATCAATGACTACAAAAGCAACCAATGCATAAAGCAGACCGTCACATCCTCCCAGAAAATAACCGAGCCATCCTCCTACTGCTGTGAATACGAACTGTACTCCGTTCCAGAATTCCTTCATTGTCTTGTCCTCCTTCTGTATTTTTGTATGAAAAAAGCAGCTACCCTCAATGGATAACTGCCTGTTTCTAAATTATGGTTATTCCTCAGTCACCGTATAAGTGATCTTCATCGTCTTATCCGCAGTCTTAATGACCGGAGTGCCGAGATTATTGATGGTAGCCAGATAAGGTGTAAAAAGAAACAGTTCCTTATACACGTAATAATAGCTATTGTTATAGACCCATTCTTTAACTGCAAAAGTTTTATACCTTGCCATCTGGTTACGTCCCCATGAGTAGCTTGAGTCACTGGAGATTTCCCTGATATGAAGTTTCGGTTCTCCATTCAGGAAGTACCATCCGTTTATAACAATGTCATCATCGACAATATAGGTCAGGTAATGTGATGATGTATAAGTGATATCCGGTACCAGTTCGATATTGGCAACATTTGCGGTATCTATGCGGTAAACCTTACTTCCGGTGTAGCACATCAGCCATTTTCCGCTCATGCCGAGACTGTAAAATTCGTTTACGCCACTTGGTACTGCGATTTTCTGGGAAGTACATTTATCGCCATCCACCGCATCCATATACCATTCATAGTCCACATGGGTGTAATAATCCTTGCCCCCGCTCGTATAGCTGTATTTCTGGTTGTTTCTTCTGGCGATACCATACCACTTTCCATCGGATGCATGAAACAGATAAGACACCGTATCACTGCTGCTGTTGCTCGGTTCTTCCGTTCCATCCTTGCTCCCGCCTGTATAATGATAATAATATGGTGCATGACCGATCTCTATGGTGGTTTCCTCTTCCGGTTCTGTCACGATCCTGGTAGCTGGTCTTGTCACAAGACTTGCGTGAAGATAATCATCCTTATATTTCCGCAATACAGCCTGAGTGGAATTATATCTTGTTACCATTTCAAGACGGTACCCTTCTCCAATATACAGGCGCTTATTCTTCAGATACGCATCACCGATCGGTTCTGTTCTATAGCCGGAATATGACCCAAGACGCAGCATATAATTATTGGAAAACTCTGCTCCCCTTCCTGCCAGCGTATTGGAAAGACAGATAGCAGAGATCGTACCGTTCGCCTGGGAAGTCTGGAAATCCCAGACAAAGCGGTAACCATCATCGATCACCTTGCTCTCGGTAAGGTTCCTGCTTCCCCTGCGCACATCCGTGGTATTGTTGGCATCATCAGAGGCATACCCGATCAAGGGATTATCTAATGGTGCATAGATATTGTCCTCGCGCTCTTCAAGTGCATTCTGATATAAAAGAACACCGCCCATGATATTCTTCTTAAGAGGGAGCATCCAGCCTTCCCCACTGGATCCGTTAAAACTGGTGCTGTTATAAAGCATCCCCATGATATTTGCATTCAGGATATCCCTGACCGCTTCCGTTACAAGGTTGGTATCCTCATACCTCTCCACCTCGCCTGTATGAACGTCTGTCAGTTCTATCACGCTTTTTCCTTTTAACATCCCTATTCCTCCGTATTCAGATAATCTGTTGTGATGGATCTTAAGTATCCGTCTGCACCGCTTATGATAATGCGGTATTTTAGCTGCCCGGTCGTTGCTTTTTCTGCCCAGGAATCCACGCTGATCGTTTCCAGTGCTGTTTTTGACATACCAGACTTTTCGTTTGCAAGTTTTATCCACCTGGCGTCCACGCAGCTCCACCAGTTTTCCCCATCATCAAAGGAAACCGCAAACAGCGTGGAATCTGCACAGTCCGTAGTCACTTTCTCAATTCCCAGTATGGTGGAATCCGACATATCGATATTCTCAGAAAAAATCACCTGTGGCACCGGAATGCCTGTATATTTCACCCTCATCTCCGGGAATCGGTTCTCGGAATCGTGCCAATATAAAATAGCCGGATCCGTAAGTGCAAGCAGCAGCTTCCCATCCGGGATATCCTGCACCCCGTAGGTTTCAAAAAGCTCTGCCGTCAATGCCGTCTCTTCCAGGACAGTCAGGGCATCCTCCGAAACCGTATATAAGGATCCGGATGCATCTGAGATCAGATATCTCCGGTTATACGGATCCAGAAAGACCGGGGCATGGTCCAGATACTGAAAAGCCGTCCCTGTCTCATCCAGTGGTTTAAATCCTATGATCTTCCCAGACACAGCCGTGAACGAAAGCGTATTGCTCCCTGTGACAAGGCTCGATTCCGCAAGATAAGATGAGTTGGTCGGTATCGTATCAAAGGATACACAGATCTCTCCATCGTCAAACAGGACTGCATCCCACACCAGCCTTGTTGCCTCGATCCGGTTGCCATGAACTGAATATCCCTCCCACCGGATCCGGAGAAAACGATACGCTCCCCAGAGTGTCCCTTCTTCCCTTCTGAGCGTCATCAGGTCAGTGTCCCTCCGCACGATCTTAAGCTGTTCTGCATTTTCCCCGAATCCGATCCACGAATTTCCGCTCACATATAACTTGTCAGCAGTTTTCCCATTGTACTGAAACCAGTCCACACCGGAGACGGTATCCGTCCCGTCATCCTGCAAAGAATTATTACGCAGAATGGTCATGTTCTGCGTGCTGCTTAAAAGTGCTTCTAACGTTCTATAATCAGCCACTTGTTACCTCCAATTCTTCTACCGTATCCATATCACCAAGTCCGAGTGGAAGGCGGATCAGCCGGCCGCGGTCGATTTCCATATCCGTTCCGGTCATCGGACCGTAATAAGACTGTTTCAGCACTGCCTTTTCATCCGATACTTCCGTGCGTTCTGTCAGTACGGTATTTTTTCCATATAACACATTCATGTTGATGAACGGCTCTGTATCAAACGGAAGGATCGTCATGCCTGTCAGGGAATCGAATGCCCCTGTCGGGATCACCAGTTTTAACATCCTTCCCCTGTTCAGTCTTTCATTGGACTTACCGGATATCTCATAATCTTTCTGGAATGCGAACGTCTCCCCATCCAGTACATATAACTTGTCATATACCATCTTTTTACGGTCAGCAGTTTCCACCACATCACGCACGATCGGGGAAAACAGGCTCACATTATCCTTTACCGTATGAAGCGGTATTCCGGTCAGAAGGATGGAGGATATGGAATCCCTTAATCCCGTCTGCTTTGGCGGTTCGATTTTTTCGCTAACTGCTGCACGAAGCACATGGGTCTGCATACCTGACATCACGATCTTTCTCATGGTCTCATCTGCCGTGATACGGCCGTCCCAACGTTCCTGCACTCCAAGTCCCTGTCCCGTGATCGTTGCCATGATATTCTGGGCATCGATCTTTCCGCTGCCATTAGAAAGTGAGATCAGCACCTCAAAGGTATGGAGCTGGTTTGCTTCCAGTTCAATGATCGGATAATAAAGGTTTAGCAGATGCTCCCCGCTCAGCCAGGTTTCCAATGGATGGAACTCCTCCACTTCATGTCCGTCCAGGACGTAATAAACGGTAAGCCCCGTCTTTCCGTCTTCATCCCATGTAAGCGGAAATGAGATCACTTTTTGATTTTCTGTTTCATTTCCATCCTCATCCGTGGTCGTTCCAAGACCGACCGTTCCCTCCGCATTCAGTGTCCTTGTATACGGATTGCTCTTTACCTGGAGGATCGCTTCCGCATGGAATTCCGCATTCGTTTCATCCCCCGAAGCAAACTCCATGTTGATGATGGAAGTTTTCTCACTCCCTGCTTCTAAAGCCAGGGCATTCGTAAATGTATAGACACTCAGTTTATTCTCACTGATGGAATTGATCAGCCCGCTGATGTTCTTATCATTCTTGCTTTTTGCTTCTGCCAGTCTCGGATTCTTGCCTACACACTTTACGGTCTGCTTTCCGTTGATCTTCGTCTGTATGCTTGTGATCGCTGCCCTTTTGCTCTCATCTGCATGACCGCCTGTAAATCGGATGACATCCCCAAGGTCAAGTGCCGGATCCCCTATGGTGTCAGAATCAAACGGGACATATTTCACGATGGAGACCGCATCCAATATCCCGTTTATGATCCGCTTTCTGGTTTCTTCCAGCCCGAACTGTAACAGAGGATTCACCCCGAGGTTTATCGTCAGGCCGTCATCTGGCTGCTTCGCATAATATTCTGCTGTTTCTGTTTTCTTATTGGTGGAGCTGACTGCTGTATACCTGGTAACAAAATCTGAAAATGTACTGCTGAAGCGGTGTCTGCTGTCCACCGTCTTGACGGGTTCCGTTTTGTATGCAACAAGGAGCAGTTTTCCATATCGGTCGATCGTGGCAAAACAACCGAGTGCCTGTGCCAGATAATAAAGGAAATCTCTCCACGATTCGATATCATTTTCCTGATAGATCCCGAACAGTTCCGTCCCATTAGTCATTGCTTCTATCTCTTCTTTTGTCTGTGCCAGTTCCACATGGCAGGCCTTCGACAGAAGGGTCAGGAATTCATACGGGGATGCACTGGACAATCCCTTGTTGAAATTCTTTTCCAGGTTCAGCATGGCATCATAGGCCTTCAGTTCTATGGTTTTCCGGTTCCGGTTTGCTTCCGCAACATAAAATACACCCATGGGAACGGTCTCCGTACTGCCATCCTCAAGCACCAGATGAAACCAGATCTTTATTTGTGCATCTTCCAGCGTGTATCGATCGACATCTGCAAACAGGCTGATCCCAAGCTCTGCAGCATATACCGTTCCGAGTTCGATTTCCGAACTTCCACAGCACTGCCGGGTGATGTATCCGCTCCCTTTTACAATATCCTCATTGGAAAAATCATAACTTTTTCCGTTTCCGGCAGTAAGTGTGCCTGTCCAGAAATATTTTCTTGTATTACTCTCGACTGCCTGTATATAGGCTTCTGATACTGGGTACATCCTGCCACCTCCATCAATATTCTTTCAGGGTAAAACTGACCGTCCAGAGTCCCTTATAGGATGTATCTTTTTTCAACTGTGCCTTAAATCCGTTGATATACATCTCTGCCTCCCGGGGTTCCAGTGTTTCCGTATCCAGAAAATCTACCGTGATCTTCGGCAGCTTTGAATAAACGGTCAGGCTTTTTACCCATTTGGGGGATACGGAAAAAGAGACGGAAATGTCTGCCACTCCCGTCCGTACCACATCCCTCTGTGTTGTTCCTGCCTCTGTCTCACCACCGGAATCCGCCTCTACATCGGAAAGACCGATCTCATAGGAATCCGGCATCGGCAGCGGCTCTCCATTAAATACCAGATACTGCATATATGCCATGTCATCTTCCTCCGCTTCTTAAATTTGCCCTCTGCTGTGCTGTCAGGATCACTTCATCAAGCATGGTGTTTCCAAGATATACCGGAATAACGATATCACCGCTGTTCCCATTCATGCTCTGGATGGCTGTCGTGATGGCAGCCAGCATTCCGGAGATACTTTCTGTCTGTGATACACCAGATACCCCTTCCGTCATGTCAGACATATTAACTTTAGGATTTATCACCATATCAGATGCAACACCGCTCACGGCTTTCTGGATCATGCCACGGCTCTTTTCGATTCCTTTTGCAAGTCCTCCCATAAAGTCCGGCATCCATGACTCATAATCTGTCAGCGGACCTTCATCCGGCACAGAGAAATGCAGGACGGAACGTATCTTATTGGCCACGCCATTTACTGCATCCGTGACAGCACCCAGTGCAGATCTGATTCCGTTTACGATACCCATGATCAGGTCCCGTCCCCAGTTATATGCTGACGATGCCAGACCTTTGATATAATTTACCGCACTTTCAAAGCCGGAGTGGATCACGTTATAGATCTGACCAACCGTGGAACTGACTGCCGATTTCACGCTGTTCCAGATGGAGGACACCGTGCTTTTGATGCTATTCATCACAGAAGAAATATAACTTTTTATATTTTCCCAGACACTCCGCACTACTCCGAGCACGGCATTCAATACGGATGTGACCACGGATTTAATGGCATTCCACACATTCTGCACGACACTTTTGATTGCATTCAAGACCGTAGCGATAACAGACTTGATGGAGTTCCATATCGTCTGGAACAGGTTTTTCAGTGCCGTAAGGAGCGGTGTCAGGAATGCCACGATCCCATTCCAGATCTCCTGTATCTTGGCTGTTATCGCATCCAGTGCCATCCCGATCAGGATCTTGATTGCCTGGAATATGGTCTCGAACAGATACCGGAATGCCTCAAGAAGCGGTCCGAATATCTCCGCAAATCCGTTCCAGATGGAAACGATGGTATCTACGATTCCCTGAACGATACCTCCCACTGTCGTACTGATCGTATTCCATACCGTGGAAACCGTGGTACTGATTGCATTCCAAATGCCGGACAGGGCTTCTGCCAGTCCGGTTATGATACCGGATACCGTGTCCGAGATCCCCTGCCATACTGTCCCAGCCAGCGTTTTGATGTTCTCCCACAGGCCTGAAAGGAAAGTCAGTATCTCCTGCCAGTGTTCTTTTATCAGGATCACAAGGTTTGCGACCGCAAATACAATGGCTGCCACCACTCCGGCTACCAGTGCAGGAGCACCAAGGATCACCGCCCCGACTGCTGCCAGTGCAATGCCGACACCCATCAGGATATCCTTTACCACGGAAAACCCGTTCTGGAACATATCAACAAAGTTTTTCACGGCAACCACGACACCTGCGACCACCATTCCGATACCTGAGAATACCTTCAGCACGGCAGAAATGCCGGATGTTGCAGCTGTAATGCCTTTGATCGCACCAGTGATCCCGTTGACCGCACCTGCGATCTTGGGCGCAACCGTCATGATCGTTCCGACCGCACTCATGATCTTGCCGACAAAAATAAGCACCGGTCCCAGTGCTGCTGCCAGGAGGGCTACCGTTACAATGATCTTTTTCGTGCCGTCATCCAGGCTGTTCAGCCAGTCCACAAACTTCTGTACCCATTCCACAATCTGCTTGATGGACGGCATCAGAAGTTCGCCAAAGGAAATGGCAAGCCCCTCAAGGGCAGATTTCAGGATCGTAATCTGTCCCTGTAAGTTATCAAGCTGTGTATCTGCCATCTGCTGTGCAGCACCACCGCTGTCAATGATCTTCTTCTGAAGGTCATCCCATGTACTTCCCGTATTGGCAAGTAAGGCATTTACGGATGACAGGTCTGTTTTGTTGAAGATCGTACTGATGATGTTGGCTTTTTCCTCAGATGTCATTCCATCCATGGAAGTATTCAGATCTCCCAGGATGTCATTTAGGCTTCTCATGTTTCCTTCGGAATCATACACGGAAAGCCCCAACGCTTCCATCTGCTTGGCTGCCGTATCGGTCGGACTCTGCAGCGACAGGATGATATTTCTCAGATGCGTACCACCCTCTGCTCCCTTGATACCATTGTTGGCAAGGATACCGAGTGCCGTGTTCAGTTCTGCCGTACCGCCCTTGATGGATTTTGCAGTTGCACCGATAGTAAGGATTCCTTCACCTAACTGTGCAACAGATGTATTGGTTGTAGATGCCGTCTTTGCCATCTGGTCTACCATCTTTTCAGATTCTTCGACTCCCATGCCAAGGGCAGACATGGCATCCGTTACCATGTCCGATGCCGATGCCAGGTCGATATCTCCTGCTGCCGCAAGGTTCAGTACAGTCGGCAGGGTATCACACATCTGCTGTGTATCATATCCGGCAAGTGCCAGGTAGTTTAATGCTTCTGCACACTCTTTTGCGGAAAATGCCGTCTCAGCACCCATCTTCTTTGCAAGCTCATTTAAGGTATCCATCGTATTTACGGACTGCCCGTCAACCGTGGACATGGCATCCTTCGTGATTCCCATCGTGGCCTGCACCTGTGACATGGCAGATTCAAAATTGGCTGCCGTGGTCACGGATGCCGTTCCCAGTGCTGTCACGGCTCCTGTCACCGGAAGAAGTTTCTGTCCGGCAGAGGATACCGTATCTCCGGCTGTCTTTAACTTTTCTCCGGCTGCGGCAATCTTCTGCATTGCCGTTGCAGACTGGTTAGCCTGTGTTTCAAGGTCCTTTAAGTCCTGCTCTGTCTCTACGATCTCCCTCTGCAGGGCATCGTACTGATCCTTGGATATCTCGCCTTTGGCAAGGGCTGTGTTTGCCTGTTCTGCTGCGGTCTTCAGTGTGGCAAGTTTCTCCTTAGTTTCACTGACGGCATCCGCAAGCAGCTTATGCTTCTGTGCCAGAAGTTCCGTATTCCCCGGATCCAGTTTCAGCAGTTTATTTACATCCTTAAGCTGTGACTGGGTGGATTTTATCTGTCCGTTCACGCCTTTTAAGGCATTCTGTAATTTGGTTGTATCACCACCGATCTCAACGGTAATTCCCTGGATACGGCTTGCCATGTCCCTCACCTCCTTCTAAAACGGGTACAAAAAAGGAGCATTTCTGCCCCGTAACAAAAGAAAAACACCTGCCGTTTCTGACAGATGTTCTATGTAATATTATAATTTTTTCAACGTTACAAACTTGAATTTGTCTGATTAGCAATTATCTTTTGCAATTTATAGTTGCATCAAAAAGAATACCAGTACACTCAAGAGTATCGTTACTATCCCCATTATGATAAACATCATGGAAGTAAAACTTTTTGAAATTGGTCTATCAACATAACACTTTTTAGGATTATTGGGATTATAATAAACTGTCATCGTACTGTTGATAGGCCACAACTGCTCTGCAAGTTGACGCAAATTTGCAACAGCTCCAGTTTTTACATGTAGCCAGCCTTTTTCATCTTCATAGATTTCTGATTTTACCGGTACGGGTACTCCAGATAGTTGCGTTGTTTTAATTCCTCGAAATTTTTTCTTTGCTTTATAACAAGTTCCGTTCACAAAGTACTCAACAATTGGATACACCCTTCCATTTCCTGGAACCCCATATTGTTTAATAATACCGTCTGTCTTTTTTGTACACAATTGATTTTGTCTTTTTACAATGATATTGAAACTAACTCCTAGCAGAACCAATATTACACCAAGCCCTCCAACTGTCATCAATTCTAACCATGCAATTTGTATTTCAGCCATAGTTTCATCACCTCAACTCCCGATTTTTAGCTGAGAATACCCAGCTATTTTCTGTCAATAAGTATAACAGAAAACAGCCGTACTCTCAATCGGGAACAATCACCAATTGTCGAAATCCTCCTGTGTTGCGATCTCTGCATATCGGTAATCATCATTTCTGCTCTCAGAGTACATATCGTTGATCAATCCTATCGACAGCATTTCAAGATCTGCCATCGACAGACCTAACTGTACACATCGGAGCAGAAATAATGGTGTTGTCATTTCACGCTCTGTCGGGCGAAGTTTTTTTTAGCTTCCACATCCGTTTTCACATTCAGCCCCCACAGCCCGATAAGCTGCGGAAGTACCTGATAGATGGAAAACGTGTTGAAATTATCAAGCCATTCCTCCGGTGTGTCAGGGATGGACGGATCTGCGTGCTTTGCCATGATAAATGCAATATTCTCGAACATCTCAAGGGAGAACATATCGAGGTTGGAAGACTCCTCTTTCCCGTCACCGATACTCTTTTCAAGTACCGCAAGATCCTTATAGATATCCCTCTGGAATTTTAATCTGTAGATCCTTGGGATGGCTGCACTCGCCTTGAATGCAACCATCTGGCCATCGATCTCTATATTTTTTCTAATTCCCATATTCTCCCCTCCTATGATACTGCCTTAGTTGATTTTGTGGACTGCTCTGCCGTTTGTGATGCCTGTGTTGTCTGAGCTGTAGTCGGCTGATATACACTCTTATACCAGTTATTGTAAACCGTATCTGTTGTGCTATCGCCTGTTTTTGCCTTCACATATCCATCTGCCATTGGTCTGGCCTTGATGGTAAGGGTCTCCGTCTGCACTTCCTTCTCATCCTCATTGGTCTTGGATTCAATGGTCGGACGGGATGCCGTGCAGTTATAAAGCACATGGCGGATCTTACGGATATCCCCGTCAAACTCAAAAAGCAATGCAAAACTGCCAGTCTCGGAGTTTGCATTCTCCACCAGTACGTTATTGCTGTCCGCTTCCTCTTTCAAAATATCCGTGCGGAATGTCTCCGGGATCATGGCAAGTTCCAGGTCACCATCATATCCCTGATTATTGTTGATCACATAATATTCAATGCCGTCCGCATAAAACGACTCCGGCTCTCCTGTCGGATCCATGCTGATGGATACCGCACCCGGCATCGCAACGGGTGTTCCAAAACTGACCGTACCTTCCTCTGCAACCGTGATCGGTGCATAATGCACGTTACAGATATTAAATTTGACCTTATTCTTTTTATTTGCCATCGTCTATACCTCCATCTGGTAAAGCACTTCATACAGATTTTCTGATTCGATCCATACTTCGCTTTTTTCATAATAAATACCGTGTGCATCAAGCACCGTTTCCACCGTAAGTTCCAGTTCCGGATCTTTGATATCCGTGTAGATCTCTATATTCAGACGGTCTGCCTTAAAATACACTTTTCCGTCTGCAGAGAAATTGTGGCTTCCCGGATACAGGAATACCGCAAAGGGCGGCTCCGGGGATTCTCCTTCCGCAAAATGATGATAGGCATAGGGAATACCAATCTCTTCCATCACCGCCATCACTTTCTCATGTGTCATTACCGCAGCCCCCTTTCTATCTTCCTTAACAGTTCCTGGTTTCCTTTCTCCTCTGCCGGAGCGATATGCTCCCTTCCGGCTACCCTGCCACCGCCACGCTTTGCATGGCCATGTTCCAAAAGGTGTGCGATCTGGTATCTGTCCTTGGAATGGACGGTCATGGTAAGGGAAGTGCTGCTTTCTGCCGTCTTTTTTACAGTCCAGCTTTTCTTGTATCTCCCTGTCCGCTTTGGGGCATTTGCCTGTATATCCTTTTTTACATTTTGGGATACATCTTTCACGGCATCCTTTACCGTGTCCGTTGCAAGGTCTGCATACTCCTTCAGACCGTCCATGATCGCATCAGCAAGACCGTCCACGGTCGTTCTTTTATCTGCCATCCCCTCACCTCTTTGTCCGGGCAGCCCTTATTTTTAAGGATCGGTTCTTATACTGCACGTTATCAACAAATGTAATATTATAAATGCCCTCCCGGAAAATGATACGGTAATGCTCCGTATCCAGTCCTGACACCTCACTGCAGAAACGGATCACAAATTCCAGTTCCGTTTCCGCATTGACCTGCTTTGCTTCCCAGTATTCTTTCCCTGAAAGATTATTCACATAGGAATAACATTTATAATAGTCCCCCCACACCGTGGTATGGTTTCCCACACTGTCTTTCCTCGTACTGCTTTTCTGTATCGTGATCCGTTCGCGCATGAGTTCTATCATCAGAAGCACTCCTCCCTGATGCCAAAGAGCAGATACTTCAGTGTTTCCGTCAGTGCCTTATGGTCTGCCTCTTCCCTGTGTTCAAAAAGATAGGCAGTCACATACAGTTCTGCAGTCTTTATCACGGCTTCATGCTGACAGAGGTCAGACTCTTCCATTCTTGTAACTGTCTTTATCAGGCTGTCTGCAGTTTCCATCAGTCCGAGGACAAAACTGTCCTCGTCTGATGAATCCACCCTCAGATACCCTTTGGCTTCCTCAAGCGTTACGAACATTCATGCCACCTACTTTCCTGCAGCTTTGATATCCAGTGTCTTCACTGCTTCGGAAAGGATCAGCTTGCCATCCACACGCTCGGATGCAAGGAAACCGACCTGTCCTGTGGTAGCATAAAGTTCATTCAATCTCTTGAAGCTTCTGCCCTGGCGGTCTGCGATCCAGTAATAGCTGTAATCACCGAATGCCATGACACGGTTTCCGGCTGCCAGTTCCGGCACATAAATAGATGTGCGGTACGGACGGTTTAAGATCCGATCCGGCTCTCCTTCCCTTACAGACGGCTGCCAGATATAATTTCCGTTCCCATCCTTCAGCTTACGGATTGCCTTTACGGTCGAATCATTCAAAAGCCATACTGCCTTGTTACGGTACGGTGCACGGAGGGAATAATACAGATCCATGACATCGTCAAACGTAATGGAAGTATTGTTTGCAATCACTCCGGTATCTGCACCACCTGTGGTGTGAAAGATTCCGGTCGGCTTTCCACTGCCATCACCGATAAAGAAGGCCTCCTCTTCCTTCGTACCGATACGTCTTCCGAATTCCCTAGAGATATACTGCTCGATATTGAATACACTGTCATTTAACAGTTCATCAGACACCTTGATCATGGTAGCCAGCTTATAGGCACTGATGGAGGTCTGGCCGAAGCTATCATCGGATTCCGGGAACTGACCGCCTTCATCGATCCATGCAGCCTCACCCTTGGAAGTCACGATTGGAATCTTACGGTCACCGCTGGAAGTCTTAATGACGGTCGCAAGGCTTCTGAAGAACACCTCATCTTCCAGTGCTTCCACCAGTTTTCTCTCATACTCATCCGGCACAAGATAACCGCCTTCGGAATCCGTGCCGATAGACAGGGCATTCTGCACTTCGTAGGAGAGTTTGTTTCTCATCCCATTCCAGAATGCTTTTTTGTACTCATCGGTAGCCCTTCCGGTCTTGGCATCCCCATCAATCTTTCCGCTCGGCTTGTTCGTGATCGGGGTATTGATTGGCTTGGCAAGTTCTGCATCAATGGCAGCCTGTCTTTCCAGGCGTTCAATCTCCTTACCAAGATTTACTACATCTGTTTCCATACGGTCATAAGTAGCTACATCCTCTGCAGATACAAAACCGTCATCGGTTCTTTTGGCATCCAGGAACGCTTTTGCTGCTTCCCATGCCTTTGCTCTTTTCTCTCTCAATTCAAGAATCTTACTCATTATCATATCCTCCTTAATGTGTGATCAGGTTCAGTCTTTTTTCCAACTGGTTTACCGGGATCATGTCCCCTTTTGCTGCTGCCGTAAGGAATGAATCACTGACGGCTTTTTTCGAGAACATCAGAGAATCCTGCTCGAACGGAAACTTCTTTTTCTTCCCGCTCTGTTCTTCCGTCTTATCCTCTTTTTCCTCCGGTTCCTCTTCTGGGGTCTTGGGTTTTTGTTTCTTTCCCTCATCCGTAAAAAGGATCTTATCCGCAAAGCCAAGTTCCACAGCCTTTTTTGCATTAAACCAAGTCTCATCATCCATCATGTGTGACAGCTTCGCACGGGTAAGCCCGGTCTTTGCTTCATACGCATTTAAGATGGATTCCTTGACCTCGTTTAACATGGAAATTGCCTTCTGCATATCCTTCGCTTCCCCCATTGCAAGGGTAGCCGGATTATGGATCATCATCATAGCGAGCGGAGAAACACACACCGTATCCCCTGCCATGGCAATGACCGATGCAGCTGAAGCGGCAAGGCCATCGATCTTGACTGTCACGCTTCCCTTATAGTCCCGAAGCATGTTGTAGATCTGCGCTGCGGCGAACACATCCCCTCCTGGTGAATTGATCCATACCGTGATATTCCCTGTCCCGGCATTCAGCTCATCCTTAAAAAGCTGCGGAGTGACTTCATCCCCGTACCAGGTCTCATCTGAAATCTGCCCACTTAAAAAGAGCGTCCTTTCCGGTACGCCCTCATCCTCATTCCTTATCCAGTTCCAAAACTTCCGTTTCATCGTCTGCCTCTCTTTCTGTAATTTTCCTGCTTCTGCTCCGGTGTTTCTTGGTTCTCCTGTTCTTCTGCTTCTTCTTGTTCAGAGGTTTCTGCAAAGGCTCCGGCATCCGCAAGTTTTGTCATTGCCCCATTGATCAGATACAGGTTTCCACCTTCCTCATCCGGGATCGGATTTAAGTTTTCCATCTCACGGATGTCATTGGCAGAAAGCCAACCGTTCTGCCTTCCGACCGCATAGCCGTTCATCCTGGACTGATAATCTCCCCGAAGCAATCCATCCACGTTCAGCTTGATGAAATACTTTCCTTTCTCCCCCGGCAGAAGGAGTGCCCTCTGTAGGGACTGCTCCCACCGGATCACCCAGGGATCCAGTGTGTATTTCACAAACTCCAGGGACTGCTGCTCAATATTGGAGAAGCTAGATTTTTCCAGATCCCCCACCATATGTGGAGGTATCCGGTACAGCCTTGCAATCTCATTGATCTGAAATTTCCTTGTTTCCAGAAACTGTGCTTCTTCCGGTGGGATTCCGATCTGCTGATACTTCATGCCTTCTTCCAGCACTGCGATCTTGTGGGCATTGTTCACACCACGGTATACCGAGTTCCAGGACTCCCTTACCTTTGACGGATCCTTCAAAACCCCCGGATGTTCCAGGACTCCTCCCGGATTTGCACCGTTTGCAAAGAAGCTGGCGCCGTATTCCTCACAGGCCAGTGTCATGCCGACTGCATTCTTTGCCATGGCGATCGGGGAATACCCAATCAGCCCATCAAATCCAAGCCCCGGAATATGCAGCACATCCTCGGCTTTCAGACGGATATCTCCATACTCCTTAAAGGTCGGATTTTCATCACTGTTTCTGGAATACACATAGTAAAGATTCCCTCTGTCATCCCTTTGTACATCCATCTTGTTTGGAAGTAAGGGATACAGGCCTAGCACTCTTCCGCTTCCATCCCGAATGATCTGTGCATAGGCATTGCCCCAGATCAGAAGATGACTCATGAGCGTTTCCCGGAATACAAAGGATGTCATTTCCGGGTTCGGCTCATCATGGAGCAGGTAATAAAGCGGATGATCATGCACCATCTGCTTGCCGCCATCTTCCTGGTATTCATACACATGAAGCGGCAAGGATGCGATGGCTTCTGCCAGGATCCTTACACAGGCATACACAGCCGTAGTCTGCATGGCTGTCTGCTCATTGACAGGTTTTCCACTCGTTGTCCTTCCAAAAAGGAACGAATAACCTGCATCTGCAGCTTTATTTACAGGCTTATCCCGCGCCTGTCCGAATCCGAATAAACTCTTAATTCCCATGAAGCACCTCCGCTGTTAAAATACTAAAATTCCTCTGTCATCATATACACTGCCGTCACTTCCCTCATTTCGGATGGCACGGTCCAGTGCCATAACGGTTGCGATCGCACCATCGATCTTTTCCGTGGATTTTTCCTTATCCATCTTGATGTTTCCTGCCGGATCCTGACGGACAAACACGTTATCCATCATCCACCGCAGGACTTTATGACCACCATGTGCAAGCCTCTCTTCCAACGTCAGCTTCATTAACTCCTTGGTCGGGGGACTCATATCCTTGTACCCCTGTCCGAACGGAACTACGGTAAATCCCATACCTTCCAGGTTCTGTACCATCTGTACTGCTCCCCAGCGGTCAAATGCGATCTCCTTGATGTGATACTTCTTTCCTAGCTCATCAATAAACTGCTCGATAAATCCGTAATGGATCACATTGCCTTCCGTGGTCTTTAGGCATCCTTCCTTCGCCCAGACATCATATGGGACGTGATCCCTTCTGACACGAAGTCTCATGTTGTCCTCCGGAATCCAGAAATATGGCAGTATGATATATTTTTCCGTATCATTCCTTGGTGGAAACACCAAAACGAATGCCGTGATGTCCGTGGAGCTGGAAAGATCCAGTCCGCCATAACATTCCCTTCCAAGGAGTTCTTCTTCATCGACCGGAAATGCACAGGCATCCCATTTATCCATCTGCATCCATCTGGTACTCTGCTTTACCCACTGGTTCAGACGGAGCTGTCGGAACACATTTTCTTCTGCTGCATTTTCCCTGGCACTGATATAAGCATTCTGCACTTTTTCAATATCGATCGTATATCCAAGAGACGGATTCGCCTTATACCAGACTTTCTCATCCGTCCAGTCATCCTCATCGGCTGCCCCATAGATTACGGGGTAAAAAGTCGGATCGATCTTCCGTCCTTCCAAAAGATCCACTGCTTTCTGATGCTGCTCGAAACATACAGAGTTCCGATCCGTCCCGGCTGTTGTGATCAAAAAGAACAGTGGCTGGGTTCTGGCATCACCGGATCCTTTTGTCATGACATCGAACAGATCCCTGTTAGGCTGGGCGTGAAGCTCATCAAAAATAACCGCATGGACATTCAGTCCATGTTTGGTATATGCCTCTGCCGAGAGCACCTGGTAGAAACTGTTAGTCGGCTTATAGACCAGTCGTTTTACCGACATGACTGGCTTGATCCGCTTTTTCAATGCCGGACACTGGTCCACCATATCCACCGCCACATCAAATACGATGGAGGCCTGCTGCCTGTCAGACGCACATCCATATACTTCCGCTCCCCACTCCCCGTCACCGCAGGTCATATAAAGGGCAATGGCTGCCGCCAGCTCCGATTTTCCATTCTTCTTTGGGATCTCGCAGTAACAGGTATTGTACTGTCGGTACCCGTTTTCCTTTACCGTACCATAGAGGGTACGGATGATCTCATCCTGCCATGGGAGCAGGTCAAACGGAACGCCCCTCCATCTACCCTTTGTGTGTTTCAAGCAGTTAATAAAATTCACTGCGTGGTCTGCCTTTGCTTTATCAAACACTATTTTGCACCGCCTTTCACGAGCAGAAGCTCCATCTCATCATTCTGCTTATCCTCTCCATTATCCGTAACAATACGGCTTCTGGCAGATGGGGTAAGACCAAACTGCTCACAGAACTTATTCATGATCTTTAAGTAAGTCTGGGCGATCGATACCTGCGGTACCTGCTGCCAGTACCCACTCGGAGTCTTAACAATCGTTCCATGCTGAGTGATAAATTCCTCTGCTTCCTTCCATCTTGCGTAGGCCTGGCAGTATCCGGCAAAGGCAGCCATATCGATCTCCGTCAGGATACCGAGATGTTCCAACTGCTTGGCCATACGCTTCCACTCCTTCTTTGCCTCATCCTCAAGCCATGACGGGCAGCGTGGTGCTTTCTTGTCCGGCTTTGGTTCAGCCGTATTTAAACTTCTCTTGCCCGGATTGCCTTCCAACACCTTGACTGCCGTAGGTTTCGGTTTCCTTCCTCTCTGTGCCACTGCCCTCACCTCCTGTCATTCTGGCATAAAAAAAGACCTCCGAAGAAGCCTTTTATAAAAATCTTATTCTATTGGATCAGACCATCCGTAACGGCAGAAAGCCCCTCTGTGGGGCCGTCTGTCCGCCTGTGTGGCGGTTTAGTTGTACTCGTGCAGAAGGATTGCAAGGGCGGTTTTAGCTTCTGCTGTCTGCGGTTTTACGTCCTCTCCCCGGTCAAAATTGTAAACCACCTTGTTCCCCTGCTTTAACATCAGCTTGGAAATCCTGCCGCCTTCGATTCCCCAATCGCTCGGCTCGTCAAAATGTTTGCACCAGTAATGGATGGCTTCCATTCTTCCTTCGCTGTTCTTTACTCCGATTGTTCCTTCTTTCCACATGGTCTGATCCTCCGTTTCTTCTTTTTTCCCTTTCGGTAGGTACATATTCGCTCTAAACCGTACATATATCCAGTCATTTCTGCGCCATAATATGCACAAAAATCCGAAGGCTGATCTGTACATATTATCGGGAAAAGGCTGCTTACGCAGCCCCTTCCGTGGTCGTGCTTAGTTTACCCTGAAAAGGTATCCGTGTGCCTTTTCGTATTCCTCGCTCATGAATTCCTTGTGTGGGCTGTTAATCTCGACCAGTCCCTCAAGGCTGCATCCGTTCTGAAGGAAAAGCCATGCGGTTTCATTTGCTCCGCTCCAGCCGGAGGAAAAAGTAAATGCTTTGATTCCAAATTCCCGGAAGCTGTCGATCATGCCTTTGACATCCTTTTCCCAAATGCAGTCGTTTAAGTCGATGTGCTCGTTTCCCCTCTCCCATGCTTCCTCGTGCAGCTTGTAAAGCCGTCCGTAGTTTTTTCCTTTTCCTTCGATGGCTGCCGCCCAGGTTCTGTAGGCTTCCCTGGCCTGTTCCATCCCCTCTGTGTTTTCTTCTTTTTCTGCCTCATCAAATGCTCTCTTGATTTCCTGGTAATGTTCATATTCTTTTTTGAATTCGTTTTTCATGGCTTCGTGCCTCCTCTTTGTTTTTCCCTTTCGGTAGGTACATATTCGCTCTAAACCGTACATATATCCAGTCATTTCTGCATCATAATATGCACAAAGATTCTGGCACACTGCCTGTGTAAATCCACACAACAGAAAGGCTGCTTTCCGCAGCCCCTCTGGTCTGTAAATTTCTTTAGCAGTCTCCATTTACCACCATGTCGATCAGGTCTTCTTTCTCAACCCGTATGCCGTCCCCTTCCATGTCCCTTACGATATCCTCAAGGTATCCGGCGTCTTTTCCGTATTCTTTTGCAACCTCTCTTATTTTCTTCTTTGAAAGTTCCTTCATTTTGCTTTCCTCCGTTTTCTTTGTTTTCCCTTTCGGTAAGTACATATTCGCTCTGAATGCGGATATTATCCAGTCATTTCTGCGCCATAATGTACACAAAGATCTGCCGTGAAAACTGTGTATATTATAATTGCTTTCTTTTATCTTCACACCCGAAAAGGCCTCCGCAGAGGCCTTTTGCTTGGTGTACTTCATTCTTAAAGAGTCATTCTGATTGCCGGAATTCTTGCTTTCTCACCTGTTTTCCAGTCTGTGTATGTTGCATTCACCTCTGTAAGCCCTGCCATCTTGATTCCTTCTTTATCAAATGCTGCAAGCGTTTCGATAAGACTTGAAAATGTACTGCTGATTGTAAATTCGCTGATGCCGTTTTCCTTTAATGCCTTTACAATTTCTACAATATCGTAATCCCAGATGACTCCGTTGAAATCAATGTTATCGTTTCCTGTTTCCTGGCAGTCTCTGTATGCTGCAAACAATGTACTGTTTATCCCGTAATCTTTAAGGCTTCCTCCCTCGTTCATAGCTTTTTCAAAAATATCAATTTTCTTCATGGTCTTGTACCTCCGCTTTTTTCTTTCTTTTCCCTTTCGGTAGGTACATATTCGCTCTAAATACGGATATTATCCAGTCATTTCTGCGCCATAACATACACAAAGAATGGGCAGATCAGATGTCGGAACCTGTCTATAATAATGTACCGTCATCCGTGCAGTAGTCCATCCCCATCTGCAATTTCACAAGGATGTTTGTGTATCGATCCTGCTCACTACCCTCGGATCCGTACATGGCGCGAAGAAAAAATATCTCCGCTTGCTCCCTTGATTCCCATTCTGTTTTTTCCCCATAGCAGACAGTTGTGACATTTCCCATCATCTCACCTTCTTCCACTCATCCTCTCCCGGAATCAGGGCGAGGGATCCGTTGTCTTCCCACACAGTGTGGATCTGTCCGGCATCATCGACAAATTCTACCGTACCGATGGTTCCTGCAGGGATCGTGCGGTAGGGATCATCCAGACGGATCAGCTCCACCCTGGTACCCGCCGGATATTCTTTTCTTAACCTTTCCAGTTCCTGCCTTTTTACTCCAAACATGTCTCTGCCTCCTTTTCAGCTTTCCGGTTCGCTTTCCACTTTTCCTCATCTGCAGGAGTTCGGAATGCGGTGTGACCTTTCAGATCTTTCAGAAAGAAGTTCCTCACTTCCTTTCCTTCTCTTCCCCCAAAGCCGAGGCTTACCAGCCATGCCCTCATGTAATATTTTTCATTGGTCTCGACTGTGGCCTTCGGACTGACCCGCTTTTGGGCATTTGCCTTCTGCGTCATGGCAGCAGCCAGTTTTGCATAAAGCATGGTGTTTTCTCTTTCCTGCGGATAAGGAAATCCTGCAAAAATGATATCCTCTTCCACAAAAGCAATCCCGATGCAATCTCCACGTTCCATGATACGATCCGTGACTGTCTTTGTATCTTCAAAGGTCTGTGCATTCAGTTCTTCCACCAGGCTGTCCGAAATGGAAAATCCGTTCTGCCCAATGCTCCGGTTGATGAGGTGCTGTTTGGAATGCAGCATATTGATGAGGTTTATGATGCCCTGTGGTGTCATGTTTTTAAATGGAATCCGCACCGTAAGTGCCTCCTGTTCTGCTTCTGTAGTTTCTTCCGCATTCTCTGCCGTTTCTTCTGGTGCTTCATCCACCATGCCATTCTCTGCAAGGCACTTCATGATCTCTTCTTTCAGGCTGCCATCTTCTAAAAGGATCAGCCCGTTCCGGTCAATGGTCACTGCCCCGATCTTATAAGCAAAGGTTGGTGGACCGGCATAAACCGCTTTCTGTCCGAAATATTCGGATAATACCCTTACCAGTTCTTTTCTCTGTGTTACATTTGCCTTAATCTCCATATCCTGTGGCTCCTTTCTTTTGGTAGTACCATATATCACTCTGAATCCTTATAAAGTCCAGTCAATTATGGTATTTGCCAAAAGAAAAATGCATCAGTCCCTGGATTCCGGCAGTGACATCGCAACTGCATAGGCTACCGTGGCAGTGACTGCATTTCCGGCCTGTTTATACAGCTGGGCATCTGAATTGACAGATGCTGCTTTTTCAAACAGCTCATCAGAAAATCCCTGTAAACGGAAGCATTCCCGTGGTGTCAGTCTTCGGATCCTTCCACCCTTCATAAGCGTCCCCATCTGACCGGAGCAGTCCAGCGTCTGGGAACATCCTTTACCAACCCTGCCCCGTCTGGTTGTGCTTTCCGGATAGGTCAGATTAATGCCATCTCCTTCCTCGGCAATCTCATAACCGGACTTCGTGGCATTTTTCACTTTCACGGAATCTTTCCTCTCACAGACATACACCCCGTGTCTGTCCTGGGATGTCAGGGTAAACATTGGCTCTCCGTCTTCCTTCATCCTTCTCCCATTTTGTCTTTTTTCCATCCGCTCCGGTGTCAGAACCGGATGTACCTCAAGGACTGCAGAATTCATGGCAGAATGGTTTGTCATTCCGGCTGTATATCTGGCAGTCAGGCATCTAGCCATGTCCGTGATCTTCGGATCATGCTTACTCTGATCAATGAAATACAGACCTGTCTTTGCCCCCACTCCTCCGGCATTCCCCACAAGCGTTGCTGAGATTCCTTCCGTATCATAGACACGGTAGCCCTGCATCCCGCCTACAAGTTGCTTAAGAGCTGCTTCGTTTTCTCCGGTGAGAGATAATATTTCTCTTCCACCTCGGCTTCTAAGATTTGCGATAATGAACACGCGCTCCCGGTTCTGGGGTACTCCGAAATTCTTGGAGTTAAGCACCTGCCAGCGACAGTCATACCCCGCTTCGTCCATTTCAGAGAGAACTGAGGCAAAATCGAATCCTGCATGAATCGATAGCAGGTTCTTAACGTTCTCAACAAGTAGGTATGTGGGTTTAGCACTTTCCTCTTTGCCTTTGAGGAGGTCAATAATGTTGTAATATATTCCACTTCTTTTTCCGACCAGTCCCCGCTGCTTTCCGGCAACTGAGATGTCCTGACATGGAAATCCGAAGCACCAGATGTCTGCGTATGGGACATCTTCGGATTTAAGTTTTGTGACATCATACGCTTTCCATTCTCCTTTGGTATCATACATGGCCTCATAGGAGGCTCTTGCAAATTTATCGTATTCACAGTAACCGATACATTTATGGCCGGCAGTCTCAAGCCCAAGCCTGAATCCACCGATGCCGGAACATAAATCAAGGAAGGTCATCTGCTTCATCGACAGTACCTCCCTTCATCAGTTCCCCATATGAAATTTCTTTACCGTCACGCAGCACATGAATCTGATCCGCAGAGCCTTTCTGCTCAATGTATCGGTTTACGATCACATCCACGAATTTCTCATCCAGTTCGATTCCGTAACAGATGCGTCCGGTCTGTTCACAGGCGATCAGCGTAGAACCGGATCCGAGGAAAGGATCCAGGACAATACAGTTACTCATACAGGAATTCTGGATCGGATACGCCATGAGCGCCACTGGCTTCATAGTTGGGTGATCCTTACTTGCTTTCGGGCGGTCATATTCCCAGATGGTGGTCTGCTTTCTGTCAGAATACCACTGATGCTTGCCACCCTTTTTCCATCCAAACAGACAAGGCTCATGCTGCCACTGGTATGGACTTCTTCCAAGAACCAGTGCATTCTTCTTCCAGATGCAGCACCCGGAAAGATAAAATCCTGCATCCTTAAATGCCTTTCTAAAATTCAGTCCTTCCGTATCCGCATGGAACACATAGATGGAAGCGTCCTGCTCCATCGACTGCTCCATATTTACAAAGGCAGCGAACAGGAATTTATAAAAATCCTCGGAAGGCATATTGTCATTTTTGATCTTGCCGGCCGTCTCCTCCACATTTACATTGTATGGTGGATCAGTAAGGACAAGATTTGCTTTCCGCCCGTCCATCAGCTTTTCGTAAGTCTCCGGCAGAATCGAATCACCGCAAATAACACGGTGCTTTCCTAAAAGCCACACATCTCCAGTCTTAGCCACGGTCGGCTTCTTAAGTTCCGCTTCCACATCAAAATCATCTTCCTGGATTTTCTTATCATGAACAGAATTGAAAAGCTGCTCGATTTCCGGTGGCTCAAATCCTGTGAAACCCACATCAAAATCGGAATCCTCCAGATCCTTAATGAGGTCTGCCAACAGTTCCTTGTTCCATTCTCCCGTGATCTTATTGAGGGCAATGTTCAGTGCCTTCTCTTTGGTCTTATCGATATCGACCACGATACATTCCACTTCCGTGTACCCAAGGTCTGAGAGTACCGTGGCTCTCTGGTGTCCTCCGATAATAGTCATGTCTGCATTGATTATGATCGGCTCGACATAGCCAAACTCCGTAATGGAATTTTTGATCTTTTCGTATTCCTTATCTCCCGGCTTTAGTTTCTTCCTCGGATTGTAGGCAGCCGGAATCAGTTCTGCGATCTTATACTTCTGAAATAACATCTTCGTCCTCCTTCCAGAATCGGTCTTTGATATAACAGTCATGGCAGCAATACTTCCGACCGCTCCGTCTGTATGAAATAAAAAGCTGTCCACATCGGATACATTTCTTCTCCGTGTGGGCAGCCGTATCAACTTTCATGGCTTCCGGATGTGCCTTCCACCATGATCTCCTGCAGGTTTCTGAGCAGAATCTTCTCGGTCTTCCCCGTACTGCTTTCGTGATTGTCCCTCCACAATACGGACAGGCTTCCCCTTTCTCGATCAGCATCTGCACATTTTTTGTAAGCGCGGAAGCATACCCTGTCAGGTTATGTGTCCGGCAGTAATTACGGACGATGTCACGGGAGAGTCCTACCACGGTTGCGATGGATTTATACCCCACGCCCTTCTTCCTCATCTCCACGATCTGCGCAGCCTGTTCTGCCGTCATCCGTATCACTCCCTTCCTGCCACACGAAAAAAGGCAGAAAAACAATGCATTTTCACACTGTTTTTCTACCTAAAATCATGCGTTTTTCTATACTATCCGGCGAAATCCGGCACCCCTTAACTCCGCACAGAATAAACCATTTTGCGAAATTTACCCCCTGCCCTATATATCCCCCCTGTTTAATTCTGCGAAAATTCACGCAAAGGGGGCCATCGGTCTTCAGCGTCTCAAACCGTAGAGATTCAGATACCCCCACGGTCTGCCTTCAGAACCGATACTCAGGATTTTTATCTTCGTTCCAAGTCTTGTTATCATGGCACGGCTTACAAAGACTCTGCCAGTTCTTCTCATCCCAGAACAGTACGGGATCACCTCGATGCGGTCTGATATGATC
>CAVALB010000034.1:0-25930 GCA_963589345.1 uncultured Selenomonadales bacterium | reverse complement strand
GCTGCTGTGGCTCAGTCGGTAGAGCGTCGCATTGGTAGTGCGGAGGTCACGGGTCCGATTCCCGTCAGCAGCTTTTCTTAAAGGGTAGAAATCTTTGGTAACAATGGTTTCTGCCCTTTTTACATATCAAGATCATGAAAGGGGATACAGAACATGAAGATTAAAAAAGTTGCGGTCCTTGGTGCGGGAGCAGTCGGCTCCTATGTGATCTGGGGGTTAGCCGGTCGGAACGACCTAAGACTTGGTGTCATCGCAGAAGGTGCACGGGCCGAGCGCATGAAGCAGGGCTGTCTGATCAATGACGTTACCTATCACCCGGAGGTATGGAGCCCCGAAGAGGCTCATGATGTGGATCTTTTGGTCGTGGCTTTGAAGTATGGTGCCCTTTCGGATGCTCTGGAAAGCATTCAGAAGATCACCGGGGAACATACCACCGTTATGAGCCTGATGAACGGAGTCGACAGTGAAGATGTTATCGCTTCCAAGGTCGGTGAATCTCATGTCCTTCCTGCACTGATCAAAATTGCTTCCCACAAGGAGGGGAACGGTTTTTATTTTATCCCGGAAAATACGGTCGGCATCATTTTCGGTGAAACTTCGGCGCCTTACCAGAGCGAACGCGTACAGGCCATTGAGGCGCTTTTTAAGGATGCCGGACTGCGCTGCCGCTCCACCGAATATATCCGCGAAGAAATCTGGAGCAAATTCCGCTTAAACGTATGCAACAATCTGCCCCAGGCCATCCTTGGTGCCGGTGTCGGATGCTACCGCGACAGCATTCATGTGGCAAAAATCAGCGACGGACTCCGAGGCGAGCTGGAAGCCATTGCCCTGGCTAAGGGTATCGATATCAGCAAGTCTGATGCAGCTTCCAGCCACGGCAGCATCGTATCCCCGTCCGCACGTTTTTCCACACTCCAGGATCTGGATGCCGGACGCCATACGGAGATCGACATGTTTTCCGGTGCACTGATCCGCATGGGAAAAGAGTTCGGAATTCCGACTCCTTACAACGAATATACATATCACATGATCAAAGCGTTGGAAGAAAAAAATGACGGCAAATTTGATTACAGCAACAATAACGACGAAATGACCTGCTCGAAATAAGAGCAGGTCATTCCTGTTTCCGTGTTACTCATAATCTTGCCAGCTTCTTTTCCATCTGTTCTCCGTTGCCGCTGTAAGCAATCGCATTCTCCTTGCTGATCTTGCCTTCTCGAAAGAGCTTGATCAGGCTGTTGTCCATGGTGACCATACCCTCCTCCTGAGAGGTGGCAATGGTATTGTCGATCTGGTGGATCTTGGACTCACGAATCAGGTTGCGGATCGCATTGTTGAAGAACATGATCTCAAAGGCCGGGACAACACCGCCGTCCACGGCCGGGATCAGCTGCTGGGATACCACAGCCCGCATAACCATGGAAAGCTGCGCACGCACCTGATCCTGCTGGGCAGGCGGGAAGCTGTCAATGATACGGTCAATGGTATTGGCTGCACCGACCGTATGCAGGGTGGAAATGACCAGATGTCCAGTCTCTGCCGCCGTCAGAGCCGTCTTGATGGTTTCTTCATCACGCATCTCGCCGACCAGGATGACATCCGGAGCCTGACGGAGCGCTGCGCGAAGACCGGTTACATAGCTTTCTGTATCCAGGCCGATCTCTCGCTGAGTTACAACACTCTGATTATGGCGGTGCAGATACTCGATCGGATCCTCCAGCGTGATAACGTGAGCATTGCGCGTTTTGTTGATCTGATCAATGATGCAGGCAAGAGTCGTGCTCTTACCGCTTCCTGCAGGTCCGGTCACCAGCACAAAGCCCTTCGTCATCTTGGAGACTTCAATGACCACATCCGGGATATGCAGGTTTCGAAAATCCGGAAGATCGAAGGTGATCACACGGATGATCGCTGCTAAAGAGCCTCTCTGGCGGAATACATTGACACGGAATCTGGAGACGCCCGGCAGTGCCATAGCAAAGTCATCGTCACCGCATTCCATCACATGATCCATGCTGCGGTTATTGGCCAGTGCGTAGATCTCTCGCACCATCTCTTCGATTTCCTTCGGATAGATCTTTTCGCTTGTCTGGTAAAGGATCTTTCCTCCTACCTTCCAGGAAAGCGGCATGCCTGGGATCAGGAATATGTCTGCCGCACCCTGCTCGACTGCTTTTCGCAGTATCTCTTCTGTATACATGCGCATTCCTCCATTTTTGTCCTCCTGATTCAAGCACGGGTTGTGCTTGCACGAGCCCGTATTTGAATCACCAATCAAGTTTGAAAGTTTACTTTCAAACTTATTCTGAAGCAGTTGCATCACCATCCCACACCGGAACGGACTGATCGATCTCATAATCCTGCTCGTGGTATACCTTCCAGGAAAGCACCTGACAGGTGCTCTTTTCCCAATCAAGCGCCAGCTCCACGCGAAGTGCCTGTCCGGCATCCATGGAAACGTCTGTTGCATAGGTGCCGGTCTTGCTCTGAAGATATGGGGCAAGACTTTCGCGATTTCCCTTCCGAAGCGCCTGATCCGCCATCTGCAAAAAGGCTTCGCCCGCTGCGTCCGCCCGATAATATTCCTGCACGGAAGCGGCACTTCGCTTTGACAGGGCATCCTCTCTCTTTGCATTGCCGAGAGACAAAACGCTGAAGGTCACCAGACACAGGACAATAAAGATCAAGATCAAAGTGGAACTGCCGATGTTTGCCTTTCTTCTGATTTCCTGTTTCGCCATTTTTGTCCTCCAGATTTAAGCACAGACTATATTTACGAAAGTCCGTCTCTTTTATGTTGATGGGCTTACATACTTGGCTGCTTCCAAAGTAAACAGCTCTTCTCCCCGCTCTTCGGCTTCCCGAACCGCGATCTGAAGCTTTTTCATGCCATCCTGACCGCTTTCTTCTGTCAGTTCTGCAAGATACACCGCCTTGGATGGCTCTGAGATTTCTTCCCAGTTTGCATTCCAATAACGTACTTCGAAATTCTCTTTCGTCGTTTCTGTTTCTTGATCCAGCTTCCATATCTCGGCCATCGTCTGGGCTGCGCTTACTGCATGATCACGCTCCCAGGCAAGACGGCTCATCCGATCCGATTTTGCGAAAGCAAGGATGCAGGTAGAAGCACAAAGCATGAAGAAAAATACGACTACCATCATTTCCATCAGGAAAATGCCGGAACCAGAACCGCTTCGTCTGTTCATTTTCCCGTCACCATCCTTCCGCTGCGCAAAGACAGAGTCAGACTGCCGCCGCCCGTTCCAAGCGTTGTCACCCGAATCAGCTGACCATCCTGCTCAAGCTCCATGCCATCGCATTCCAGAATCTCCAATCCGTCGGAAAGTCCAAGGCCGCTGTCCTCATAAGTAAAGAGTTCCCGGATGCAGCCATCGTAATAGTAGATCCAGGTAATATAGTCTGCGTCCTCAATCGACTGCTTCAGCTCCAGCACCAGCTGACCGTCAACCTCCTTCACCAGGACTGCACCGTCCTGATCGCCCTGGCGCACCTTGTTTGCCACATACTGGAGTGCTACACTGCCCGTGTAGGTTTGATCCATGCGGCTGCTGATATTTTCATAGACCTTACTGCCGGCCAAAACGGTAAAGAGTGCACACATGATGAAGACAAGAAAGAGCAGCATGGTAAAGAGCACACTTAAGGTCTGTCCGTCATTTCGCTCACGGCTGCCACTCACTGTCATCACCTCCTTCTGCAGGGATCACTGTGATATCCGGCATGATGTTGGAAGCAAAACCGCTGTAAAACACGTTGTAGCGTTCCCGGTCGATTTGGATCCCGTAGTTTTCCTCCAGATATTCAACACTCGGCGGATACCTGCCTTCAATGGCATAACATTGCACCGATGCCTGGCGAATTGCCTTGATCAGTGTATCCGATCCCTCGGATTTTGCCCGGCCAAGGAAGGAAAACACCCCGTTCATAAACAGGAACATGATCACGCCGAATACAGCCACCGAAGCAATGCATGCAGCGAGGAAACGCTTATCCCATTTCTTTTTCATGTTCATTCCTCCGTCTGTATCAGATGTACTCCCGGAACAGATCCCGCGAGAACATCAACCTACTCCTGCCAGGATTCCGGCTAACGGAAGCATGACAGAAAGAAGGATCAGTCCGACTGCCACAGCCAGCACTGCAACCAGAGTCGGCTCCAGTCTTGCCACCATGGCATCGATGGAGGCATCGGCCTGCTGCTCGTAATCATCGGAAATATTCTGGAGCACCTCGTCCATCTTACCGCTTCGCACGCCCACCTTGATGAGCTGGATATGGAAGCTGCTGAAAAGTCCGGACTCCTTCATAGCCTCGTAATAGCCCTCGCCAAGCTGAAGCTTTTCGCTGCAGATGTCGATCTTTTCTGCCACCTTGCTGTTATCCACCAACTCTCTGGCAAACTCCATGCCTTTATCAAGCTCCATGCCGCTGCGGATCGTCAGGGCAAGAACTGCGGTAAATCTGCGTCCGGCTGCTGCCAGGGCTGTCTTGCTGTTTCGTTTCAGCTTTTCCATCAGCTTATTGGCAATACTAAGCTCCTTTCCGGCACCGGCTGCCACAGCTGCCACGATGACAGCTATTGCCAGAAGTGCAAAGACCACCAATGCAGATCCGCTTAAGATTCCACCGAGGCGTGATGCTGCCTGGGAAAGTGCTGACATCTGCACACCTAACTGCGCATAGACCTGTTCAAATACCGGCATGACCTTGGTAAAGAGAACAAAGAGCACAATGAGAAGCATGCCGACCATCATGACAGGGTAAGTGATGGCATTGCGGATGTTTTTCATCATGTAGTATTCTTTTTCGTAGTAATCAGCCAGAGATTCCATCATCTGATCCAAGGTACCACTCTGCTGACCCAGCTTTGCCATGCGTACAACATAAGGCGGAAACGCATCGGTACGCTCGAGGGCTTCAAAAAACGGATCCCCCAGTTCTACATCCTCTCCCATGGTATGAAGGAGTTTTTTCTCTTCCTCCGTCGAGGCATCCTCTGACATCAGATAAAGTCCTTCATCCAGCGGAACCGCTGCCTTAAGCAGGATGGAAACCTGAAGACAGAAGGCGGATAATTCCCGTCCGGAATACGCTTTTACTGCCATAATCAAAATCTCTCCTATTCTTAATACGTGTATTTTGCCTGATAGTTCGAGCCGTTTCCGATATACTTCTTGATGGATTCACTCTGTCCGCCTGAGGATGCAAAGGTCGGATCCATGAGGGACCAGTTGTGTCCGTCAAAGTAAATAAAGTTATCTACCCAGCCGATGTTATCGATATAAACATTGACCCAGGCATGATACAGGCCTCCGCTGTAACCGATCACAAGCTTTGTCGGGATGTCCTGAGAACGGAGCATCGCCGTCATCAAAGCTGCATAGTCAAAGCAGATGCCTTTTTTCTGTGCAAGAACCTGATCAACATTCGGAAGATATCCGCTCTGAACAGAGTTTGCCTTTGCCGTATCATAGGTAATATTGCTGATCACGTAGTTGTATACATTTGTGACCACGCCGATCTCGTCGGACGCAGAGGCTGCAAGCTCTGCCCCCTTGTTTACGGCTGCACTGCCGTTCCAGAAGTTTACATACTGGTTTGGAGTTAAGAAGGGCGCAAACTCGTCGGTCAAGTTTACGGATACATTCTGGCTTAAAACCTGGGCGTACTGGTTGCCGCTGACATTTTCAAATATCTTGATGCTGTAGTTTCCGTTTCCTTCGGTGAACGGAAATACCTCGTAGGCATCCCGGGCATTCAGATCGTAGGTATAGGTCGTGGATTTGGCGATTTGGATCTTGATCCTACTCTGTCCGCCGGTATACTTGATCATTACATAACCATTGGCAGTATTGGACGCATCGATCGTCGCGCGGCCATTGCCGTAGGTAACGGTTCCGCTGGCTACCGGGGTACGCACATCACTGCCGGCAGGCTTCTGATACAGCGGCACAGCCTCGTCCTCAATGACTGCCAGTGTTTCCGTGCCTTCCGAATCAGCTGCACCGATGCTTGCCTCTGTCTCATCCTGGGCTGATGTCGTCTCCTGTGCCGTTTTCGAAGCACCTGTACTTGCCGGAACAGCCTTTCCTGCACATCCATAAAGTGCAGCTGCCATCAGAACGGTTACCGCACTGACACGGATCAAGAGCCCGTTTTTTTTCATGTCACATTCCTCCCTTTATGCTGCCTTATCCCTGAGTCTTTCGTGCTTCACCTGCTTTTCACTGTAGTTTCGGCACATACAGACAACCGGTTTACAGTATAACATATTCCTGCTGTTCTACAATGGTGCTTGCAAAATAGCTTGTTTTTTAGCAAAACGACTTATTCTATCCGTTAATTTAATCTCTGTCTTACAATTTCATACGCAAGGACGCCTGCTGCCACTGACGCATTCAGGGAATCGATATCCCCCTTCATCGGGATAGAGGCGATCATATCGCATTTTTCCCGGATCAGCTTTCCGACACCGCTTCCCTCGTTTCCGATCACCAGTCCGATCGGTCCTTTTAAATTCAGGCGATACATCACCTCGCCACCCATATCTGCACAGACAAACCAGAGGCCGCGTTTTTTCAGGTCTTCGATCGTCTGAGCCAAGTTCGTGACCTTGGCAACCGGTGTGTAATTTAAGGCTCCGGCTGAGGTTTTTGCCACTGTTGCTGTTAATCCCACTGCCCGGTGCTTCGGAATGATGACACCATGGGCACCTGCCAGGTTCGCCGTACGGATGATGGCACCCAGATTATGCGGATCCTCAATTCCGTCCAGAAGGAAGATAAACGGCGGCTCGCCCTTTTCCTCTGCCGCCTTTAGGATATCCTCCACCTCGGCATACTCATAAGCCGCAGCATGTGCGATCACCCCCTGGTGTTTTCCGCTCTCAGACATCTGATCCAGGCGCTCGCGCGGCACGAAATTAATGATCGTATCCGCTTTTCTTGCCTCTCTGACAATGCTCTGGATCGGGCCGTCCTTGCAGCCGTCCTGTACAAACAGTTTATCAATGGTCTTTCCGGAACGAAATGCCTCCAGAACCGCATTTCTTCCTTCTATCGTAAGTTCTTCGTATCTCATGAAAGTTCTCCAATCTTTTCAAGTCCCTCCCGGATCAGCTCCAGAAGTCTGGCATGCCGTGCCTGTAAATACAGATATCCCACCAGAGCCTCAAAGCCGGTTGCCGTCCGGTAATCGATCATCGTAGCATGCTTGGCCATGGTGGCCGACTTGGCATTGCGTCCGCGCTTATATACCGCAAGCTCCTCCTCTGTCAGATCATCCTGAATGCTTTTGATGATATTGGCCTGGGTCTCTGCCTTTACAAGGCTGGCACTCTTTTTGTGCATCTTATTGACCTGCATGCTGCCGTGGTTGATCACCTTGGTGCGGATCAGAAGCTCATATACTGCATCTCCGATATAGGCCAACACCAAAGGAGAATAGGTTTTTGGATCCACGTCCTGAAGCTTTAAGGCCTCCGCGATCAGATCCTCGATCTTTATGCTCTCTTCCATTTTACACCCTCTCTGGTATCCTCCAGAACAATGCCCATGTCAAGAAGCTTCTGACGGATCTCGTCGGCCAGGGCAAAGTTTTTCTCTTTTCTTGCCTGCTGTCTTGCAGCAATCATCTCTTCCACCTCGCTGTCAAGCACTTCAGCCTTACGCTCTGTGATAATACCGAGAACATCGGAAAGCTTTGCAATCGTCTCGGAAAGCAGGGTGACATAGGCCTTGCTGCTCTCTTCATTTGCAGTACTGTTAGCAAGCTTCACCAGCTCAAAGATTGCAGATACCGCGTCTGCCGTATTAAAATCATCATCCATGGCTGACTCGAATTTTGTAACCAGCTCCTCTGCCAGTTTTTTGTTTGCCTGCTCTGCATCGGTAAATTCCTCACCGGAAACCTTGCCGGAAAGCTCTTTTAATCTCTCTGCGGCAGTCACAATACGATCCAGACCATTCTTGGAGGCCTCCATAAGCTCGGCACTGAAGTTGATCGGGCTGCGGTAATGAGCGCTCAGCATGAAGAAACGCAGTACCTGAAGATCATATTTTTCTCCGATTTCGCGAACTGTGAAGAAGTTTCCGAGGGATTTTGACATTTTCTTATTATCGATGTTTAAGAATCCGTTATGCATCCAGTAGTTTGCAAAGGTTTTTCCGTTTGCCGCCTCAGACTGCGCAATCTCATTTTCGTGATGCGGGAAGATCAGATCCTCGCCGCCGGCATGGATATCGATCTGCTCACCCAAATATTTCTTTGACATAACGGAGCACTCAATATGCCAGCCCGGACGGCCTTTACACCATGCAGACTCCCAGTACGGCTCGCCGTCTTTTTTCGGTTTCCAGAGAACGAAATCCGACGGATCCTCCTTGTTTTCCTCACCGGTTACCTTCAGCTCACGAAAACCGGACATCATCTCATCTAAGTTCTTATGAGAAAGCTTTCCGTAGCCCTGAAAGGATTTGGTACGGAAATAAACGGTTCCGTCTGCTGCCACATACGCATGTCCCTTGTCGATCAGGGTCTGGATCATATCCAGCATGCCCGGAATTTCCTGGGTTGCCTGCGGATGGGTGGTCGCCGGTTTTACATTCATGTCTGCCATATCTTTTTTGCATTCTGCAATATAGCGTTTGGAGATGGTCTCTGCATCTACGCCTTCTTCGATCGCTTTCTTGATGATCTTATCATCCACATCCGTGAAGTTTGATACGTAATTGACCTCATAGCCCTTGTACTCAAAATAACGGCGCACTGTATCAAAGATGATCATCGGACGTGCATTGCCGATATGAATAAAGTTATAAACGGTGGGGCCGCAGACATACATTTTCACCTTTCCCGGCTCCAACGGAACAAACTCCTCTTTTCTTCTGCTCAGTGTATTAAAAATTTTCATGATCTTCCTCCTTATATTTTAACAGATATCTTCATTCCCGTGCAGTCTGACTGCAGCATCCGGGACATCCGCCGCATCGGCTGTCGGCATCCTCATCCGAAAAGACCAGACGGGAATCCGACGTAAAATCCCTCAGATGGGAAAGCAGGGTAATGGCCTGAGAGGAAATCCCCTCACCGCTTCCGGTAAATCCAAGTCCCTCCTCTGTGGTTGCCTTAACGCTCACCTGATTGACTTCAAGATGCAGAGCCTCTGCAATGTTTTTTGCCATCTGCGGACGGTAGGCTGTAAGCTTTGGCCGCTGTGCGATGATGGTCGCATCGATATTTTCTATGACATAGCCTTCTTTTTCCAGGAGCGCCCCTACCTCTTTTAAGAGGGCAATGCTGGAAATTCCTTTATATTTCGGATCCGTATCCGGAAAATGCTGGCCGATGTCTCCAAGTGCCGCTGCCCCTAAAAGGGCATCCATGACTGCATGTACCAGCACATCGGCATCTGAATGGCCGAGCAGCCCCTTCTCATAAGGGACTGTCACGCCTCCCAGGATCAGATCCCGTCCCTCTACCAGTTTGTGGACATCATATCCCTGTCCAATTCGCATAATCATTCTCCTTTTATTATAATGCACACGCGAAATCTCTTTGTATCTGTTTTTGCAGAAAGATTCATCGCAAAATCATACGAAGCTTTTTCTTTACGCAGCGCACCCGCAGTTCATCCTGACAAAAACAGTTTTCTCCATCTGTGTGAACCGGAAGCGGCCGCTCCACATGGATCACAGCCTCCCTGCAGCGATAAAAATGCACGCCGCGATGCCTGCCAAGATGCCCCAAACAGGCCATAAAAAGTACCATGACCAGGCGCAGCTTGGAAGCCGTATGAGCTACACAAAGTTCCACTTCCCCATCATCATAGGAAGCCTTCGGGGCAAACAGAAAGCCGCCCCCTTCGCTGGCATGATTATGGATGGAAACAAAATAAATATGGTTGAATTCCACACGCCGGACGCCATCCAGGATCAGATATCCCCGCGAGGCCTTTGTATGAAGGAGCTGATTGACTCCAGCCAGGATATATCGCCAGCGTCCTCCGAGCCTGCGAAGACCTCCACTGTTTTTTTTCCCAAGCAGACGATGACAGACTGCTGCATCAAAACCGATCCCGCTGCTGACCATGAACCGCCGGTATACCGGTTCCTCATCTTCATAGGAGATGATGCCATAGTCCACTCGGGAAATTTCCGTCGGAGCTAAGATCTGCCTTAAGCATTTGCACGGATTTTTTGAGAGCATCAGGCCGCGTGCCAGATCGTTGCCGGAACCGGTCGGTATGTAGCCAAGAGTTAAAAGATCGCTGATGGAAAGACCGTTTAACACCTCATTGACCGTTCCGTCTCCACCGACTGCCACAATCACCATCGGTTCCTGTACCGATGCCGTCAGTCTTGCGGCAATGTGCCTTGCATCTCCTGCCTCCTGCGTCCGATATCCTTCATAGGCAACGCCGGATCTTTTCAGCTGACGCTCCAGCTTCTTCCATATTTTTTCGCCTCTTCCGCCATGCGCATTTGGATTTACGATAAAATAGTACATGGGCACCTCCCGCACTTGTAACTGCAAAGCAGCGTTACTGTTTATGCGTTGTAAACAGTAACGAAACAGTTACCCATACATCATTACCTACCAGTATATCATAAAACTTAAAAATCTCCTAAGATTTTTTGTATAAAAAAAGACAGGCTTATAAAGCCTGACTTTTTTATCTGTTCTTAGTTAAATAACGGCAACTGTTTATTCCGTTACCTTCTGCTGTTCCTCTCTGTGGCTGAAAGCATAGACATTGCCATAGATAAACTGGTACATCACATAGGCCAGAACTGCAGCTCCTGTAACATCCGCCACGGAATGCTGTTTTAAAAACATAGTCGACAGGCAGATCGCAATCATGATCACAAAAGAAAGGATACGAACCCATCTGTGCTGTTTTAAACGCTCGCTGTTCATCACGCCGATATGTACGCCTAACGAATTGTATACATGAATACTTGGAAATACGTTGGCCGGAGTATCGCTGTCATGGATCATCTGAACCAGATAACAGAAAATGTTTTTGTGCGGATCCACCTCCACACGCAGATCCGTTCCATTCGGATAAACGGTACAGATCAGCATACTGATGGTCATGCCGATAAACAAAAACGCACACAGCCTATAGTAGTCCTGCTTATCCGTAAAGAAGAAATAGAGGACTGCGCCGGAAACGTAAACAAACCAGATCATATAAGGAACAATGAAATATTCCGAAAACGGGATCATGTCGTCCAATGCCACATGCATGATCTTATAATGATCCGTGACTACTCCTTCCAGCCAGAAAAAATACGGCAGATAGAAAAGAATGTACCCACAGACCCAGATATGTCCATATTTTTTTAACAGAGTTTTCACTTGACTTTCCTTTCAAAACATTCAACCAGCTTTTTCGGATTATAACACACCTATTTTCGCGATACAAGTGATTTTATAAACTTTTAATCGGTATAATATTAAAAAAGAAGCCCCGAATAACCGGAGCTTCTCACGCATTCTTAGCATCAGCAAGCAGCTGACTGCCAAGACAAGATAGCGGAAGGGAGATTTGAACTCTCGACACCACGGGTATGAACCGTGTGCTCTAGCCAACTGAGCTATTCCGCCACAATCAATATGAATTTTTTTCATATAAATGGGACCTATAGGGCTCGAACCTATGACCCTCTGCTTGTAAGGCAGATGCTCTCCCAGCTGAGCTAAGACCCCATATGATCGCCGCAGGTTATCTCAACCGCGACTGCTTTGCCATTTTAACCCTTTTCCAGAGATCTGTCAAGCACTTTTTACAAATTTTTTGCAACAATATATTTAAATCATCCCACGGTATTCTCGTTTCCAGGTTTCGATCAGCTCCCTGACTTTCTGCTCACTCTGCTCCTTGCCCTCAGCAAACCAGGTTTCCACCTGCTTTACGGATTGTGACTGGGCCGCCTGACTTCTGGCCTTTTGCAGATTTTCATCCCAGGTCTTTTTTTCCTCCTCGGTGATGGTATGAAAAAGCCGTTCCTCCATCGTAACCCTGCTATCCAGTCTGGTGAGCCAGTAAAGGCTTCTAAGGCAGTCTCTGTTTTTGCTCCGTTCATAAGCTTTTTCAAAGGCTTCTGCCGCCTTTTCAAATAAAAACATGCGGCCATAGCAAGCTCCCAGGTTATTCCAGATCCCGGCAGTATCCTGCTCTGTTTCCGGCTTTTCCGCAAGCTCTTCTAAGATTTCCTGGTAAAGCTTTACGGCCTTTCCGTACTGCCGCAGGCCAAACAAGGCATCCGCCCGCAGTTTTTTGATCTCATGTACTGGCTTTTTCCTGTATTCTGCAACCAGCTGACGATACTCCGTGATTTCATTCTGGTTATAATAATCACTTTCCTGAAGGATAAAGATCAGCGTCTCATCGGGATTTTCCTTGCTTTTTTTCCAGTTTTCCAGCTTTAACGCCAGAAATCCCAAATTCAGCTCATCCCGTAAAAAACTCAAAAGACGTTCATCGACCAGCTGATCCATCACCAGGATTGGATAATGGTAGATCACATAGGCAAGCTCCTGGGAAGAATACAGATGTATCCCCAGAAAGCTCACAAAATATGGTTTTTTCACCTGTTCTGATCTGCATAACCTTACACTCATAGCATAACCTCTTGTCTGATCTGTATCCCGGAAGCCGGAAATAATTCACCGAATCCCAAGTCGGTCAATGTCACCCTCATGGTTTTATCATCCAGAAACATAAGCTCCACCCTGACCCGTGTTGTTTTATCCGGGCGCCTTGGGAAGCCTTCTAACTGCATCGTGACCGTTCTTTTCTTTTTGGAATCAAAGGGCACAATCTCAAATTCCACCGCATTCTGTCTTTCCGGTATCACCTCTAGCACTGCACCGCTGTCTCTGAAGCTGTCTCCGGCAGAAGCCAGGATCACCTCTGTTTCCTTTCCCCGGCTTACAACATTCATGATCACCGACGATTTCAGCCGTCCCTCACAGATGATCGCATAGGGATAAGAGGTCTGCTGCTGCAGACGATCTTTTGCAAAATATGCTGCTCCCTTGGCAAATACCGCATTTTCCATATAAACACGGCGCTTCGTGCAGAGCAGTTTCATAAAATCCTCTGCCCAGTCTCGTTTTTCAAATCCCTTTCCCATCAGAAATACCGCGGAATACAGCTTTCGCTGCATCAGTCGGTCGGCACAGCTGCAAAGGATCCTGTCTCCTAGCTTTGCCCCGGATGGCGTGTCCAGGATGTCGAGACTGAAGCTTTCTTCCATCCGTTCTCGTTCAGTCAGGACTGCATTCTTTTTTAAGCCGCGCTGAACCTTCATCTCATAATAGCACAGCTCCTGTTCTGACAGATCAAACATCCCGACGGTACCGCTCCAAAGCTCCTTTTTCTGGCTCAGCATATAATAAACAAAGCTCTCCGAATGGTTCAAGACGGTGATATGCTCCCTCTCGAGCCCAAGCTTTTCTCCGCAGGCGTACAGCACTTCTGTCAACCGTTCATCCGCACAGCGAACGGTAAATACCAGCCGGGAAAACATATTCCCCGCTCCTGCTTCCTTTTTCACCTTCAAAAGCACCTGCTCTAAAAACAGCTTCAAAAGCTCTGCTGCCGTATATCGGATCCCGTCAAGCGTGGCCGAGGTATCGTTTAACACGAGCTTTACCAATTTATCGGTCAGCTGTCCGTCTCCACGCAGCGTATGTGCATAGGCATCCTCCCCTACATACCAGACATCTGCGTGCTTTTGTCGGCAGATGACCGTGGGAAAGATCCAGGTTTGTTCTTCATCCTTGCAGCTGACCTGCGTATAATCGTCGCATAGGTCAATGCCTGCTATCCATTCATCCATATAGTTCCTCTTATCCTTACATCAATGAAAACAATGCCTCCATAGCCGCATGGTCAGTCAGGTATTCCTTCATTTTTTCCTTCAATCTCGTACTATCTTGTTCTTCCAGGCATCGGCTCATGTCATTGAGCAGTGCAAAGCGGCTCACCTTGCTTCCGGTCTCAGACAGGTCACAGGAAAGCCGTCCGGCGTCTGTTTTTATCTGTCCCTTTTCGCCGGTTTCATAGACCTCGTATTCTAGCACTTCTCCTTCAAACAGCACATGCTGATGGACGTAAATGCCCGGATATACCTTCATAAAATCTGCACTTCGGCTCTCGGTATCTCCCGGAAGTACCCGGATCTTAAGCTTTGGAGTTCCCTCACGACCTCCGCGATACTCAATGGTGATCTGATCCATGATCGAATCCGAAAGCGGGATCTTTTTTCCAAGCTGATGGAAATACGCAAAGATCCTGCCTTCCGCAAGCAGTTCACCGGTCAGATCGGATGCTAAAGCTTTTTGTTCCTCCGACAAAGTCTCCTTGCGGCTGTACCACAGTGTCAGCGCCATCAGGTAGATGGTCGGGATCCGTTTTCTGTCCGGAATCTGCTGCACGGTTTCCTCCAGATAAGCAAATACCTCATCTCCTGTTTCCCTGTTCCGCAAAAAATAATCCGCTGATTTCTGGGTAAAATATGCCTTTGATACCAGGCTGCTCACCTGTTTTTCCTTTCGGTAGCAGGCATAAACCGGATCCAGGCAGGTCGTCTCTCCGCTAAAAAGCATCTGTGCTAACAGCCGTTCCGGCAGATCATAATGCTCCACATGCTCCTTTATGCTCGCATCAAGCAGCTGATACATCTGTGCAGAGGTTCCGTTAAAGTATTCACACAGGTAATCGGTCACAGCGCCATCCCGCCGGTTGTCCTCAAAAAGCATCCAGGAAAGCTTTAACAGTGCCTCGTCCGGTTCCGTCTCCTGGTTTAAAACCAACCGGCTGCACAGCTTTAAAAGCACATCCTCGTCCATGCCTTCCCAGCCGTATTCCTTTACAATGGAAAAAGCCTGGGTGTCATTGCCCTGCCTGATCAAAAGCCGGATTGCTCTGGCACGGTCTGCTCGGCTCAGCTTGTTGATATCCAGCTGTTCCTGATAATCCTGAATATCACTTTTCGCCTCATCCGAATCCTCTTTTTTACTGTCGCAGTCGATCAGACATTCCAGGAGCTTTTCCTGAAACAGCGGATGCAGCTTCAGTTCTGCCCGTGCAGAGTTTAAGATTCTGCGGTCAATCGCATCCTTCGCACCTTTTCGTACAATGTTGCTGCAGCTCTCAAGAAGAAGCATAGGCTGCTTCGGACAGATTTCATAACAGGTCTCTTCCATTTCCCTGTCTTCATGCCCTAACATTGCCTGCTGTTTGCGGTAGGAAATCTCTGTATAACGGTTTCCGTATTCATCCTGGAACAAAATCACCGGATGGACAGAGAAAAGCGGAACATAGGCCACACCGTCTTTTACAGAAATGATATCCTCCCGGTCAAGCTCCTCATAGCAAACCACCACAGACCGGATATTTGGATTGGATACGGAGATCCGATAGGATTTCAAAATAGCCGGGAGCACCTTCGCCACCTGCTCGTCGATCATTTCCTTATATAGTACGTGCTGATACAGGGCAACCAGCGAGCTGTTGATCCTGGAACGAAGAAGCTGTTCCATGGTAAACTGCTCAATATCCCGCTCATATTGCCGGTACAGCGTTGACTCCGGGTTCATAAACTTTACGATATTGCTGTAAAGGACCTCGCGGTTTGCCGTATCCATGGATTTTTCGTAGGAAAAATATAAAAGCACCTCTTTCGGCAGCAGGTATGGATAATCCTCCGGAAGAGCATAAAGATAATATTCATAAAGCCTGGTCAGGCTGACGCCCTCCTCCAGTGCTTTTTTGTACCAATGAAAATATTTTTTATCCCGGCAGTCCGCCTTGATCAGAATGCTGCAGACGGCATTCAAAATCTCCGTCACCGGATACTGCTCATAGAGCATGGTAAAAAGACGGAACAAAAGCCTTCTGCCATGTTTTGCAGAGGTCACAAGTCCTGCTGCATAGGTTGCAAATTCCTCGTCCATCAGCTTGCGCTTTGCTGCAAACATAAGAACCTGAAGCTCCAGATCGGTAAGACGGGAAAGAAGCTTCGGATCGTTCTGATAAAGCTTCCATACGCGCACATAGAGATACGGACTGCGGTTTCCGTCTTCAAATTCCGCACGCAGACCGGCAAGCATATCGGCTGCCTCCTCCGCCTCCTGCTCTTCATTTCCATAGAGCTGTTTTGTCAGATACGCATGGAGCTTGGCGTATTCCGGTCGGTATTTGCGGACCGAATCTGTCTCCTCTTTGCAGGCATCCAAAAGCTCCCCGGCTCCCGCAAGATCCCCCTCCAGGATCTTAAGATCTGCCTGATACAGGTTCACGGCAAGGCTCTCGCCATACTGGCTGATGATGACATCCAGCTGTTGCCGCAGCTGGTTACGCATCAGCGCCTCCCCGTAAAGCCCGAGTTCGTATTCCAAGCGAAGCTCCAGATAGGTACCGAAGGCTTCGCGGCGGCTGAAGGATGCACGGCTTTTTTGCTCCTCTCCTGCCAGCACTTCAATGGGAACACAAAGTTTTTGGCGCATGGAATGAATCCAGACAGCACCCAGGTTCTTTCCGTGATGAAGATAGTCCCGGTCAATCTCAAAGGGGATCTCACAGACACCGTCCTGAAAATCGGCATCCGTAAAGACATCCTGGGGAATAAAGAGGAAGTCCCCATCCGTATGCACTTCAAAACGGACGTAACCCCAGCTGCTGCATTCTAAGCGGATCACGTCCCGTTTGTCCGGCTCCGGATTATCATAGGTGCGCACCGAAAGATCGGTTTTCAGCGTCACCGCCGGTTTTGCATTCATGCCGACCAAAAATTCCTCAAGCCCGTTTCTTCGATCCGGCCGTCCCTTTAATCCGTCATACAGGGCACGGGCATGAAGATCCTGTAAAAACGGCGCATCGGTGAAATCCCGGTATTCAAACAGGCGTTTTGCAAATTCTTCCTCGGTCTGTACCAGCTTTGCAAAGATCTCCGGTGTTTTTAATCCGGCGATCACCTTGCCCACCGGATCCGGCTCCACGACAAAAGAATATGGCAGCCGTTTCTCGCCGCCATTGGTCACCAGTTCAAATGCGCCCTCGATCTTATCTCCGTCAGACAGATGCTTACAGTCGATCTCATAAAAAATACGGTTCCGGTTTCCCCCAAAGGAAGTACTTAACACTCTCACGCACGGGTGGGAGGAATAGACCAGTCCCTTTACGAAACAGCCGCAGCGGTCTGCCACATATAATTCTTTTCGGATAACCTGGCCGGCCGTCACCGTAAAATCCAAAGATTCCGGAAGAACAAGCACTTCCGGAACCTCTGCATCCACGATTCCCTTTGCCAGGCGGTTGATTCTTTCTCTCATAATGCCCTCTTATAATCTATAATAGCATTAGTTTAGCATAATTTCACTTGATTTAAAAGATTTAAATTGATATGATTACTAAAAATGGTTCGGGTGTCAAAACGCCCGAACCTCTGGTTACACGGATTGTTTCGTGCTACGCACTCCCACAATCCTGCTTCAATTCGGATTCTCGTGGTGCTTTTGCCCCACTTCATCCTCATTGAAGGGCGTGTCATAAACTCCATCTTCCACGACATGCAAGCATGTCGTGGAAGATGAGTTTTGACACTGTAACCAAAATGACTTTAAATGAAAGAGGCCTGCTCCATGTTGTCTGAACCACTGACACTTTACAAACTGATGAATTTGTACATGCTTAAAAAAGTAAATTTTCCGCTGACCAACGCGCAGCTGACAGATTTTTTCCTTCAGCACGAGTATGCCAGCTATTTCACACTCCAGCAGGCTCTGGGAGAATTGAAGGATTCCGGTCTTATTCGCGCGGAATCCACGCACTCTACGACACGCTACGAGATCACCCGGGAGGGTGAGGAAACGCTGAGCTTCTTCGAAAGCAATATCTCACCGGCCATCATCGAGGACATGAATACCTATTTAAAAGAGAATCGGCTCCGGCTGCGCAACGAGGTCAGCCTGGTTTCCGACTACTATAAATCCACCAATCAGGACTACATCGTCCACTGTGAGGTGCGGGAGGGACGCTCCCCCCTCATCGAGCTGAACCTGTCGGTCCCGGATAAGGATCAGGCAGACGAGATGAGTTCCCGCTGGAGTAAAAAAAGTCAGGAGATCTATTCCTTCATTATGAAATCCTTAATGAGCAAAGAGGAGACCTAGGCGGCCTCCTCTTTTTTTCAGTGATCTTGCAATAACGGGTACTCGTTTTTATTTTTCCTCATATCCGTTCGGATTGTTCTTCTGCCATCTCCAGGAATCCTCGCACATCTCACGGATCCCGTATTTTGCCTTCCAGCCAAGCTCTCTTGCAGCCTTAGAGGAATCCGCATAGCACTGCGGAACATCTCCGGCACGGCGCTCCTTAAATACATAATTGATTTTTAAGTTGTTGGCCTCCTCAAAGGCATTGATCACATCCAGGACGCTGTATCCAACGCCGGTTCCGAGATTGTAGATCCAGACACCGCCCTCTTCCTTGGCAATCTTATCAAGCGCCTTTACATGACCGTCTGCTAAGTCTACCACGTGGATGTAGTCGCGGACACAGGTGCCGTCCGGCGTGTCATAGTCATTGCCGAATACGCCGAGGCAAACCAGCTTGCCCACAGCCACCTGGGTAATGTACGGAAGCAGATTGTTCGGGATTCCCTTCGGGTTTTCACCGATCCGTCCGGACTTGTGTGCACCGATCGGGTTGAAGTAGCGAAGGAGCATCACCTTCCACTCCGGATCCGCGGTATGAAGATCCGTTAAGATCTGCTCCAGCATTCCCTTCGTCCGTCCGTAAGGATTGGTGATCTCGCCCTTCGGGCACTCCTCCGTGATCGGCACAAAGGCCGGATTGCCGTAAACGGTAGCCGAGGAGCTGAAGACAATGCTCTTGCAGCCGTGGCGGCGCATGACATCACAGAGGATCAGCGTTCCCGTGATATTATTGTGATAGTATTCCAGAGGCTTGTATACAGACTCTCCCACTGCCTTTAAACCTGCAAAATGGATGACCGCATCGATCTTCTCATTCTGAAACACGGCATCGAGTGCCGGTTCATCTAAAAGATCTACCTCATAAAAGCTCAGCTTCTTTCCGGTAATCTCCTCCACACGTTTTAAGGATTCCCGGCAGGAATTGCACAGGTTATCCACAACAACCACATCATAACCGGCATTCAAAAGCTCTACGCATGTATGGCTTCCGATATATCCGGCGCCTCCTGTTACTAAAATTGTAGCCATATAAAACCCTCCTTTAAGCGGATATTGTTTTTTCTGTCAGGTATCATTATATCGATGAACCGCCTTGAAAACAATGCATTTTTTTATCAGAAGTATTCTTTTTTTGTAACTGTTCAGAGCCAAGCAAAATTTCACAAATTAGACTTGAAATGCTTGCATTTCCAAGGCTGATCTACTCGATCCTCGGCAGATTCCACCGGTAATGCATGGCCAGGAAACGTACGATCACGACCACAAGGGCTCCTGCCATCATGGACGGCAGATTGCCAAGCGTCTTTTCTGTACACACACACACCAAGGCGCCCGCAATGGAGGCACAGGCATAGATATGTTTGGTCAGAATATACGGCTTTTCCTGCGCCATAACATCTCGCAAGAGGCCGCCTCCCACACCGGTCAAAACACCGACAAAGACGGTCAGAAACAGAGAATGATACCCTGCATTCCACGCCGTGTTGATTCCCACAACGGTAAAGATTCCAAGACCGATGGTATCGGAGATATTCATTAACAGCTCATAGAGGTGGCCAATGCGCCCGTCCAGAAGGTTTCGTTTTACATAAAGAAGCACAAACAAGGCCGCCGAAGTGACAATGGCCGTAAACGTATAAACCGGTCTCCGAAACATTCCGGGCGGAATGAGTCCGAGAATGATATCCCGGATCATGCCTCCGCCCACGGCAGTCGTCACTCCCAGGACACATACGCCAAACAGATCCATCCGCTTGCGTATGCCAAGCATAGCGCCGGACGCAGCAAAGGCCACCGTGCCCATGATTTCCACAATAAAAATAATCAAGTCTGAAAGATCCTTCAATTTTGTCCTCCTGATTCAAGCACGGGTTGTGCTTGCACGAACCCGTATTTGAATCACCAATCAAGTTTGAAAGTTTACTTTCAAACTTACTGCTCTCCTTCGTTCGCCTCTTCCAGGTTTACCGTTTCCTGCCCGTTTCCTGCCTCAAAGCGAACCTGCAGCACTGCCTGCGGCCAGTTTAAGGAAAGCAGCGCGTGTTTTCCCTTCGCCGCAGCCTCCTCATGGAAAATGACAAGAAGCTCATTTAAAATTTCCCGTGTCAGGTAGCCGCCTCTCCAATGAAAAAGGAGGAGCTTTCCTTTTTTTACCGCCTGTCTGCTTCTGTTTCGCACCTCATCAAGGGTTGTCCACGAAACCTTCTTTTCCTTATAATAGAAATGATCCTGATCTAAGCAAGCCGGTACCTTCCATATGACCGGCTCGTGATCGCGAAAAATCTGTTTATCTGAGAGATTGACATAATCATACCGAATCACTTCCTGTTTTGACAGGGTGTTATCAAAGGTGACATCCAGGTGATAATATGTGCCGTCGATCCGGATGACATTCCAGGCATGGCGATAACGGATTCCTTTGTCCGGGTTATTGTCAGACAGCGCCACAATACACCAGATCCCGCAGGCATCACAAAGCGCCTTTACCGATTTGGCAATGCCCTCACAGACCGCCACGCCATTCCCGAGGGCTCCGATGATTTCATGGGAATACTCTTTTTTCAGCTTATCATAATGCACATTGCTGCAAATGAAATCATGAATGAAGAGTTCTTTCCCCTTTTCATCCAGTTTTTCTGCCTGCTTTGCTAACTTCCTTACTCGGGATTCCATGGCTTTTTGATGCTCTCTGATCTTATCCTTTGGGAAAAGATATTCTGGGATCAGCTCTACATAGGAAGAATCCGGATAATAGCGGTACTTAAAGGTAACCGACCAGAAGATCATGGGATGATCCATCCTCACCATAAAATAGATATCGCTAAGCTGTTTTTGATCCAGACGCAAAACCGGAAAGGAAGGAGCCATATCAAGAAGTCCCTGCCGGATCGCATAGTACACCTTCTGCTGTTCTTTATTCAGTTGATCATAATAGTAGGTTTCTGCTTTACTCATAAATATTGATTTCAATCCTTACTTCGTTTGCCGGAATTAATCATAACATCTTTCCGTACAATACTCAATGAGTAACTATCATATTTTCCGCTCACCTGACCAAGATCAACGAACGGCTGCACTGATATTTTGTCCATCTTCCTTACGAAGCTATGACAAACCATTTTTTGCGCATACTGATCATGAATATAAGCGGAACCGTAATCAGAAGCATGGGATAAAAATACTGAATATCCAAAGCCCCATACAAAATCCCTCCAATGATCGGCCCCAGCGCCATGCCGATATCCAGTCCAACATAATACGTACTGTTGGCAAGACCTCTTTTTCCTTCTCCTGCCATCAGGATTGCCGTAGACTGCGCAACGGAACAGATAATTCCGTATCCACCTGCCATAAAGATTGCTGCCACAAGTAAAAGCTGATTATTTTTCATCATCTGTAACGATAAAATCGCTAAAACAGAAGATACGGAACATAACGCAACAAAAAGCCGGAACGCAAGCCGGTCAAAATATTTGCGTAAACCGATTCTCAACACCAAAAGCACCATCGCATACATCGGAAAAAACAGGCCTGTTGAAACGGGAATCTGTCTTGCCTGCACATAACTTACCAGAAATGACTGCGTTGCACAGTACGGAATTGTAAAAAGAGTCACGATCAATGCCACCGGCAAAATCCGCACATCCACAACCTGAAGCTTTGCCTGTTTGGAAGCTCTCGGTTGCGGCAATCCCTTGTCTGACACAAACTGAATGATCACCAGTGTAAGTATTGCAAAACAACCAGCTGCCGCAAATGCCGCTCGGTGCCCAAACCGTTCACTGATCCATATGCCAATAGAGGGTGCGATTGCCATACTGAGCGCATTCATCGTGCCAAAAATCCCCATACCGGAGCCGATTTTCTCTTTTGGCAGCATATTCGCCATCCAGGTAGACATACAGACGGAACAACAGGAAAATCCCACTCCATGTATCAAACGCGCCGCAATCAGAACTGTCGGAGACGTTGCCGCCATATAACAGATACAGGCACCGATCATCGATACAGTGCCGACACAGGCAAGTCTGTATTTGCTTGTTGAGTCTGACAGATTTCCTGCTGCCGGACGCACAACAAGCGAGCAGATATTCATCAGCCCGCCAATAACGCCCATGATCATGCCGCTTGCGCCAAGCACCTTGGCATATCCGGTGATCAGCGGTGTCACCATCATCGGACATGCCATATAGCAGAAGCTGGCAATCAGGATCAGAACAATATTTTTATTGCAGACATGAGACTTCATTTCATGCACTCCTAACTTACAAATTTACCTAAAACCTCACCAAGAATTTTCGTTCCTTTTTTAATTTCTTCTACACTTGGATACGAAAAATTCAGGCGAAAGGATTTTCCCGGATTATCCGGATTTGCAGCAAAGGCCAGACTTCTTACAATTCCAAGCCCCCGATCCATCGCAGCCTCATAGACCGTATCGCAATCTACATCCGCCGGCAAAGTGATCCACACGAACATTCCGCCCTCCGGGATCGTGATTTTACATTTATCCGAACAATATTTCTGTAATCCTTCCAGCATGGTATCATATTTTTCCTGATACAGCTTCGTAATTGCAGCCATGTGTTCGTTATAATCATATTTTTTCAGAAAATTAGAAACGATAAGTTGATTCAGCATCGGTGACTGTGCATCCATGCTGCCTTTTACGGCGGTCAACTTTTGGATCAACACCTTCGGGCCATACAAAAATCCGACTCGCAGTCCTGCTGAAAGTGTTTTGGAAAAGGAACCTGCATACAATACGATATTTTCCGTATCCATATGCTTAAAGCTCTCCTGCTCCTCTCCTCTGTAACGCAGCCTTCCATAGGGATTATCCTCATAGATAATCAATCCGTATCGCTTTGCAATATCGTAAATCTTTTTTCTCCGCTCTGTCGGCATCGTAATCCCTGTCGGATTGTGAAAATTCGGAATTAAGTAAATATAGTTTCCTTTTCCGGTCTTTGCCGCTTTTTCAAGCTCTTCCGGTATCATTCCGTGCTCATCCATCGGAATTCCAATCGGTACGGCACCCATATTTTTCATCGCATTGAGCGCACCTGTAAACACAAACTCATCCACATAGACGCCCTCACCATCATTACACAATACACGCGGCATCATATCGAGTCCCTGTTGTGATCCCGATACAATTAAAATATCATTCTCCTCTGCCGAAAATCCCATTTCCTTTGTCAGCTTTTCTACAATCTGTGCCGAAAAATCCGGATTTCCTTTGGCCGCGCCATACTGCAGAACCTTCATTGGCTCCTCGGTCAGCACCTGATCTGCCAACTCTCTTATCTTTTCCTGTGGAATTGCCTCTGAACATGGATTTCCCAAGGCAAATGAGATAAATCCCGGAATTTTTGATCCGCGTATACCAACCTCACGAATCAGACTGGGAATGCTGTTTTTTGTTCTTTCTGAAAATCTAATCTCCATTGTTCTACCTACCTTAGAATTGATTATCGTAATTTGCCTCAATCACTTTCACAAAATGCAGGATAAACGCATTGCACGGTGTCGAAATCTGCAACTGCTCTCCCATACATACGATCGCACCATTTAAGGTATCGATTTCTGTATTTTTCTGTGCTTTCATATCTTGTGCCGAGGATGGAAGATGGCTTCCGATCTTCGGAATCGTATTTTCCTTAATTGTTTTTATCACTGCATCGTTCTCTAACGGAATACCCTTTGCATTTGCAACCGCTACCACTTCACTGACACAGCCTTTTAGGATCTTCCATCCGTCCTCTGTGGATAAAAAGTCTTTTATGTTGGTTCTTGCGATACCGCAGGCACAATTTACAGCAATATTATTAACTGCCTTTGACCAGATGTAAAAATCAATATCCTCTTTGTACAGGGCACAAACATCAACAGACTGAAAATCTGCCTCCAGCGTTTTCACAACCTCAATCGCTTTTTCATCCTGACATTCGCAGCCTAAAAACAATGCCGGTACACCGGCCATAGTCCGGCTGGCGATCACTCCCGGTGCTTCCATCCGGCTGGCGATCTTCATGACACCCTTAAGCACATGTTCATCGGAGACATAGTTTCTTAACACCTCACTGTTTCCGATACCATTCTGCAGTGTAAGCAGATAAGTGTCTTTTCCAATCAGCTCTTTTGCTCCTTTTAGTGCATGATCCGTATAATTTCCTTTGACCAATACGATCAAAAGATCCACAGGTTTCTGCCCTTTCGCACTCGTCACCGTATTCATTTTGACAATTTCTTCGTTGTCATTTAAGTGAAGCGTCAATCCATCCGTACGGATTTTTTTCATATGTTCCTCATAAGGATCAACCAAAAGTACATCTTCTCCGCTTTTCTGAAGGAAAGCCCCGATCAGGCTTCCCATCGCTCCAGCTCCTAATATTGCGATTCGCATTGCATACAATCCCCCTTTGTTTTTTTCCATACCGGTTTTCCCTCTGAATCCCATATTCCGATTCCCGTAAATGCCAGAATCATTGAAAATACCGGTACGATGTAGCACAGGAATGCAAAGGGTATATAAGAAAGTGAGCATCCCAGCACGCCTAATACATAAGCTGCGCCTGTTCCCCACGGAACAAGTACCGAGCCGATCGTTGCAGAATCCTCAAGTGTTCTGGAAAGCACCTTGCGATTGACATTCAGATCATCATACAGACCTGCCATTGTCTTTCCCGGAATAATGATTCCCATCACCTGATTTCCTGTCATAAGCAACATCACATATGCATATACCAGAGTCGAAATGATCAGACTTTTTCTTGAATGAATCACACGTTTCAACACATGATCCATCAATACTTCAATAATGCCTGCAGCCTGAAGTGCTGCTGCCATAAGGCTTGCAAAGAAAATAATACTGATGGTGCCGATCATTGATTTTGCTCCGCCTCTGCTTAAGATCGTATCAACCATGGCAACGCCCGTATCCGATACATAACCGTTCATAGCTGAACTCATAACATCCGAGATATTTGCTCCCTGTGTAACGACTGCCAGAATAATACTTACTACAATCGTTGATCCCATTGCAAGAATTGCAGGGACACGGACTGCAGATAAAACAAGAATTAACACAAGCGGAATCATACAAACCAGATTGATATGAAAATGAGCAAGCAGCGTATCCTGGATCAACTGTACCGATGATACGTCTGCATTTTCGCTTCCTGTATGCCCCAATATCATGTACAGTACCAGCGTTACCAATGTTGCCGGAATTGTTGAATAAAACATCGAACCTATATGAGAATACAGATCCGTGCCGGCCATTGCCGGAGCTAAGTTTGTTGTATCTGACATCGGTGACATCTTATCACCGAAATAGGATCCTGAAACAACCGCACCGGCGATCAGTGCAGGGCTTATTCCCATGTTCACACCGATTCCGTACATTGCCAGACCCATGGTTGCGATTCTTCCGTACGATGTACCTGTAAATACCGAAGTGGTCGCACACAATAAAAATGTAAGCGGTACAAGTGCAGAAGGTGCAATAATCTTTAATCCATAATAGATCAGTGTCGGAAGCGTACCGCCAATGATCCAAACACCAACCAAAAGTCCGACTAGTACACTAAAAATTAAATAACTAGCTATATTTATGGTTTTCTGCTATACTGATATTATCAATCGAAAAGAGGTATCAGTATGGCACATG